>CAIYZV010000001.1 GCA_903930765.1 uncultured Pirellula sp.
CACTTCCGTCGATCACTCCGTCCGCGACAGAGGCAGTTACTCCGACCAAGGAACTGGAGTTACTTCCACCGACACTCGACAAATCGAGCACTCTGCCCCCAAGCGACAAACCGGTTCGTACGAAAGAACCATTGCAACGGCCAGCACCAGCCGGCTTACCTCATGAGGTCTCCGACGCGGTGCTGAAGGAGCGCAAGATCGAGGTTCCCTCGATTCCGGTTCTTCAGAAAGCATCTGCCAGCATCCCAGTAGGATCAACCACACAAGCACAGGATCCCCGTGCACGTGAAATCGATTTCCACCCAACACTTTGCCGCGGCTTGAATCTCGATGGCAAACCCGGGGACGAAGGACTGTATCTGGTCCTGGTTCCGCGCAACGTATCGCAGCAATTTGTAGCCACAGCGGGTACTTTGACGATTGTTGCGGAAGAAACCAGCCGCGATGGGGAGCCGATCCGAGTTGGCCGTTGGGAAATGAGCGACGAGCAGTTGCAGGATTTGCTTGAGCCAATCGGGGCGGCACAAGGCTTCCACGTCAAACTTCCGTGGCAAGGTAAAACGCCAGCCACGAGCACTATCGACGTCTATGTCCGGTTTGCGTGCACCGACGGCACAACCATGGTGAACCGTAAGCAAATTCACCTTCGAACCACAAACACCGCCCCGTCGGCTTGGACGCCCCGTTAAGCCGCATTCTCGGGAGGCAATTCTAGAACCTCCGCCGGCTTGATCGGTTTACCCTTCCGTTTCGTCGGGCGAACGACCTCCAATGCCACGCAATAATCGAGGTTGGGACGAAAGACCGTGAGAATCGCCAAGGGCAAGAACCACGCCAAGTACAATCCTCCACCAAAGCCGTGCCAAAATTGGGTCGCCGCCATGAGCGCCGCGGAACAACTGATCAAAGTTGCCAGGTTCTTTTGGGGGGGCCATACGACAAAGGATATGCTCAACAAAGCAAAGACCACAATGATCGGGATACGAATGAACGGGTGCCAACCCAACCCCCAGATCCCATCCATGCCATTCATCGCGACCCGTTTGATTCCAAACATATAACTCAAATGATGCGCCAGATCCGCCGGGTGCAGGATCGCCATCGCCACGACCAGGGCGACCACGGCAAGGGCAAATCCGGAGGTGAAACGACGGATTCCTCGCTGCCAATAGAAACTGCACCAAAGCGGCAACAGCGAGAACGGATAATACGTAACACCCGCCGCACACCCAAGGAACAGTCCTGCGATGAACGGCTGTCGGTACATCAATAAAGCCATGAGCAACATCGCGCCAGGCACCACGTGATCCACACGGCCCGTCGCATACGCTGTGTACGGCAGCAGCAGGTAAAACGTCGCTGCCCCCACACCTGTGTTGAGGCTCCCAAAGTGCCAATAGCCGATACCCACAATGCAGAAGACGAGGACCAGATTGGCTCCGATGGCCAACACTCGGGCAATCATCTCCTTCATCTTGCGATTCCCCGTCGGCTGCGCCTCGGGGACCACTACGGTCTCTTCGTCGGAGTCAACAGTACGATCCAAAACGGTAGATATCTGCGGCAATGCACTAAGCAACACATACCCAGGCCCAAGATCGGGGCCCTGTTTTCGATTCTCATCTTTGGTACTCATCCCAACGTTCACGAGCAGGAACACGAGAAGAGAAATGCCGATAAACAACATCCCTCCCCCATTCAAGTTCGGTTCCAGGAGCGGGCGACGCACAATTGCCGTATCCAGCAACATACGGGTGGTAAGTAATCCCGCGCAGACCAGGAGTGACAAGAATCCCCAATAGAGCAACGACCGCGGGGACCACGCAGCATCAGGACGCTCGCCTCCTTCACTCGCAACCACCGCACCTCCCACCAGCGAGGGATCCTCGCCCCCGTTAGGCCGGTTGGCATCGGCGGGCGGTGAACCGCTACCGGTTGCCATGCTTGCGGCCAACGGTACCTCTCCATGGGACAATGCAGCTTTGTTCCCCTCGTACACCATCATGTACCCGAGAGTGAACGACAAGATCAAAAGAATGTCCAAGTTTCTCATCGACCAGAAACGATGAAAAACCACGAATACCCCAAGGATCGAAAAGATCGAAAGGAACACCCACGTCTGCGGCTCGGGTCGAACGTAATAAAAGAGAAACTGACTCATGGACTACGTTGACGAAACTCTTTTTGGACGACGAGTAAATTTACGCACGGCTCACCGAGGGGAATGATACCTGAAATCCATCTTCCTTGGAGGATCCCCTTGCAGGTTTGTTCGCCATGAAATCTCGGCAAAATAAGGGGGCACGGAAAAAACCATCCGCCCCAAACCTTTGGCGGGTGCCTCGGCCAATGGATGCTCCCACCCAGCAGCCAATCCCGAAAAATTCCGCAAACTGCCGCGGGAAATCAATTTTGGCATCCCCTCGACCATCGCAAATCCTCACCACGAAAAGGGAATTTCTCCGAAGGATATCTCGCCAGTCTCAAGGCCTATCTTAATGCCTATACGTAGGAAAGTTCCAAAAGATCTCGAACTGCTGGGGTCAGCTGATCGCGATGCCTCAATGCGTCGAATCGACTCAAAAGATCCTCGGCTCGAGCTCGAGCTTTCTCGGGCCCACTGAGATCAGCAACGATATGACCTTGATGCATCATCAAAATACGATCACCAAGATGAACAGCCTGCTGCATGGAATGAGTCACCATGAGAGTCGTTAACTGATCGCGCGTCACGATTTCATGGGTCAATCGAATGACTTGGTCCGCAGATCGAGGATCCAGGGCTGCTGTGTGCTCATCAAGTAACAACAGATCCGGCTTCACCCATGTCGCCATCAACAATGTGATCGCTTGCCTCTGCCCTCCTGATAAACTTCCAATGGGATTGTCGAGTCGGTTCTCCAAGCCCATTTTCAGGGTGCGAATTCGATCCGCGATCTCCTCCCTTAGACTCCGCGAAAGCGACCACCCTATCCCACGGCTCAATCCACGACGAGAAGCTAAGGCTAGGTTCTCTGCGATCGTCATCGTGGGTGCGCTACCGGAAAATGGATTTTGGAAGACACGCCCGATTCGACGAGCTCGTCGATGCTCCGGTTGGCGAGTTATATCTTCTGAGCCTAAAACAATTCTTCCCGTGTCGACCAGAAACGTACCCGCCACTGCATTTAAAAGCGTAGACTTGCCTGACCCATTCGTTCCAATCACATTCACGAATGAGCCTTGCTGCATCGAAAGACTTACCCCCCTCAGCGAACGAACTTCATTCGGAGTGCCCGCATAGAACGTCTTGTGGATATCACTGAGTTCAAGCATTTCCAGCTACCCTCGCTTTCGCAACCAACAATCGCGTTTTCCTTTTGCGACTCCATTGAGGTGCCACGAGCGCTACGAACACAAAAAAAGCCGTGATGATCTTGAGATCATTAGGATTCAACCCGCATCGAAGCGCGATTGCAATCATCATCCGAAACAGAACGGAGCCAAGAATCGCCCCGGCGATCAATAACCCGAATCGGGACTCTCCAACTAAACTTTCCCCAATGATTACGCTTGCTAGTCCCCAAACCACCATGCCAATTCCCATTTGCACATCCGCGAACTCTTGATACTGCACCAAAAGCGAACCCGAAAGCGCTGTCAAACCGTTAGCGAGCGCCAAGCCAAACGTCAGGAGTAGTTTATCGCTTACACCCATCGCTAATATCATCTGTGGGTTGTCACCAGATCCCCGCATCGCCGTTCCAAATTTCGTATTCAGAAAACAAAACAACGTCGAACCTACCACCATCATCAGCAACACCATCAACAACAGACTCGCCAAATCCTGAATCCCCACCATCCACCCCAGGATATCGACCCGTTCTACGTCACCAACGACCTTCTTGACGATCGCTGTCCACGTTTTATTGAGCGTCGATGCTTCGCTAAGCGTTACGTTGCTCTTGCCTAAAACATGCAAATTGACCGAATACAACGCCGTCATGACGAGGATTCCACTCAACAGCCCATGAATGCGAAATCGGGTATGCAATATCCCTGTTGTTGCTCCGGCCAACATACCGGCCAAAAAACCAACACCCGTGGCAACCATGGGGCCCCAACCGCTCACCAACATGGCGGTCGTTGCAGCACCCCCAAAGGCAAACGAACCATCCGCGGTAATATCGGGGAAATGAAAGATGCGAAAGCTGATATAAACCCCCAACGCCAAGAAAGCAAAGATCAATCCAAAATTGAACGCACTGATTAAGAGCACCATGACCCACAACACCTTTTAGGTTTATCTTGTCTCATACATCGGCAGCCGATGAATCCAATACTACAGCTACTCCGACAAATCCCACCCGCCTCCGCAACCGATCGATCGTCATTCTTCAGTTCGTTCGAGTCCAGTCGTTGGAGTCCAGTCGTTGATCGGACCGCACCAGCACGCTCCACGCATGAACTCTGTTTCCCCCACCCCCTCAATCGGTCGAGAATCCATCATCAGGTGTAAAACGCTGCGCGGAGTATCTTTCTCGAACAGGCTACGGACTGTAGACGTCAAGTCTAAAACACCCTTCGGCAATGGTCGATAACTAAACTCAGCAGCGTGGGCATGCCCACAAAAATCCGAGTCCTCACCAAGTGGCCGCAGAAACGCTTTCGCAGTTTCCGGAGGGTTCCGACAAACGATCCCAACAACCAAAGCAAGCTTTCTGTTTTCACCTTGCTCGCTCGTAAAGGTTAACCAATCGCGGATCCCAGGAAACTCCCAAGGTGACTGGCCATCCGTTGGCTCCGGGAAACGAAGCATTCTAGCTCCCACAACCGATGCGCACTCTGCGATGACTGCAAAAGCAATATTTGGGCAGTCAAGTTGATCGCAAACTTTGGAAACAAACTCACTGTACCCAATCGTACCCTTGGAACTCTCTGCAGCCTCGAAACGCACCAGATGGGAAAAATCGCCCTTGCAAAAAATGCCGTACAGTACTCTCAACTCGGGCACGAGATCTTCATGCCGCAATTGATAATCGGGAACACGACTATCATCCGCCGCATGCTGAACCACAACCCCAGCGACCCCCAACGATTCCCCGAATCGACCGAGTTTTTTCAAGCCTCCCTCGGCCTCACTGTCGCTAAAGGCACCTAAACCCAATCCGAAGGTGGTGCTATCGAAGGGAACACGAAACTCGGAACTCGATTCCATTAGCCCACGTGGAAACAGTTCCGGCTTTCCTAAAAAATCGCACTTCAATGGGGTCCTAGATTCGAGTTGGTACACTTCAAACTGACACCCTTGGTGCTCAAAACCGACGGATTGCTGCGTTGGAGTACTTGGTACTACCTCGCCCGAATCACCCATCAACAACCCACTTAATCTCATCAAGCGAAGGACGGAAAGAACATTCTCCGTCGGATGGATTACTCGCAAACATCCTTGAACGCCAATCAACTTCTTTCGGTACTTGAGCAGAACTCCGATTCCCGCAGAACTCATGTAGTCCACTTTAGCGAGATCGATGTCGATCTCATGATGCCCCCCCTGTATCGCAGCCTCAATATTGGCATCAACATAGGCCGACCAACTCGCATCCAAACGACCATCCAATTCCAGAACATATTTGGCCTGATTGCGCCTAGTTTGAATCTTCATTTTTAGTAACTTGCTTTGTTAGCAACAGAACGCGTGAAAGCGATGGCTATTTGGAAGGCATTAAATGAGCGGGGAGATTCTTCTCGGTTTCAGTAATCCAACCATTCGCTCGTTTTCGAATTGCTGGCGTGAACGTCCAACGATCCTTGAGCTTGGAAAGCGTCGTTTCGTTGTAAAGAAGAATTTCGTCGGTACGGTTTTCTACGGGTATGTCCGCCGGATTTTTGCCGCCGAGAACATCTGCAGCCATATCTCCAAGCGTTCTTCCTATGCTGATATAGTCTGCTCCTAAATCCAACGTGCTGCCCAGTAGAACGGCTGACGGCAAAGAGCAGAAGACAGGCACACCGGCATTATTTGCAGATCGAATCACCAGCGTGTTCGCGGAGGAAACAGTGATATCACCGCTGATCCACATGCAATCCACTCCCCGAGATAAAACCGAATTGGTCGCCTCCTGCACAGCGGCCGAATTTTCAACACTTCCCTCAATCAACTCCAACGACATTTCCTTGCAAAGCGAACGCGCCAAAAGGGTTTGTGCGACGGAATTCGATTCGGCTGGATTCCACACAAGACCGATCCGTCTAGCCTCGGGACGCATTTCTTGGATGTATTTCAGAATGGACTCGACCGGCTGCATACTGCCCATCCCGGTCATGTAGGGGGGATGTTTTGAATGGTCTTCACGGTCGATTCCTACCCCTGCCGAATATGGATCGGTTACCAAACCAAACACATGGGTAACTTGTCCAGAAGACTTGTTCGCGCTGGCAACAGTCTGCAACGAAGTCGTACTCATCGTCAAAATAAAATCGTAGGAACCTGAAGTAACCTCTTTCGCAATCGCATTCGCCGTGCCGATATCTCCTTCCGCATTGAAGTATTTGATGGAGACCGTCTCCCCATCGACGTAACCCCGTAGCTTCAGTTGTTCGATAGCCCCAACCCTTCCATCATCGATGGCTTTGATCGACGCATGCTGGACAAAAGCAATCCGAGGAATCGAAGGGCCTTTTCCCGAGTTTCGACCACCCTTCCTCGATTGCAAGTCCAACAGCAACAGAACCGTCCCAGCGATTGCCAACAAAGCAATCCCAAGACTCAATCGGCGCAAGCCCTCAAAAAAAACTCGGACCATCGGAAACGCTCACGAAAAATCGACCTCAGTGCCAACCCTCAGTACATCGCTAATGCCTTTCGGCATCATCTACCTATCCCAAGCCAATGCCGCTGCATCCTGTGGTTGCAGGAAACTCCAAACGCAGGAGCATTTCAGCGGCGTCGTAGTCTAACACGCAGGACTGCTGTCACAACAGGACGAAATTGCCAGCAGATCTCTATTGCCAGCAGATCTCTCGCAACCACCGAAAAACGCCAAAAATGAATCCAAGAAAGGCACAGCCTATCCAAATACTCCCCACAACCATCAAACTTCGTAAATGGAATCGACGATTCCAAGACCACACTTTATCCTGAACGTTATCTTGAGCATTATGCTTAAAGCGTATTGATCGCATAACTCCATTGGCATCAGCAGTTCCATCCGACCCTTTTCAGTCTGCAAACCATGAAAGCTTTGGTCAAACATCATCGCGGTATCGGTCTCCAACTCCAAGATGTTCCATTCCCCGAAATCGGTATCAACGATTGTTTGATCCGAGTCGAAAAAACGGGAATCTGCGGGACTGACCTTCACATCTACAATTGGGACGCGTGGGCTCAGAAAACGATTCCCGTTCCAATGGTTGTCGGTCATGAGTTCGTTGGTGAAATCGTCGAAGTCGGCTCCAACGTAAAGGATTTCTTTCCCGGCGAGATCGTCTCGGGTGAAGGACACGTCGTATGCGGACGATGCCGTAACTGCTTGGCCGGCCGACGCCATCTCTGCAAAGACACGTCCGGTATCGGTGTCAATCGCACCGGTGCCTTCGCCGAATACATTGCCTTGCCGATGACCAATGTTTGGCACCACAATGCGGGGATCGATCGCGATACGGCGTCAATCTTCGATCCGCTGGGCAACGCCGTCCACACGGCGCTCAGCTTCGATTGCCTCGGAGAGGACGTACTGATCACCGGTGCAGGTCCGATCGGATTGATGGCAACCGCCGTTGTTCGACATGCGGGAGCTCGCAATGTCGTCGTTTCCGATCTAAACCCCTACCGTTTGGAACTCGCCCGCAACATGGGGGCCACCGTCGCGGTCGATCCTCGTACCGAGTCGATCGCAGACGTCCAAAAACGCCTTAGCATGAAGGAAGGTTTCGATGTCGGACTCGAAATGTCCGGCTCACCTGCCGCACTTCGATCGATGATCGATGCGATGTGCCACGGTGGCAAAATAGCTATCCTCGGAATTCCATCGGAACCCATCGCTATCGATTGGAACACGGTGGTCTTCAATATGCTTACCATTAAAGGTATCTACGGCCGCGAAATGTATGAAACGTGGTACAAAATGACGGTCATGCTCGAAAGTGGCCTGGATATTTCGCCTGTGATCACCCACCGTTTCCATTACACCGAGTTCGAAAAAGGTTTCGAAGTAATGCAACAAGGCCAATCGGGCAAGGTTATACTGAGCTGGAGTTAACGCGATCGCCGATCGCTTACCCACCTGACCTCCTCGCACCCGGAGCTCGGTTTTCGGATGCTCGACCTTTCCCCAGTTCTTGACCGCGTTCTTTCCTTCGCTCGGACACGACGGCAGTCCTCATCCCGTCGATGCATATCGGCTTACCTTTTGGTGGTCGACCCGATTGGCTCAGACCCGATTGGCGCAATGGTGACTGCGCGGAGCTTTGCGCTCGCGGCCTTGCTCGCTTCGGCGGCCATAGCCCCCTTAAGGGCCGATGATCGACTCAACCATTTTGAGTCAAAGATTCGGCCCCTCTTGGAAAAAAATTGCGTGGAGTGCCACGGCGCCGATGAACCAAAAGGAGGTCTGCGATTAACCGACCGGGCCGGTTGGTCCGATGCGGGCGTCATCGAACCAGGCCGCCCCAGCGTCAGCACTCTCGTCTCCGTGCTACGGGATCCCGATCCGGAGGTTCGAATGCCTCCACCAAGCTCCGGAAAAAAACTATCGGAACGTGAGATCCAAGACATCGAAGCCTGGATCGCGGACGGCGCACTGGATCCCAGAGAAAATCCCACAGGCGGAGAAGATCCCACCGATGGTGTCACTTCTTCCACCGGCCCCAAAAAACGAAACCGAAATTTTGAAATCACCCCACAGGACGAATCCTACTGGGCCTTCCAACCGATCCTCTCGCCCAACTTCAAGGACTCAGAAGTCGAACTCTCTGCCAGCCAGAAAATCGATTTGCTCATCCGAAGGCACTTGCAATCAACCACTGGTGCTGATGCGTCAGCCCCTGCATTACCATCCCCGACATTGGCCTCCCCGCGCGAACAAATCCGCCGGGCAACATTGGATCTGTGGGGAATCCCTCCGAGCCCGGAGGTAGTTCAGGCCTTCGAAAAGGCACCCACCACCCAAGCATGGGAGCAAGCACTCGATACGCTTCTACAATCGAAGCAGTACGGG
>CAIYZV010000002.1 GCA_903930765.1 uncultured Pirellula sp.
GCGAGTCATCTCGCACAGGTACCATGTTGGTACCGCGCTTGAGTCGCTGAACGGCTCATCGTAGTACTGAACCAATTGATCGATAATCGCCAGCGCGTCGGGTTGGACCTCGAAGCGTTCATGACGGGTTCCGACATGGTCTGCCACCATCTGAGCGAATCCGGTCTCATCGTGATCGGCTTCGGAAAAGCCGATGGAAAAGGTACGTATCGGTTCGCTCAATTGCTTCTGTGCGAGCGCGACCAGCAACGACGAATCGATGCCTCCGGAGAGGAACGCACCGAGCGGCACATCGCTCCTCAGTCGCAATCGAATCGCGTCGTTGAGTAGTTCCGTGAGCCGCTCCCGGGCTTCCGGGAGCGTTGTAGGGACTTCGCGAGACCAGTCGATGTTCCAATACTTTTCGATCCGAACTCGGCCTTTTTCAAAAACCAAAAAGTGCCCCGGTTCCAGCTTCGATACGCCTTGATAGATCGTCTTTGGGTGAGGGATGTATTGGTAGGTGAGGTACGAGTCGATGGCTCCTGGATCGATCTGTCTGGGAAAGCCGGGGACATGGACGAGAGCCTTGAGTTCGCTCGCGAAGTAGAGTTGGTCCCCATGGTGCCAATAAAACAGCGGCTTCTTTCCGAGACGGTCACGAGCCAATACCAGCCGCTCATTGACAGAGTCCCAGATCGCGATCGAAAACATCCCATTGAAATGTTCGAAGCACTCTGTCCCGAGATCCTCATACAAATGGACGATGGTCTCGGTATCGCTGTGCGTGGCAAAACGGTGATGCGAACCTTCAAGTCGATGGCGCAGTTCGCGATAGTTGTAGATCTCACCATTGAAGACGACGTGGACCGTGCCGTCTTCGTTGGCCATCGGTTGGCGTCCGGTATCTAGATCGATGATCGATAGCCGACGGAACCCTAATGCGACATTCAAGGTGGATTGGGTTTCCACCCAGTGGGGTTTCCGCTGTGAGAGCGAGAGCCAATGCCCTTGATCATCCGGGCCGCGATGAGCGATCGCATCGGTCATCGTCCGCAGGATTTCTAAGGAGATCCCCGAAGGTATTCCCGAAGGCATCTCAGGTGCGTCGGCTGACCATACCCCACCTGCGATCCCGCACATCCGCCCCTCGATTTCCAAACAGTTTTAAAACAGTGTCGCTGCATTCAGCCTACGCAATAGTATAGCTCCCGAAACTATAGCACCTAGTTCATGGGGCGCAGATATCAATTTGATGCCCAATGTATTCAAGACTGCGGTATTCAAGACTGCAGTATTCAAGACTGCAGAGTCTCAAGACGCAGGGGGCCGGCAACCGTCGCTTGGAAATGACCGCCTCAAAAATGACCGCCGGAAATTAGCGTCAGCCCAAAATATCGCATGGCTGTGGATGCTTTCGGGGGCCTAAGGATCCTGGGAAACGACTATACTCTGGAGATCGCCTTGCGATATCCCCCATTCCCAATGGAACACATTTTCTTGATACGGCGAATCACCATGAAATCTTTGCTTCGTACCTTTGCGATCGCTGCTCTGTTTTGCGCAACTGTTTGGTCTCAATCCGAACCATTGCAGGCTCAAGTCTTTTGGATCGCTGGATATGGGCCGGGAGTTTACGCCAGCCGGTTGCAGCGCGATGGATCGATGGCCGAACCCAAATTGGTGGCAGAGCAAAAGAACCCATCGTTTTTGGCGCTCCATCCCAAGCTGGACGTGATGTATGTCGTCACGGAAACGATGCGCGATGATCGCGATGCCCCTGCGGCGATCGTCGCGTATCGGTTTGACCGCGAAGCTTACCTCGATGGCAAAACGCCTGAGTTGGTCAAGATGCAATCGGAGAAGGTGAATGGGGATGTGCCGTGCCACGTTGCCATCGATCCGACGGGCAAGTTCGCCGTGGTTGCGAATTACGTGAGTGGATCCGTTTCAGTATTTCCACTTGGGGATGATGGATCCTTGCAGAGGGAATCGGGGACGATCCAGCATCGCGGATCGGGACCCAATGCTGAGCGACAGAAAGGGCCTAATGCGCACTGCAGCCTCTTCGATGCGACAGGGCGATGGGTATTGGTTGCGGATCTCGGAGCCGATCGTGTTTTCGTGTATGAGCTGGACAAGGATAAGAAAACGCTCAAACCGGGACCCAATCCTGCGTTTGAGCTTCCTCCCGGAAGCGGACCACGGCACCTTGCATTCCATCCATCGGGGAAAACGGTTTACATCATCAACGAACTCGGGATGACGTTGACCGCCGCTGCGTGGGATGGAGCCACCGGAAAGCTGGAGACGATTTCCCATGAGAGCACGGTTCCGGAAGGGAAGCCGACGCCGGGAGGCTCGACAGCCGAAGTGATCGTTCATCCATCGGGTCGTTTCGTTTACGGAAGCAACCGAGGTCACAACACCATCGCGATCTTTGCGATCAACCAGAGTACAGGCGGTATCAAACGGATCGATAACTTTGACACGCTCGGCAAGACACCTCGCAATTTTCGTATCGATCCGTTTGGTCAATTGCTGCTAGCCGAGAATCAAGACAGCGACACGGTGTATTCCTTCCGGATCGACAGTGCGACCGGCATGGTCAAGCCGACAGGCTATTCCATCCGACCGCTCAAACCGGCATGCATCAAGTTCTTGATGGAGCCTCAGACGTCGCTCCGTTAAAGCATGATGCCGTTAATGCATGATGCCGCGTGAGTCGTAGGCGATTCTGGGTCTATGAAGCGATAGGGATTTTCCAGAGCGTTGGGGTCCAGAAGTGGGATTTCCACGCATCTTTGGTGGAGCACTCGCGCACGCGCAGTTCTGTCGCGTCGACCTCGACATAAAAGAAGGCTTGGTTGCCACCGCTAAAGTGACTGGAGTTGTCGACGTTGAGGAGTTGTATGCCCGACTCGGTTTTTTCGGGTGTTCCATTCCACCGCTGGATATTTCGGACGTGGGTATGCCCGTAGAGGATCGCAACGATGTTGGCTTTTTCGATAGCCCGGTAATAAGCTCCTACATCGCATGGATTCCATTCCATTCCAAGGTTTTTCTCATCGGTAGCATCACAGCCTTTGCTGTAGCGAGCCACATCGACGTGATGGGTTAACCAGACAGGGCGACGGCTGTCGCCGACGTGTTTCTGGAGATCTCCGATGAGGAAATCAAAGCTTTCCATCGGATTGTAGCGGCGTTTTTGCGATACCGAGGGATCTTGACCCACAACGATACCGAGATGGATGCAGTGAAGTGGCCCCCAGTCCCAGGAATAGTGAAGCCCATTGGCGGAAATCGAGGTGACGTTACGGCGGCGGTTGCGTTCGATCAACCCGTCGATTGCGAGTCCATCCCCGCTAGGGCTGTCGTGGTTGCCGTGGACTTCGAAGACTGGGAATTTCAATCGGCCTTCGGTTCCAGTCAAACCGTAGTCAGCGACGTAGCCATCCCATTCCGTCCGTTGCATTGCCGACTGCGTCGCGCCTCGTTTGTCACCGGTGTCGATGATATCCCCAGCGTGCATCACGCCGTGAATCGCTCCAACGGTTCCACCTCCCGCTTCGTCGGGAATCGCAGTGCCAGGAAGCCCGTTCATTGTGTCGATCAACCCACGGCAGACGGCCAAGGACGTTTCATCGAGCGAGTTGGGCGATTTCTCGTTGGCGAAATAATGCGTATCTCCGATCGCAAAGAAGGCGATGGTCGAATCCGAGGGAGCTCTTTGAAGAGCGCCAAATCCATTTTGGAAAACGACGTTGCAGCTAGCTGCAGTGACAAGAGATTGCTGAAGGAAGTGCCGACGGTTGAGCGAGGGATTCATAAAGCGTATCGCATTGCTAGAAATGAGAGGTCCGAGAGTTCCGTCAAGCGAGCCTATTGCAGCTGTTGCCGCTGCGGAACCAAGTCAATGGATTTCGTGATGGTACGTGCAGATCGTCGATTGTACTCGCAAGTCATGAGTATTCTCAATGATGTCGAGACGATTGTTCAGCTTCTGGCTTCAGTGGCTCTCATCAATAGGCGGCTGGCTTCCATGGGCTTGCTTAGATGGCCGCCTTCAACGCCCGCGGTGACTTTCGATGTGCTGTTTGAGTTCGGCGACCGCTTTGGTAGTGCGTCTGCTACGGAGCGCGTCCACGATCCGCTGATGGCTAGCCACAGCCGTTTCCCATTCCGCTTTTTTGACGCTATCCCGGAACTTCTGGAAGAAGACTTGAAGCATTTCCCCGAACGCGATCATGGGGGCCAACCCGCTCGCTTCGAGGAGTGCGCGATGGAACTGGATATCCAGATCGATCTTGGTTTGGAGGTCTTTGGCTGTTTTCAATCGATCGACCAACATTTGCAGCGTATCGATCCAGTCCGGATGGTCTGTGCAGTGCTTGACGACGTGAGGGATAATCCCGGTTTCGACGATGACGCGCGAGTCGATCAATTCCTCCGGATCGACTTGGTGGAGCGACGCGTGGAAGCCTAGGTTTTGCGTCATCCTCTGCCAGTCGAGTTCGCCAACGATCAGCCCGACCCCGGTTTTCGAATGAACGATGCCGAGGAACTCCAAGGCTTTGGTGGCTTCTCGCAAACTGAGTCGGCTGACACCGAACTTTTTGGCCAGTTCGGATTCGGTGGGAAGGCGATCTCCGGGTTGCAAACGTTCGGA
>CAIYZV010000003.1 GCA_903930765.1 uncultured Pirellula sp.
ATTCCTCAAAGTGCTCAGCAGCGACACACCACCACCCTTTTCGAAAGGAAGCGGCCGCTTGGAGCTGGCAAACGCGATCGCATCGCGAGACAACCCGCTGACCGCTCGCGTGATCGTCAACCGCATTTGGCAACATCATTTCGGTCGCGGTTTGGTTGGAACCCCAGACAACTTTGGAAAGCTCGGAGAGCCACCCTCCCATCCGGAGCTCCTCGAATACTTGACGTTGCGATTTATGGAAAGTGGCTGGTCGATCAAATCGCTGCACCGCGAGATCATGCTTGCAGCCACCTACCAACTCAGCTCCGATCGCGACGAAGCGAACATGCAACGCGATGCGGACAATCGCTATCTTTGGAGAATGAATCGACGCCGTTTGGACGTCGAAGCATGGCGCGATGCACTCCTCGCCACCTCCGGCCGACTCGATCGTAAACTCCAAGGTCCCTCAACCAATTTGGCGGACGCCGGAAACAACCGGCGAACTGTCTACGCATTCATCAGCCGGCACGAACTCGACAACACCCTTCGCCTATTCGATTTCCCAGATGCCAACATCACCGCTTCGACACGAGCGGAGACAACCGTACCGCAGCAGCAATTGTTCGTCCTCAATAGCCCATTCATGATCGAGCAATCCAAGGCCTTCGCGGCTCGCATTCAAAAAGAAGCAGGGCCTAACGTCGATGACCAGATCCGATTCGGCTACGCGCTCGCCTTTGGACGGCCTGTGGGCGATCGCGAGTTGCAACTCGGTTTGGGTTACTTGCAAGCCGACGAAACCGAGGACGAGAAAAAGCAAAACCAGCTCACGCGTTGGGAGCGGTACGCGCAAGCCTTACTCGGTAGCAATGAGTTCATGTACTTGGACTAATCCCAAAGGCGTTCGCAGCCTGAACCGCACAACGATTCGACAGCCATTCCTAATCGATCCAAGCCGCAATGCGGTTTTAGCAACTATCCACTTAACCTAAAGCTCTGCCATGAGAATCCTGCATTCGCAACTAGCTTCGAACGCGTTCGGTGATCTATCGCGCCGCGCGTTACTCCAGCGATTCGGCACGGGGATCGGAGCGCTCGGATTGGCGGGGATTTTGCGAGGGCAGGGCCTGCTGGCCGAGGAGCCTACAGCGCCCAGCGGATCGCGGAATCCGTTGGCTCCCAAGCCACCGATGTTTCGTCCACGAGCGAAACGGATCATCCATTTGTTCATGAACGGTGGGCCTTCGCAAGTCGACACGTTTGATCCCAAGCCTTCATTGACCAAGTACGATGGCCAGCGGCCACCCGGTGCCGACTTGAAAACGGAGCGGAAGACAGGCGGGTTGATGAAGTCGCCATTCCGATTCGATCGGCATGGAGAGTCGGGTCTTGAGATCAGCGAGATCTTCCCTCAATTGAGTACCTGCGCGGATGATCTATGCGTGATTCGTTCGATGCACACCAACATCCCCAATCATGAACCCTCGTTGTTGATGATGACCAGTGGCGAAACACAACCGACGCGACCATCGATGGGTTCGTGGTTGCTGTATGGATTAGGCACCGAAAACGAAAATCTTCCCGGGTTTGTAGTCCTGTGTCCTGGAAAGCCGGTCGTGGGTCCAGCACTTTGGGGCAATCGCTTTTTGCCGGGGATCTATCAAGGTGCCCAGATCAACAACTCCAAGATGGACCCGCAGAATGTGATTCGAGACATCAACAACGCGGCGATCACTAGGACAGCGCAGCGGGAGCAACTGGATCTGCTCAAGCAGCTCAACGAGCTGCATTTAGAGGACCGTGGTGGGAGTGACAATCCGTTGGAGGCCAGGATCCAATCGCTGGAGATGGCGTTTCGCATGCAGACCGAAGCACAAGAAGTGTTTGACTTGAATCAAGAGACCCAAACGACGCGCGACGCGTATGGCAAGGGTGAGTTTGCGGACGGCTGTCTAGCGGCTCGGCGCTTGGTGGAGCGTGGGGTACGGATGGTCCAAGTCTTTTACGGGAACGGCCAACCGTGGGACGATCACGACAACATCGCGGACCATGCAAAGAAAGCGCAAGCGGTCGATCAACCGATCGCGGCGTTGATCAAGGACTTGAAGGCGCGCGGGTTGTTCGAGGACACGTTGATCTTGTGGGGCGGTGAGTTTGGAAGGACGCCGGTATCGGAGGGAGCCAAGGGCCGGGACCACAATAACCATGGCTTTTCGGTTTGGTTGGCGGGAGGTGGAGTCCGTGGAGGGATGGCGTATGGAGCGACGGACGAGTTTGGTTTTGCGGCGATCGAGAACAAGGTCCATGTGCATGACCTTCATGCGACGTTATTGCATTTGATGGGGATCGACCACGAGAAATTAACGTACCGCTATTCCGGCCGCGACTTCCGACTGACCGACGTCCACGGCCGCGTCGTCCACGATATCCTGTCATAATCAGCCGTCGGGCCTTAGCCCCGGTTTACGTCACATCCATCTCACGCGAAGACGCGAAGAACGCGAAGGACAAGATAGGGGATCCTTGCTAAAGATCCCGGCTGTCCACACGTATTTTTCACCCATATTCCCCTGCTGCCTGTCCGCATCAGCCGTCGGGCCTTAGCCCCGGTTTACGTCACATCCATCTCACGCGAAGACGCGAAGAACGCGAAGGACAA
>CAIYZV010000004.1 GCA_903930765.1 uncultured Pirellula sp.
CTCCAAGTCGTCCGGCCATTGATTGAAACCTTTGAACGGGAACGTCCCGACGTTACCTTGGTGGTTACGACATCCACGGACAGCGGTTATGAGTTGGCTAAGAAGATGTATGCGCGGCACTGTGTCAGTTTCGCGCCCCTCGATTTCACGTGGGCAGTCCGAACAGCGATCCAAAGGATCTCGCCAAGCTTGATCGTTTTGGCAGAGCTCGAGCTGTGGCCGAATTGGATTTCAGCAGCGTCGGCGAAAGATATTCCCGTGGTGGTGGTCAACGCCCGGCTCAGCAGTCGCTCACTGTCGGGTTATCAGCGTGTCCGATGGCTTATCCAACCCGTTCTTCGGCAACTCCGCTGGGTCGGAGCCCAGAGCGCCACGTATCGCGAGCGTTTCATCCAGCTCGGATGCGATCCAACACGCGTCGTTGAGACGGGGAATACGAAATTCGATGGTGCCACCGGTGATCGGGAGGATCCCGAGGTCCTGCGTCGGCGCGAGGAATTGAACCTGCGTCCGGATGATGTCGTGTGGTTGTGCGGTAGTACGCAATCCCCTGAGGAGCAACTTTGTTTGGATGCGTATCGACGATTGGGTCCTCAGTATCCCCATTTGAAATTGATCCTGGTCCCGAGGCATGCGGAGCGTTTTGACGAAGTTGCCAACGAGGTAGCGGGGACAAAACTCCCGTGGTTGCGTCGCAGTGAGATGTCCGTGAAAGCGAAGGGGGATGGCTCGAGCGCTGCATGGAAGACCGAGGATTGGAAAATCTTTTTGGCCGATAGCGTTGGCGAGCTACGCTGGTGGTGGGGGCTGGCTGACATCGGATTTGTGGGAGGTAGTTTCGGTTCCCGCGGGGGGCAGAACATGATCGAACCATGCGCGTATGGGGTCGCGACTTCGTTTGGTCCCAATACGCGGAATTTTGCGGATGTCGTCCAATTGCTCCTCGAAGGGGGCGCTGCTGTGCAGTTGGTGGAGCCTCCTTCGCTCGAGACATGGGTTCGCCAAATGGTCGAGCACCCCTCGGAACGTCAGGAAATCGCTGCCAAGGCTCGGCAGGTGACCTCGGAGCACCGAGGAGCGATCGATAGGACGTGGAAGGCTCTTTCGGTGCTGCTCCCTGCGAGCAAGTTGCCAAACCGTTCGCCAAATGGTTAGCACTTATGCTAGACTGAAGGGCCTGATTCCGGTGGGTCGCGCCACCGTGTGTTCGATGGGCCTTTGAAGTTGGAAAGTTTCCGAGATATGAGTACGGGTGAGGGATCGAATACCTCGTTTGAAACAATGCGAGGGCGCGACTACCCGACGTTGCGACAGTTCACCGTGTTTTTGGAAAACCGCGTCGGGCAGCTCCTGGAAGTCGTGCGGCGGTTCGAGGTTTCCGGTATCCGCATCGCGGCATTTTCGATCAACGATTCCGCCGAATGCGCTTTTGTCCGTTTCGTCGTCAGCCATGCTGAGCGAGGCCGCGAAATCCTGGAGCGGGCTGGACTGGCAATCATCGAGAGCGATTTGATCGGCGTTGAGCTTCCGCAGAGCGGGCAGCCTCTCTTGCAGATCTGCACCGCCTTGCTCCAAGCGGAAATCAATATTGTTCAAGCGTATCCGTTGTTGATTCATCCCAATTCGGAACCTGGTATCGCCATCATGGTGGACAATACCGAGGCCGCCTTGGAGATGCTCGCCCGAAAAGGATTTCGGATGCTGACCGAAGGGGATTTGATGGATCATTAATTCGGTGATCCTCGGTTCGAGACCGATCGCGGCTCGGTGATGCATCGGCGGATTCAAAGACCTACCATCGTCGCGCACGAAAGTTTATCCCATGCTGTTTCGTTCTATCCATTCTCTTTGGATCATGTCGCTTTGGATCGTGGTCCTGGCGTTCCAGTTGTTAGAGAATGCGTTTTTGTCGGCGGGTATTTCGGCCGAGCCTACGTCTCCAGCGGTTGCTGATCCTGCGGGGCCAATTCTTGAGGGGCCTATTCTTGAGGGGCCAATGGAAAAGACCAAGTCGATTTCGATCGATGGGATGCCATTTGTCGTGCCGGCTCTATGCGAGATGGAGTTGGCGGCTGGTTCGGAGCTATGCCAGTGGCCGATCGTGGCCACGTGGGACGGGAACGGAGATTTGGTGGTTGCCGAGTCTGTCTGGAACCTAGAAAAAAAAGAGACCGTTCAGCAGCAGTTGGTCTCGCGGCCCCATCGAATCGTGCGACTTTCCGACAAGGATCGCAATGGTGTGTTTGATACCCGACAAGTCGTCGCGGAGTCCTTGGGTTTTCCCGAGGGTGTCCTGTGTTTGGGGAACGATATTTTGGTCGCTGCGCCACCTCAAATTTGGCGGTTGATCGATAAAGATGGCGATGGAGTCTGCGAGGATCGAGAGGTTTGGTTCGATGGAACGACATTGACCGGATGCGCGAACGATTTGCACGGCCCATGGTTGGGTCCTGACCGGTGGATCTATTGGTCCAAAAGTGCGTTTGCCGAGCAGTCGCATGAAGTGCTAAGCGGTGGTCGATTTGTCAGCAGCGCTTCGCATCTTTATCGGCGTCATCCCAAAGGTGGGCCGATCGAACCGGTGATGACCGGTGGCATGGACAACCTCGTGGACGTTGCATGGCACCCAAATGGCGAGCGGTTTTTCTGCGCTACGTTTCTCCATCACCCGCGGCATAAGTTTCGCGATGGGATTGGTCATGCCATGTACGGAGCGGTATTTGGGAAACCGCACAAGGTGCTCGATGGCCACGCCAAAACAGGTCCCTTGATGGAACCCTTGGTGGAACTCGGACCGGCTGCGCCCTCGGGGCTGTTGCACTTGAAGGGGATCGCCCCAAGCCTCGCATCGCAATTGGAAACACCCGCTGGAAAGCAAGTTTCCGGGTATCTGGCAGCCGCCCAATTCAATCTCCATAAGATTTCAATTCATCCGCTCCACACAAGCCCGGAATCAGCAGGCTACCGTTCGGATTCGATGGACTTGATAAGTTCACCTCGGATCGATTTTCATCCTGTCGATGTCCTTTTGGATCGCGATGGTTCGCTGATCGTGTTGGACACAGGAGGTTGGTACGATTTGTGTTGCCCCAGTTCAGCTACCGATCAACGGGTAGCTCTCGGAGGCATTTACCGGTTGCGAGGAGCGACCTCGGATCGTCGCGACGATTCGGTTCGCTGGCCGCCAGTTACCGATGTTCTAACGAAAGGTCTTGCTCCTAGTCGTTCGATCGATGAACTTGCAACGGTACTGATCGAGGAACCGAAGAACGAGGAAGTTTGGCTGCAGATCGATCGCTTGCTCGAAAGCAAGTCTGCCGATGTGCGCATCGCTGCGTTGAATTTGATCTCGTTGTACCGTCACGAAGGTTCCCGAGATGCCGTAAGTTCGTGCCTGTATCACTACGGGCATTTGGATGACAGAGATGCTCGCACGGCGCGTTTAGCCGCGGAATGCATTGGGCGATTGGGGATGCAAGGAAAAGTAGACGGCGACTCAGGAGACTATCTCGATCTGCTGCAAGTGCTCTCGCGTTACAAATCGGATCGATCGATGCAGCATGCGGTGATTTTGGCGATGATCGACGGGGACGAGTTCGAGGTGGTTCGCAAGAATTTGATGACCGATCCAGCATCGAGCGCGGCGTGCGCGATCGCCTTGGAGCAGCGCAATGCGTTGCGTGAAGAGGATGCGGCCGCCATCTGCCGCTTGGCATCGATCGATAATGAACGAGCCGCAGCGGTGGGCCTTGAGATCCTGCAGCAACATCCATCGTGGAGCAATATCGTCCTTTCGTGGCTCGAGGAAAGGTTTGCTCAAGGTAGCGAATCCGAAGTCCAAACGTTGGCCCCGATCCTGTCGCGTTGGAGCGACCAAGCGTCGGTGCAGCAATTGGTCCAGTCATGGCTGGAACGATCTCAAGAATGGTCGCCGGCCCAACGGGAATGCGTGTTACAGACCCTGAGAGGGGTAGCCGATCGGCCGGTTCCAGCCGTATGGGTAACGCCGTTGGCGTCATGGATCGAAGGAAGTCAGAGCGACCAAGGATTGGCGGATGTCTTGCAGCTGTTGCAGTTTGGTGAGCAAGCGAACCTGATCGCCCCATCGCTTCAGCGAAAGATTGCCGGTGGAGATGTTGCCGCCCCAGGAGCATGGCTCGTCTGGTCGCGCAGTATGCCCCTTGGGGGTGCGATTCCGAAAGATCGAGAGATTGCTTTGGTGAACGCCTCTATCCAAGGGAAACCTGACGATCGAAAACTGGCCTTGGCAACGCTGCAGCGTGTGAAATTGGACGATCGCGAGGCAGCCGGACGGCTCGTGGAAGGGCTATCGGGTTTCGGGCCGCTCGAGTTACCGATCGTGCTCGAGGGGCTGCTTCGGATCGATGATCCCGAGATCGATCGCAAGATGCTTCAATCGCTGCCTAATGTGGGTGGTGCTAAGTCGCTCAACATCGATCGAGTGCTGGGTATGCTGAAATCCCGAAGCAAAGAGGCTGTCGATCAATGGCGTCAAACGCTGACGCAATTGCAGCAACCATCGGGTGAGATCGCGAAAGCCGTAGATGGATGGCTGAAGGAGTTACCCGCTGGGGATACGGCTCGAGGCTACCATGTTTTTCGATCGGACAAGGCTGCGTGTAGTGCTTGTCATCGGATCGGTTATGTGGGTGGAGAAATCGGACCGGTATTGAGTCAAATCGGACGCTCCCGAACACGCCGCGATTTGGTAGAAGCAATCGTTTTTCCGAGTGCCCGGTTGGAACAAAGTTATCGCAGCACAAAACTCCGAATGAATGATGGCGAAATCATCAATGGCCTCGTGGTTGATGAGAGTCCACAATCGATCATCCTACAGGTGGCCGCAGATCGACGGGTGGCTGTGATGCGGGAGGACATCGAAGGGAGTGGGCCGAGTGACGTATCGATCATGCCTGCGGGATTGGATCAGCAGTTGTCGCGGCAGGAGTTCGCAGATCTGTTAGCCTTTTTGGAGAACGCAAAATGACCCCAGTCGATGAGATGCCACTTCGCAAAATCGATCACGTGCGATTCTTTGTAGGCAACGCGCGGCAGTCGGCTTATTTCTACCGCAATGCCTACGGCTTTGACGTGGTGGCTTATGCGGGTTTAGAGACCAAAGTCAAGCATGAAGCGGGCTATGTCGTGCGTCAGGGGGGGATCACGTTTGTCCTCGTTTCGCCGCTTCGCGCCAATCACCCCGATGCCTCTCGATTGGTTCTGCATGGTGACGGGGTATCGGATATCGCGTTGCAAGTGGATGATGTGCGGCGCGCGTACAATCTCGCTGTGGAGCGGGGAGCCGTAGGAGTGATCGGCCCGCGCGAGGAAAAAGATGATTTCGGCGTCTACGAGTACGCCACCATCCGGGCGTATGGAGACACGACGCATACGTTTGTGAACCGCGACCGGTACCACGGAGCATTTTCGCCGGGTTTCGATCCGATCGATCCATCGCGCTATAATCCCGCGACGTACCATCCCACCGGATTGCTCGCGATCGATCATGTCGTCGGTAATGTCGAAGAAGGAAAGATGAACGAGTGGGTGAATTTCTACCGCAAGGTGCTCGGCTTTGAGCAACTCGTTTCCTTCGACGATAACGACATCTCGACCGAATACTCGGCACTCATGTCCAAAGTGGTCCAGAGCGGTCGTGGCAAGATCAAGTTTCCGATCAACGAACCAGCGCATGGCAAACGGCGGAGTCAAATCGAAGAGTACATCGATTTTTATGGAGGTGCCGGTGTTCAGCACATTGCGATGGCCACCAATGACATCATCAAGACGGTTCGAGCATTGATTGCGAACGACGTATCATTCCTTCGAGTGCCTCGCACGTATTACGATAACCTTCGCGACCGAGTCGGCACGATCAAGGAGGACATCGACGAGTTGGCTGAACTCGGGATCTTGGTCGATCGCGATGACGAAGGGTACATGCTTCAGATCTTTACCAAACCAGTGCAGGATCGTCCTACACTGTTCTTTGAGATCATTCAGCGGGAGGGTGCCAAGAGTTTCGGCAAGGGGAATTTCAAGGCGCTGTTCGAGGCTATCGAGCGGGAGCAAGAGATCCGAGGAACGCTTTAAGAGTCCGATAGGAGCCTGTCGGTCCAAGGTAAATGAGCGAATACTATGATTTCCATCCGAAGCATACGAGACTTTTATGCGTTTGAGCAGCATGTCACAACGTGCCGAGCGCAGCGCGGTTTGGCGATGGTGGATGCGTGGTACCAGATCCCTGTATTTTACTTTTCGAATCCGGCGTCGGTGATTGGAGATGGGGATGCGGTGTGGGCACCGCAAGGCTCCATGGAGCTCGATTTCGAATTGGAGATTGCCGCGATCATTGGCAAGGAAGCGAAAGATTTGCCTGCGGATGATTCGGCGATGGAGTGCGTCGAGGGGTTTGTGATTTACAACGATTTTTCAGCGCGAGACTTGCAGCGGCGAGAAATGGCGGTGGGCTTGGGGCCGAGCAAAGGCAAGGATTTCGCCAACGCGTTTGGGCCAAAAGTGGTCCCGTGGCAGGAACTCAAGGATTGCTATTCGAATGGACGATTGCGGCTATGGATGCAAGCCCGCATCAATGGCAAATTGGTTTCGGATGCGAATGCGGGTTCGATGTATTGGACATGGCCTCAGTTGCTCTCTCACGCGAGTCGAGATACGCGATTGTTGCCCGGTGATGCGATTGGCTCGGGTACGGTTGGTACAGGTTGTATCCTCGAATTGACCCCGCAGGTGGTTGGGGGTTGGTTGAAGCCTGGAGACGTGATCGAATTATCGGTGGAGCGGTTGGGGACATTGACCAATCGAATCGTCGAGCGACCGTCGGTCAAGGTCGAAGGCTGCGATCCTAAGTGAATGAAAGTTAGGTGACTTAAGGATGCCATATTATAAAAAATTAGGATCAATTCCTCCCAAACGCCATACCCGTCACGAGATCTCGCCAGGGTATCGCAACGAGGGGATTTACTACGAGGAGGTGATTACAACCCAAGGGTTTAGTCGCGCGTATAGCATTGTTTACCACCGATTCCCACCGACGCGTGTGAAGCATATCGAAGCACTCCCGTCCCAGTCCATTCGGGTTGCTAAAGATCAGGCGCTCCGTCACGTGCATTTAAAGACGGCGGGGATACAGGCGCACGGTGACCCGGTGACGGGACGTGTTCCGTTGCTTTTTAATGCGGATGTGACGCTTTCGCGATGTCGGCCAAAGCTCGCGCAGCAGGCGTTGTACCGAAATGCTCGATCCGATGAATTGATTTTTGTGCATCGTGGGCGAGGTGAACTGAGAACGATGTTCGGAGTGTTGCCCTTTCGGCCGATGGATTACATCGTCATTCCCAAATGCACGACGTATGAAATGGTCTTTGAAACCGATAAGAGCCATACTGACATAATGCCGGACATGCTCGTGGTCGAGTCGCATGGCGATTTGGGTTTTCCACCGCGCTACCTGAACCCCGATGGGCAGTTTCGGCTAGGGGCACCCTTTTGTGAACGCGATCTGCACGGGCCAACCGAGTTACTCGATGGCGGTTCGCGGTCGGAAACGGAATTGATCATCAAGGATGGGGATCGGTCGGTGAAGTACATACTCGCGAACCATCCGTTTGATGTGGTGGGTTGGGATGGAATGGTCTACCCATTTACTTTTAATGCAGACGATTTTGAGCCTATCACCGGCACCGTGCATCAGCCGCCACCGATCCATCAGACCTTTCAGGCGAGTGGATTCGTCGTGTGTACCTTTGCGCCGCGGATGCTCGATACGCATCCCAAAGCGATCAAGGTTCCGTATGCGCATAGCAATGTGGAATCCGATGAAGTTCTTTATTATGTGCGTGGCCAGTTCGGAAGTCGTCGGGGTGTCGAGATCGGATCGATCACGTTGCACCCACATGGAATTCCTCATGGACCGCATCCCGGTACCATTCGGGCTAGCGAAAGCATGACCCGGACGGATGAGTTGGCGGTCATGGTCGATACATTTCGTCCACTCATGCTGACGGAGGATGCCGTAACCTTGGACGACCCGCAATACCCTTTTACATGGTTGGATGAGTGATGTTGATCGAAGTCAGTCAGAGTTCCGTCCTCGATGTCTACCAAATGCTGGTAGGCTTGGTCACACCCCGTCCGATCGCTTGGGTCACGACCTTGTCCAAAACGGGGGTCGTGAATTTAGCCCCGTTCAGTTTCTTCAATGTCTTCGGTGCCAACCCGCCTGTGGTTGTTTTTTCGCCCACGCTGAAACGGGATGGAACCAAGAAGGATACGCTCCTGAATATCGAGGCGACGCGCGAGTTCGTGATCAATGCGTCTACCGAAGTGCACGCCGAGAAAGTGAATCAATCGAGTGCGTCGTTGCCCCCGGAGGAGAGCGAAGTAGCACTGATCGGGATGGAAACCGTACCGTCTATCCACGTGCGGCCGCCGCGGTTGCTGGGAGTTCCTTTTTCGCTCGAATGCCGGTTGTTGGAAATCAAATCGTATGGTTCGGGGCCGATCGCCCCGAACCTGGTGATCGGAGAAGTCGTCACCATTCACGTCGACGATGCGGTGCTAGGAGTGGATGGGCATCCTGACCCACGGCGGCTCAAGACAGTTGCGAGACTAGGGAGCGAATATTGGTGCCGAACCCAGGATTTGTTCGAGTTTTCGCGGCCCAAATAATGGATCCAGCGTGATGAATCGCTGCAGGCTGAATTAATGCCGCTTATTGCTAGCAATCCCGGAAACAATTCCTTAGGGAATTTTTTTAGAAAACCGGATTTTCGTGACAGGTTTTCGCTTTGGAATGCGTTTCTAGTAAGTAGACGGGGGCAGCGCCCGAGCCCCTGTCTATGGAGATACCCCGTGGGATTTAGTTCCGGATGGATTCGCAAGTCGAATGAGTGGATCGATTTCCGAAGGGGTTCTCTTCAGGATCCGGATTGCGTCTTGGGTGGAAAGCTGGTTCTCGTTGCGCTCGGTCACGCCTGGAGTGCAAATAGATTAAGCTGCCCCGAGGCGCTTCCGGATTTTTTCAATTGCCGTCGGGCCAGCTTACCGCCGGGCCAGCTTACCGTCGGGCCAGCTTACCGTCGGGCCAGCTTACCGCCGGGCCAGCCGCTCGCTGACGGAGCTGCTTTCTTCCCATTGATTCCTGAGAGCGATCCATTCCTGTTCGAGTCGTAGCAGCGTCTCGTTTTGGGATCGAAGCTGTTCACGCCAACGGTCGTTCAGCTCTTGGATCGCATTTGCAATGATAGTTCTTGAAATCGGCATCGACTCGCTAGTCACATTTTCGATGTACCGCTTTTGGGTTTTCTTCCAGACGGGTTCGAGTTCAAAAAGGCATCGCGCGTCGAGTTGAACATCGCGAGCGTGTTGATTGGTCGCTTGGGAATTGCCCAGGTTGGTCCGCCATCGCGTGCAATCGGCGCGTAGCATCAGAGGTTCATTGGGTGATGCCGCGATCAATTCCTCCATGAGCATGCTTGCCCAAAGTGGGTTTGCCTCACAGTTGATTCCCATGATGGCCGGAGTCGAGTCGTCTTGAATGGGATTCCTCCACCGTGCTACCAGCGGGGTTTCTACCGCCAATTTCCAACGGGTTCGATCCAAGTCGATGGCGACTCGAGTCGCTTTGCTAACGGGGCCTTGGGAGACCATGCGGATCAGTTCGCCCGAGATGGCATCGGTGGTGGTGGATTGCAGTGGCAGGGTTGTGTTGGTCGTCCTGCGCTGAGGATCGTTAGCGACGATGGGCGGGGGAGTTGGGCGATTTCGCATGGCGGCGATTTCCACCACGCCGAAATCGCCTGGAAGTCGGAATCGCCAATGGGCTTTTGGCGAATCGAGTGTTGGTTTTCCGTGACCCCACTGGCTGAGTTGGCAATCGAAAGGGATACGTTTCTTTTCGAACGGGACCAGCCAACCTTGGATGGTTGCCGAGCGGACTAAAAAGTAGTTGCCAGGAAAGCCAGGGATTGGCACATCGACTCCCTGCGAAGGTGGATTGGCCGAGTTGGAATGAGATTCCGTGAGGGGGGACAGGCTGTCTTGGACGATTTGCAGGAGTGGTTCCGATTCTTCGAGCAGTTGATGCACGTAGTCCATCAGCGAGCTTTGGATCGAGTTTTCGAATTCGGGCAGTGTGGCCGCGATGGCGGGTTCCATTTCCGACGCCCATCGTTGCTGGACCCGATTCACTTCTTCGGGGAGGCTGCGTTCGATATCGCGAAGAGCAACGCGCTCCTCCGCGATCGATTGGCGGATGGCGACAAACTCCGAGCGAATGGCTTCGATCACGGCGCGATCGCGCAGAGGATTTTGCTCTGCCAAGGGTACGTTAGGAAGTCGTTTCTTCAAAGTCGCCAATCGTGTCTCGAGCGAGTTTTTAGCAGCAGCTCGCTGTTGGGACAGGTGTTGGGACAGTTGCTTCAATGTCGATCGATAGGAGTTGGACCATTCGGTCACATCGAATCGAGGAAAGGGGGTCAGTTGGGTGGGGCGAAGGTTCGTCTCCTCGCCCAGAGTCGCTTGACGATTGACCGCAACTCCGCTGGTATTGCTGGACTTGCTGAAGGCAGATCGATTGAAGCCCGAGCGAATCGCAAGCCCTTGCACGGTGGCATGATCGATGACTAGGTTTCGCGAAAGGAAATCTTTCTGGTTGATCTTTGCCGAGACTTGTTCAATTTCAAAGGACTGCCCGGACGGACTATCGAACCGCACATCCTTGACCCGCAGTGTACCGTCCTGAATCGATAGCTTTGCATTGCCCTCTACGGTGACTGGCCGCTCGAGGACTTGAGAGAGCGTTCGATAGCTCAATGCGCGCAGCATCGGCTCGGCTGCAAACGCAGCTAGGACAACGAGTGAGAAAAGGATTGCCAGACGACGGCGCCATGCCATGATTAGGAATCGGTTCCTTCGCGTTCGTTTTTTGTCCCGGTGATGTGCCGCAGCAAGTACCTCAGGGAATC
>CAIYZV010000005.1 GCA_903930765.1 uncultured Pirellula sp.
AATGCCATCGGATACACCTGGACTGGGGGCGGATGCCCCTTTCATGAACACGGAACTCCTCATCGATCGCGATCAACTCCTTGCGCGAACGACCATTGAGTACCCGCGAGCATCGGATGCAGTGGGTGAGGTCGAAATCGAATCCGATTTGCAATGGCAACCTATTGGTACGCAGTGGGGTGACGCGCAATTGCTCGATGTTCGTCCCGGAAGCACGCTCGATCGCAGGCGATACATTTTGAAGTGGATCGGCGAGAACTCCGATTCGAATGCTACGCGTCCGAACGCAACTCCGACAAAGCGAACCATTGTCACGACTTGGATTCCGACCGGCGATCCACCGCTGCGAAACGTGCTATTCGCCGAATGCCGCGATCGACGCGTTCGTCCTGGAACGCTGCGCTACGCTCGTACCGCTGGCTCCGCCTGGACCATCGACGGCATCAATACTTGGATTCCATCGATCAATGCAAGGGAACGGATCGAATGGTCGGAATTGCTCGAAAATCCGATCGCAACAAGTTTAAAAATCCCAACCAGCGGTGGCTTTGGAGTGCTGCGCCAACAACCGGAGATCAAAGCCCAACGGGCTCGTGTGACGAATCAGTGGATGGTTGGCAAGGAGCACTTCGACCTGACGTCCAAGATCGAATTTGCCTCACCCGTGAATAATCGAACGGCAATCGTCATCGATGTCGACCCTGGCTACAGAGTGAACCGGGTTACCTCACGAGGCACTACAATACCGTTCCTGCAGTGGAATTCGAATCAACGTGAGTACCTTCAAGTACTGATCGATCGCGACTCGGGCGATATCACCGAACTGGTGTTGTACGCCGACTCGATGGAGAGGCATTTGCCGACATTTTCCGAACCGATCCCTTTCTGGCGGTCTAATGCGATCAGCATGTCCGAGCAAACCACTGAGATTTTCGCAAACCCCGTTTGGTCAATCCAGTTGCAAAAAACGGGGGCCTCGGCGGAGGTGGTCCCTGTATCCGTCCAGGGTAAAGATCGCGCCAAAAGCTTGCTCAACATTCCTATTTCAAACGAACCGTCGGCAACAGACAAAGTCCCACGGTTACTAGGAAATCGAATAACGCAGCACTGGCAAGGCATATTGGTCCTGCGACCAGTGCGAGATGACTCAGAACAAATGAATTGGGAACTCATGGCCCTAGGGAGCGATTCGCAAAGGGTCCTCCCCTCCGTTTCAATCTCGGCTCCCATCGAGTTAGCCACGCGATGGTCTTGTCCGGACACAACCATGGAGATTCCGGATCTCAACCTGGACCGACGCATTCTCTCGGTGACGCCCAAACTCCTCTCGAACGCTTCAGACGCGGTACCCAAAGACGTCATCGGCACATCCAACACCGAATCGGAGGGCAAGGATACAGTTCAAAAAACGGAGCAATCGAACGCTCCCGATCCGAGCGATCCGAATCTTGATCGCATCGCATCTACAATCGCGAATGCTGTGCCGTATCCTGGTATCTCGTTTCGGATACGGTTCGCGAGTGAGTCAGGGGTGACGATTGCTCCTTCCGATGTATACAGGATCGAATCGCTCGCGAATCCCAACGTAAGAAGCTGGTTCGCGATCGAAGCGTCCATGGCCAATACGATTGATTTATCTCTTTACGAAGTCCTAGATCCGATAGCCATCAACATCGGTGCCGCCATCCCCGAATTCGATGGAACAATCCTTGTTCGGCCCAAGAGTAAATCGTCGAACTCGGAATTCCGCGAGGCAAGAATGCTCGGCGCGTCGGATCCATCGATCCTCAACCAAGACCTTGCCACCACCACGAATACCAACGCGAATGCCCCATGGACTTTGGCTACGCACGAACTCCTCGGACCCCATGCGATCGAACCCGATCGTCTCGTATGTGTTTCCCGGTTCTGGTGCGGTGGTACCGAGCAAAACCCATCCAGTCCTTTGCGATGGGCACATCGCCTCGGGACTCGCTGCGAATGGGTTCGAATCAACGGCCAAAGTGTTTCCTTCCAGCAAACGGATAACCAGATTACTGTTCCATTCGAGTCGGTAGGGTACCCTCTGTGTGTGGAGCTATGGACATCGTTCCCGATTCCCATTCAAAATCAACTTTCGATCTTGGAGTTGAGTCAAGCCGTAGTGGTGCCGTCCGAAGGCACGGTCCAGACCACCTACTGGCGCACTGTAGATGGGGATCAACGAACAGCATATTTTAAGTCATCGAAATCCAGCACCAACCTGATTGCGCCGGAATTAGTCCACGGAGCCTCGACAGCCATGTGGGCTCGAGACCACGCCATCACTTCGCTGACGCTGCTTCGGGAAGCGATTTCCGACTCGGAGGAAGTGGATGAAGCCGAATTGCTTGAGGGTGACCGGGGCATTTGGATTGCGGAGTTCGCGTTACAAAGTGCCTATTGGCTCTCGCAATGGGCTTCGGTTGGAGAGGACTCGGAATCCGAGGAATACGCGCAGGCTGTCTCTGAGTGGACAGAGATCCGATCGCGTCACCCTGCATTGATGGAAATCGTTCCCGCTCGCAGAAGCCCCACTCAAGTCTCACTTGCGGGATTGGTTGACCCATTAGCAACCGATGAGGTGTTCCTCAGCGAACCGATGGCAGCGACGTCGACGAAGCGTGATTCCAGTGGAATGTGGTCCGAGATGCTGTCTGGGATAGGAACATTTTGGTTGCGAACGATCGCAACCTTGATCATGATCCTGGCGATTGTTTTGAGCGTTTGGTTCTGGGACACCAACAAGTCATGGCTTGTTCAGAGTCCATGGTGGCTCTTGGCGGCGACATCGGGGCTCACGTGGTTGCTCACAGGATCGTTGCTTCCAGCGATCCTGATGATGTCGGTAGCCTTATTGTTAGCGATCGATTCTTATTGGATCGTCAGCGAGCGATTTCGACAAACCGCGATTCGCGGACCACGGTGACTTTGATCTCGCCTGGATAGGTGAGTTGTTCCTCGAAGGCTTTAGCGATATCGCGGCAGACTTTGGCGGCGACAGAATCGTCGGTATCTTTCGAGCTGACGATGACCCGCAATTCGCGTCCAGCTTGGATCGCGAACGCTTGTTCCACCCCCTGGAAATTCTTAGCAATCGATTCCAATTCCTCCATCCGTTTGATGTAGCGTTCGAGCGATTCCCGTCGAGCCCCCGGACGAGACGCACTGCAAGCGTCGGCGGTTGCGACCAAAAGGGTATACGGGTACTCGGTCGTCAGCAGATCATGGTGCCCGAGCGCTGCATGGACGACATGCTCGTTTTCTCCGCTTCGCTTAAGGAGATCAGCGCCGATCTTTGGGTGGCCTCCTTCGAGCTCATGGTCGGCGGCTTTCCCGATATCATGGAGCAATCCGCATCGCCGCGCGAGGTTCGCATTGAGCCCCATCATTTCGGCCATGAGACCGGAAAGGAATGCCACTTCAACGCTATGCCGAAGCACATTTTGGGAGTAGCTGGTTCGGAAATGAAGCCTACCCAACATGTCGATGACGCGTTCGTGGAGACCTTGGATGTTGACTTCCTGCGCTGCTTCCTCACCCTTCCTGCGGATAAAGGCCTCCATTTCCTTTTCCGTGGCTGCGATCACTTCTTCGATGCGCGTCGGGTGGATCCGTCCGTCGGTTACCAATTTCGCCATCGACTGCCGAGCGATCTCGCGTCGCACCGGATCGAATCCACTAACGATAACCACACCTGGCGTGTCATCGATGATCAAATCGCATCCCGAGGATTTCTCAAAAGCGCGAATATTGCGCCCTTCACGCCCAATGATACGTCCCTTCATATCGTCATTGGGAATATCGATCGTCGATGTGGTGCTTTCCGCCGTTTGCGAGGACGCATAGCGCTGCATTGCAGTTAACAAGATATCCTGTGCTTTTTGCTGAGCGATCTCGGTGACTTTCTTCTCATGCTTGAGAATGACGGTCCCCAGTTCTCCTTGGAGCTCTTTCTCGAGCAGTCCCATCAACTGCGTCTTTGCTTCTTCTTTCGACATCCCAGTCACACGCTGAAGATCGCTTTGCGCTTGGCTGATGAGCTTGTTGTACTGCTCCCCTTTTTTGCTCGCATCATCGAGTTTCTCCGCGAGTTTTCGCTGGGTGTTTTCGACGAGCTTTTCCTGCTTCTTCAAATCATCGCCGGCCTGCTTGATCGAACTCTCTTTCTGGACGAGTTGGGTCTCTCGGGATCGGAGTTCTTCGCGCTGCTGTTTCATTTCGCTATCGAACTGCGACTGCAAATGCAGGAGCTTTTCTTTCTTCTCGAGTTCTCCCTTTTTGATCAGATTCTCCGACTCGACTTTGGCTTGTTCCAGCTGCCGGGCAGCTTGAGTCTTGGCATCGGTTCCCATCAAGCGATTGACAACCCATATGAGGATTGCACCGAGTACCAAGCCGACGATTGCGGGGATCAGCCAAGTCAATGGCGAACCGTTGGCAGCTTCGGTTTGTGCAAAAAGCAGGGGTGGGCCAGGTATCTCCAAGGTATGGAGCCAAGCGTTGGGCGTTCCATTCGGAATAGATAAGTTAAGCACGCGAAAAGATCTTTCTTGGTATTCAGCGCAGTCGTTACGCTTCAGGGAGCGGATCGCCCTGATTCCTACCAAGTGACGCAGTGCTTAAATGCCTTCGGATGCGAATTACGCTCCAGGATCATGCGGGTCGCGTGGTGCGACCATCAATCCTGAGGGACCGGGTGATCCCGAGAGAGAGCCTAAGTGCAAATGAGGAACATCAAGTCGATCTCGCAGGTGCCGTTCGTACTCCGCAGAGGATAGTAGATTCGACGAAGGAGATACTCCGTTCTCTTCTCTATCAGCAGGTTCCTCGCGCGATGCGAGAAAAAACCGAGGTTGCTCTACAGGAGCTGCATGGGTACCAAATGCCAACCAACCGATCCAGGCAAGGACCGCAAGGGCAATCAGTAATGCAGGCACCAAAAGAATCATGCGACAGCAATCTAGGAATTGGGGGACCGAGCCAGTTCGCGCGTTTACGCTTCCACAAGGAAAACGAATGCGGTTCAGTTCTCGAGTTTGCCAAAACAATCCTTCGGAAATATTGGTTCGAGAAGCGATTCACATCCCATCTCGGCCAACCAACCGAACGACGCTGTAATCTTAGCACATGCCGACGAGGACCGGAACAACGGAGAGCGGATTCACGGAACCCGTTGCCCGTTCACCCCGAAATGCTACCATCCGGGCATGAACCAATCCCCGAGCGATTTTCCAAGTGATTCCGTTGAGGAAATCCTACGCCGACAGTTCCACTTGGACCAATTCCGAGGTTTTCAGCGGCAAGTCATCGACCGCTCGATCGCGGGTGGACACTCACTGGTAATCATGCCGACGGGAGGTGGGAAATCCCTTTGTTTCCAAATCCCTGCAGTCTTTTTTTCGCGTGAAGCCGAGCAGGTAATCTCGCACGAAGACGCGTGGGTAGCTCGCCCCGAGGCCCCTCAACCGGCTTCAGCTCCAAAACCTTTGACGGTGGTTTTATCTCCATTGGTCGCATTGATGAAGGACCAAGTCGATGCGTTGCGGGCGCGAGGGCTCAATGCGACCACGATCAATTCGTTGGTTTCGCGAGAGGATCGGGAACGCCGCTACCAAGGCATCGCTGATGGACGATACAGCTTGCTCTACGTCACCCCCGAACGCTTTCGCAAGGAAGCCTTTCTCGCAGCACTCCAAAAGCGGCACGTTCCGTTACTGGCGATCGATGAAGCCCATTGTATCAGCGAATGGGGACATGACTTTCGTCCTGACTATTCCAGAGTCGCCGAGATCCGTGAGACTCTCGGCAATCCAACCACGATCGCGCTTACGGCAACCGCGACCGCCGACGTCCAAAAGGACATCCTTCGGCAGCTGAATTTACCTCGATTTGGAACCGGGTTCGACGCGTGCCAAATCTTCCACGCAGGGATCGAGCGACCGAACCTTCGATTGCATGTCGAGGAAGTCTGGGGTGATGACGATAAACTCTCGCATTTGTTCGCAATCCTCAAACGATGGCCCAACCAATCGGGCATCATCTACTTTACCTTGATCCGCACGCTGGAGGCGATGAGCGAACACCTCCGACGGGCTGGAATCGATCATGTTTGCTACCACGGTGATCTGACGCGAGCTCGACGATCCTGGGTTCAGGACCATTTCATGTCAGGAGACTGCCCGTTGGTACTCGCCACCAACGCGTTCGGAATGGGGATCGACAAGGAGGATATTCGATTCGTCGTGCACGCGGAGGTCCCTGGGTCAATGGAATCCTATTACCAAGAAATTGGCCGCGCCGGGCGCGATGGACTCGATTCCGAATGCCGCTTGCTCTACGACCAAAACGATCTGTCCACCCAGATGCAATTCGTCGTCTGGAGCAACCCGGATGCCGAGTACTATCAGACGCTGTACGACTTATTGGTTCGAGAGCAGGAGTCGATCCAGGCCTTTGGACTCGAATGGCTGCGTGGTCGAATCAGCAATCCCAAAGCGGGTGACCGACGATTAGAAACTGCTCTCGCAATGCTCGAGCGTTTTGAAGCGATCTCAACTGCGACCGATGAAGGGACGATGCGCGTCATCGGCCCACTACCTGCGAGCCTCGCCGATCCAGGAACCCGAAAATCCAAATTGCTCCGGGATCAGAAAAGTCTCTTGGCTATCGTGGAATATGCCAAGTCGAACGACTACCGGCAGTACATTGAAAATTACTTCCGACTCGCGGAGTCCGATGCGACTTGATCGAAGACTACCGCGAAGTACCAACTGCATTATGGCCCAAAATTATGGTCCAAATTATGGTCCAAATCGCTTCATCCGGTCTCTAGCAATCGAACGCGAGATCGCCTTCGATGTCCACATCGATCCCCAGCCGCGACTGCAGTTGGAGGAAGCTGCGTGCGAATGAATCGCTGCTGCTATGGACATGCTCTGCTTCGGTGATGAAACGCATGCTCTCGTCAGGATAGACGTCGTGTTTGATCAAAATGCGTTCGAAATTCTCTAGCGGAGATCCATAGCAAATCAGCATTTTATGCTCGTCGAACTGGATCTCTTGCTGTTTCTTTGGATTCAATACGGCGATACCGGTGCAGCCATCGTTCAGCAACATCTCTTCAAAGTCGTAGAGGATGCTCTTCAGGACGGGCAAATCGATATGCTCTCGATAGAGATCTTCGTGCTCGCCCGAGTCCCCATGATGGCTTGTTTCCAAAACGACATCGACGGTTCCTCCCAGGCAATCCAAGAGATCGATGAATAGGTCAAAGAGGCGTTCTCGAGAAGCCGACGCCATGATCACAGGGATCTTGGTGTTGGTCTTTGGGTCGGTGTACGCGTCATGGCGGAAACCTTGGCGTGGAACCACCTGCAAATCGAAGGATGGTCGAACCGCTTCGGTCAAATCGAAGGCACCATAACGGAATCGCTCCATGTGGGCCTCGAGCTCATCGCTGGTGAGCGACTCGAAGCTTGAAGTAGGTATGGAACGTTGTCCGGCTTCGTTGCTCGGCGCGGTGTTGGATCGGTATCCGGGAACTAGACCCATGGAACTCGCTCGTCTCAATAGGTAATACGAGTAAACAATAAAACAACCAATGCTGGGAGAACCTCGTTGGGTTCAACCCCGCTGTCGGGAACAACCAAAGTTAGGTCACAACCCCGAAAAGCAACTTGTTTCGCTACCGTTTTCCTAGCTTTTCACCCCGTTACATTCGTTACAATCAGTCCGTCAACCGTTTCCCAGACCAACTAAGCCAACCTCGAGCGAGGAACGATTCCTATCCCAAGCCGTTCCGGGTAGTCTGGAAGGGGCTGGCAACGTCCCATTTTTCGGTTCGCTCCCATCTCCTCTCCCCCAATTGTCTCGATGCACTTTTGCTACCCGCTGACCCCAATCCAAGGAATCTCGGTTCCACGGCCAAGTGATGGAGTACCGATACTCCGTATTCCTCGCCTCGCCCTTATCGCGTTGCTGGTCTCGATGCAATCCGGTTGCGAGCAGAAGCAGAGCAACGATAAAGCTGTCGCCAAAGCGAGCATGCTGCGCGAAATCGGTCTCCCCACGGACGATTCGATCAAGCGTTCCAACGAGACAACTCGAAATGCAAATGCCAACACCACCAACAGCAGCATATCCGGACCAACATCCCCATCATCAAGCGATCCAATAGGGAAAGAATCGAGCGGTTCGCTTACAGATCGCTCGATCGAACCGACAACCCGCATCGAGGTGAATCGCGCCAAACCCAAGGCCGATGAGCGCGAAGAGCCATGGCTTTCCAGCGATCGGATACCACGTACGCAGTGGGAGATTCAGTACGAAGGGAATGAACCGGTCGGTTACATTCGCCGATCCGTCGAATTGTCGAGGGTTACGGATCCTACGCAGAATTCGAAAGAAAGCACGCTGCGCATTGAAGCGGAAAGTCGTGTCTTCATCACTCGCAAGGGCAAAACCACCGAACAGCGAACCCAGGTCATTGCGATCGAGCGACCCAACGGAGAACTCCTGCGGCTCGAAGGCTCACTCCAAAATGGTACCAATAAGACTCGCTTCCAAGGCTCGATTCGGGATGGCAATTTGCGATTTGAGTCGATAGGTGAGGGGCGACCCGTTGGCATCACCATTCCGTGGACGGAAAAGGATCGAGGCCCGTTCGCCATCGAGCAATCCTTGATGCGTTCGCCGATGAAGGAAAAGGAGATTCGGGAAGTACGGTACTTCGACCCCATCCAGATGCGGATGGTCGATGCGAGGCTCGAGGCGCTCGAGTTCCTCGAAACCCCGATTTACGACGGGACCACCGAACGACTCCTGGAAATCCAAAGCACTTCACGTTCCGAAGAAACGGAACGTCGAGCCATCCTCTGGGTCGATGCCGCAGGAGAATCCCACAAATCGTATCTACCCGGGATCGATTACCGATCCTTTCGTTGCGACCCGAAGACGGCTCGATTGCGAAGTGCGCAAGCGGACGTAGAAGGGGTAACGATCAAGGATGTACCCGTGTTCGGCGACACTCCGCAGATCCACAAATCCACGAAAGTGAACTATCGCGTCGAACTGCGATCGATGGATTCCAAATTGTCCGTGAGCAATCGAACCAACCAAGCCGTACGAGCGATCAATCCGAGAATTTCCGACGTCACCGTCTATGGCCAATCGGAGATCGCCTCGATAACCCAAGCAAACACGCTTCCCATCGAATCCGAGCCCAACGCGGACCCGTCTACGTTGACCTCATCCCCAATAATCTCCTCTGGTAATCCACAGATCCAATTGCTGGGAAGATTGCTTCTCGAAGCACAGGGGCTGAGCATGAGCGATTCCAAGTCCGCCAAAGCCAACGCCATTCGCGATGGAATCGCAAAACGATTGCCTGTGATACCTTTTGACAAATCGGTTCGCCCCGCCGAAAAAGTCCTCGTCGCGGGAAAAGGGCATTCCGTCGATCACAGCGTCGTCTTGGCAGCAACCCTTCGCGCCACGCAAATCCCTGCACGCATCGCGATTGGATTCATCGCCAATCAATCCGCCGCAAGACCGATGATGGCGTTTCATGCATGGGTTGAATACCACGACGGAGAGCGTTGGATACCAATCGACTCGTCGCGAGAATCCTCTGAATTGAAACCCGATCGGATCAAATTCAACGAGGTAGCGTTCGACTCGCTCAACCCCTACGATGATCTATTGCCGATTATCCGCCTCGCGTCCAATCTCGAAGTCTCCGTCGTTCAAGGATCCACCAACCCTTAAGAAACGGCTTGTTCAAGGATTGATTTCTAGATAATCCAACCGCGGGTGAACGCAATGTTGGAACACTGGGTGAACGTTATACCGGGGAAATGCATGTACCGTGGAAACACCAACTGAAACCTCGGACCGCGATCACCTCCCTCCCTTAGACCGCCGGTTTGTTTTTTCGATCCTAATCCTCGCTTTCCTGATTCGAATCTCTGCTGCGTGGGTTTGGCAGTCGCAGTTGGAGCGAGACCATCAATTCTTCCGGTTTGGCGACAGCCACTCGTATTGGACCATGGCCGGCAGGATTGCCGCGGGTGAACCATTTCAATATGGCAGCTCCGAGTCCAAAGTCTTTCGAGCACCACTCTATCCACTGGTCCTCGCACCTTTCACGCTCCTCAGCGATGGCCGATTAAGCTGGTCATCGGTAATGGCCGCGAGATTCCTTGGGTGTCTCCTGGGAACATGGACGGTTTGGCTCATCATTCGGTGGACTCAAACGCTGGCAGGAAACCAATCCGCCCTCATGGCAGGTTTGCTCGCAACGCTTTACCCTGGTGCGATCGGAATGAGCATCTTCGTTCTCAGTGAAAGCGTCTCAACACCGCTCATCGTCCTCGCATGCATGCTTCTATGGTTCGCATCCTCGAACCAATCTCGCCCCATCTCCAGTCCGATTCGGGGTTCCCCCCCAGGCTGGCTGCTCTTCATCGCCGCTGGCGTAGCCCTCGGTCTGGCATGCCTCGCTCGACCCAGTTGGAGCCTCTGGCCACTCGCAGCGATCGCATGCACCTTGATCTCAAGCTGGCTTGATTCACGCCCATCCCATTCCAACGGCAGCGTCGATGCTATGAACCTATCGACACCACGCAGGTTAACCCATCCGCTCCGGATGAAGCTATCCAAGTGGCTTACCGGCACTATCTTTTTTATTTTTGGCGCCCTGCTGATCATGTCCCCGTGGTGGGTACGAAACTTTTGGATCACCGGGAAATGGGTACCCACGACACTGCAGGTTGGGGCCAGCCTCTACGATGGATGGCATGCCGGCGCCAGTGGCAGCAGTGACGAAAATATGGATTTCGTGCTCCCCTTCATTCGCGAGCAGCAGGCAGAAGACGAAATGCTAGCAACTCGAGGTATCCCGCTGGAGTCGACCCTCGAGTGGCGGATCGATCGTCGCTTGAAGAATGCTGCTATTGCATGGGCCATCGAAAATCCATCTGACGTTGTCCGGCTCGGATTGGTAAAGTTGCGGAAAACCTGGACACCATTCCCGGTCGCGCGAGAGATATCGAATCCAGCAGTACGTTGGTCCGAAGCCTTCGGATACATCGTAATCGCACTGGGTGGGCTATGGGGCGCATGGCGATTGCGGCGCGTGGACGGAGCATGGCTTCCGTTAGCATCGTGCCTTTACTTAGCAATCCTGCATGCGGTTTTCATCGGCTCTGTTCGGTATCGGCAACCGGGAATTGTATTGCTGTGCCCGCTTGCGGGTATCGGATGTACATGCATCCTGAAATGGATATTAGAGAAGGTCTATGGAACGGACTCCAACCAATACGAACGAAGCGATCAGCGCGCCGAACAAGCGCCGCGATAACGTCTTCGAGTCTCGTCTTGTTTGGTTGTTGTTGCTGGCTATCGCTGGTTTGTGGGGCTACTACTTTCTACTAGGACGTGTCGATCACAAGCTGACCAGCGAGATCATTCGGCGATTGCGTCGAGAGTTTCCTCATCATTATGTGTCGGTGGACCGGGCACGGTTGATCGCGGGTCAATCGATCACCGTCGATGGGTTGCGAATTGCAAAAACAACCGACCAAGGACTTCGGGACGTCGTACGGATAGGTCGTATTGTTTGCAATGGACCATTGGAGTTGGTGGGATTGGCACAAGGCCAATTGCCGATCGAATCGGTGACCGTCGACAGTGTTGAACTCTGCATTTGGCCACTTTCTTCAGGTCGCTGGAGCATCACTGAGTTCTCGTCGGGAAAACCGTTTCCAACGCGATTCCCCGAAATCCAAATCCGCTCAGGCCTTGTTCGGATCGGTCATGAGACGGGAGGGGCCGATCGCGAGATCATATGCCACGATTTACGGGTCCATGCTTCTTTGGCACCTCCGACCGGTACCCCAGGCGCGGTGCAGCAGATCCTCGTCCGAGGAAGCCTGGCTAGCAGCTACTTTGCTCACGCCAACGTCGAAGCTCGCTTGTCCGCGGACAAATCCTCGTGGAACGCAACCGGTACCATTTCGAAGCTCGAGTATTCCAGCCGCTTGTTCCACCAACTTCCGATGGTGGTCCAAGACTCCTTGGTACAGACGAAGGGATTTGCCGGTGAAGTCGATTTAGCATTTGGGGTCTCCGAACAGAACCGAGAGATTCAATTCGAGTCTCAAGCCCATCTGAGCAATGGGCGTTTGCTCCATCCGATGGTTCCCTATCCTCTCGATAATATCTCAGGGGATATCTTTTGTCGGAAGGGGTTGTTGCAACTACGGAACTGCAACGCAAGCTCTGGAGACGCGGCCATTCGATTGGAATGCGACGTGAATGGATTTGGTCCAGGTTCCCCGTTGGCAGCGACCGCGACCATCCAAAACCTGGCTCTCGATGATCGTCTGTACCAAGCACTCCCGGCAGCGTTGCAAGAGCATTGGAAACGGATGGGTATCCAAGGGACAGTCGATGCGTCTGCAGCGATTCAATTCGATGGCCAAAAATGGAATCCACGCGTCTTGGTACGAGCGCGAAACGCTGGTATTCACGCTGATTTTTTCCCCTATCCCGTGACAGGCCTCCAAGGTGACTTTCTCTACGAGAACGGGCGTATCCACGCTCCCGAGCTTACTGCGGTCGCCGGCGAACAGCGGCTCAGCGGCTCGCTCACCTTGCAAAAGGCAGAACCGCGCTGGCTGATGGATTTGATCCTCGCGGCCGACGGACCGGTCGCCATCGATGAAACATTGATGCGAGCTTTATCTCCTCGGAACGCGCCTCAAAGTGGTTTCCAAAAGTTTGTTCATTCGTTGCATCCGACGGGTACGGTACTGCTACGTCGCGGTCGCTTTATCCGCTCGGCCGAGAATCCCGAAGTGATCTCCAAATCGCTCGAGTTGACCTTTTCAGAGTGCTCGATCCGATACGATGGGTTTCGGTATCCGATTGTCGATGTCCACGGCCAAGCTACCTTGGACAACGATCGATTGGTGCTCCGTGAATTTGTCGGCCGCAATGACAGCGCGAGAATCCGCGGTGAAGGATTTGGGTTGTGCCGCGATTCGAGCCTCGATTCCATCGATTTGATTTTTCACGCGAACAACGTCGCCTTGGACGACGAGCTGCATCAAGCGTTGCCACCGAGTGCAAAGAATCTTTGGGAGCAGCTGCAACCGAGTGGGACGATCGACCAAATCTACGTGCAGATCAAACGGAACCACATTCACGATCCACTGGACCTGCGGGTTGAAATGACTGAGGTCAAAGGGACCGAAGGGATCTCGGGACGGGGGATGTCCTTGCGACCTCTTTCCTTTCCGTACGCGATCAACGATGTGGAATGCTCCGTCATCTATCGCCCCGGGCGCATCGACATACGCTCCCTGGCCGGTGTGCATGACGCAAGCCGTATTCACACCGAGGGGCAAATTCGACTTCACAGCGACGGCGCGTGGGATGGACAAATCACATGGCTTCCACCTTCGCGTTTGTTGATGGATCCGGTGCTTCAAGCATGCATGCCACCGATGCTTCGTGATCCTTTGACGCGTTTGGCGTTTCGTGGTCCTATATCCCTCAACGGAACCACGCGGATCGCCTCTCCCGACGCACAGCAACAGTCGCTCGTCCGTAGCTGGATGCTCAATCTCGATCTTGAAGACGCATCGTTCGGAGGCAATTTGGTAGCGGGTATCCGAGGCTCCATGACCATCAACGGCGAGAACACAGTCGAGGGGCCCGTCGCTTTTGGATCGATGATGATCGATGCGATGGCCGTCAAAAATGTCGCGGTAACGGGATTGGAGGGACCATTTGTTCTCGACCGCAACGAATTGCTCTTCGGTCGGGATGCGGCTTCTTGGCAACTCAAAAACAATGCCAAGGTTCGAAACCCAACTTCGGTAGGTAGCTTGACACCAGACTCCAACGTGGCACAAGCTAGCTTTCGCTCCAGACTTCGAGATGCACTGCCGGAAAGGGACCCACAGGTCGCTCCGTGGTTATCCAATCCATCCCGAGCATCGAACGAGGTGCCCACGCTCGATATCAAAGACAGCGATTTGCGGGCTCGCACTTTGAGCGGAACCCTCTTTCTCAGCGGCGTTGAACCACTCAATGGCGATCGCGCGCGGTATCGTCTCCGATTGGTCGATGCCGATTTTCGTGGCTTGCTCGTCGATCTCGGCGAAACACATACCGAGGTGTCAGGATCGCTGTCCGTGCAATGCGATCTGTTCGGTTCCTTGACCCACACCGTCTCGCTCGAAGGCTCTGGCAACGCCTGGTTACGCGGAGCCAACTTATACGAACTCCCTTTCATGATCAAATTGCTGCGAGCACTTTCTGTGCAACCCGATCAAGGTGCCTTCGATTCGGCGGATGTTGCATTTTCGATCGACGGCGACCAAATTCCAATTCATAAGCTAGAGTTGGACGGGGATTTGGTATCGATGCGAGGATCCGGCTGGGTCAATCTGCGTCGCGAATTGTCGCTCGACATGTATGCCAACGTCGGGCGTCGCAGTATCGTCGGGGCCATGATGCGCCCCATCACACAAAACCGAGGTGCAAATCTGATGCGGATCGAAGTGAGTGGTACCACCAGCGATCCTCAGATACGTCACACTATGGCTTTGATGAACTCACTCGAACAAGTTCTCCCGGAATCCCCGTAATACTTAGAAATTGAATGATGCCTTAATCGAACAGGAGTCTCGCGATGCAGATATCTTCTATTCCCAGCGGCGCATGGACCAACCCAGCTGCTTCGGCTCAGCAAGCATCCAACGAGGCACGTTCGCATTCCGCGATGTCCACTCCGGCAGCCAACGCGAGTCCAACCCAAATAGACGGGCTCGAAAAATCGAATGAGACTACTGACCGCGATGCCAATGAGCAATACAGCGGCTCGCCATCGGACCGCCGCGGGAAATCGCAAGATCAAGAGACGAACGAAGAGCAGGGCTCCCTACTAAGCCTCCCCGCGCTGAGCGATCCCGATTCTACGGGATTGGATTTGATCGGCTAGCTCTCTAGCTTTTGCTTGCCAGCCTGATTTGCTTGCCAGCCCGATTGCCCGATGCGTTCGCTTGCAGGCGCCGCCAGATCTTCACAAAAACGGTGAGGTATCCAATCATTCCCCCGCGTAGGAATGCAATGGGCTTGCGATTCTTCCTTTGGCCCGGGAAACTGTCGCCATCGAATCGCTCCAAACCCGAACCTATTTCCCATGAGTGACCGTCGCGTGCCTAAAACGAACCCAGGAAAAGCCGGACTCGCGTTCATTATGATCGCCGTCCTGCTCGATGTGCTCTCCTTGGGTGTCGTCATTCCGATCATTGCGAAACTCATCAAGCAGTTGCTGAACGATAGCACTGCAGATGCGGCGGCGTATGTTGGCTGGTTCGGTACCGTATGGGCCTTTATGCAGTTCTTCAGCTCGCCGATCATGGGAGCCCTTTCCGATCGGTTTGGTCGCCGCCCAGTCCTGTTGATTTCGGGCTTGGGACTCGGCCTGGATTATATCCTGATGGCGCTCGCGCCTAATTTGACGTGGTTATTCATCGGCCGTGTGCTCACAGGGATCACAGCAGCGAGCTTCTCCACCGCGAGCGCTTACATCGCCGATGTCACTCCCCCCGAAAAGCGCTCGGCTGCGTTCGGGATCTATGGTGCCGCGTTTGGGCTCGGCTTCATCATCGGCCCGGCGCTCGGTGGTTATCTTGGAACGTTCGATTTGAGATTGCCATTTTGGGTCTCGGCCGGATTGACCTTGACCAACACCTGCTATGGTTACTTCATTCTTCCAGAATCACTACCTCCGGAAAAACGCTCGCCGTTCCGATGGTCGCGGGCCAACCCCATCGGTTCCTTGAACCTGCTTCGCTCGTACAGCGGCCTTCTGCCGATGGCCATAATTTTGTTTTGTTACCAACTCGCCCACAACGTCTTCAGTACCGTCTTTGTTCTCTACACCGATGAGAGATTCAACTGGAGCACTCAGATGGTAGGCAGTGCACTAGCCGTCGTCGGTGTCCTCAATTTCATCGTCCAAGGGGCCTTGATTCGGCCCGCGGTGCGACTGGTCGGGGAACGGATACTAGTCTATGTAGGACTGTTGGGTGGCATCATCGGCTTCATCGCCTATGCCACGGTCACCACGGGGCAACAGTTCTTTCTGTCGACGGTGATTTTTTCATTGATGGGATTTTTCAGCGCCTCGATCCAAGGCCTCATGTCCAAGCGGATCGATCCCAGCCAACAAGGCCAATTGTCGGGGGCCAACAGTTCGCTCAATGGCATTTCCGGCATGATTGGTCCTGCTCTTTTTTCGACCGTTTTCGAAGTCACCATCGACCCCAAAGGGAAATGGTATTGGCCTGGTGCCCCCTTCGCATTAGCAGCAGCCGTCTTGGCAGTCGCCTTGATTCTGGCGCTCGTCACCATCCCATCGGCGAAAAACAAATCCAATACCCATCAAAGCCCAGCGTAAAAACCCGCAGGCGTTTTTCACGAACACGGCAATACAAGGCCCTTTTGGCGGCAGCTATAATGCGATTGCGTTCCCAGCCAACCTAACCACGGCCGTCCCCTGCAATTCCTAACTGCATTCCACCATGCTCCACACACCTAGCGCCCCGCAGTGCTCCAGCATCCTGTGTTCTTCAAAAAGAGCTGTAGCCCGCATCTTACTAGCTGTTGCGAGCCTTCTCGCGATCAACGATCGCCTAGCGATTGCTGTCGTCCACGACGGGGATCACCCGCCTGGCGTCCGGGCACTAAAGCCAGCTGAGGTTTACGCACCATCGCTCCTTCCCGATCGCATCATCCTGACATGGGCGGGCGACCCTACCACCACCCAATCGGTCACATGGCGGACCAGTACCGAGGTCGCCACAGGAAAAGCTCAGATCGCAGAAGCAACTCCAGGACCCGAGTTCGCGAAGAAAGCAAAGGAGCAAATCGCTGAATCGGTGGCTCTCAAATCCGATCTGAATACGGCTCACTTCCATAGCGTCACGTTCAAAGAGCTCACACCTGGAACGAAATACGCCTACCGGGTCGGGGACGGCACCAACTGGAGCGAATGGTTTCAGTTCACTACCGCAGACGTACTCGAGAAGCCGTTTTCCTTTATCTACTTTGGAGATGCTCAAAACGATTTGCGATCGATGTGGTCCCGTGTCATCCGCGAAGCTTACAGCGATGCGCCGAAGGCCAGCTTCCTTCTTCACGCAGGCGATTTGATCAATACGGCGCAGTCCGATGGCGAATGGGGAGAATGGTTCGGAGCTGGTGGATGGCTCAATGCGATGATCCCTAATGTGCCAGTCGCGGGAAATCATGAACAGCACAAGCTACCCGAGGGGAAAACCCAACTCACCCACCATTGGCGCCCCCAGTTCACCTTGCCCGAACACGGCCCGGAAGGGCTCGAGGAATCGTGCTACACGTTTGAATACCAAAATGCTCGATTCATCATCCTCAACAGCAACACGAAAATACCAGAGCAAACCAAATGGCTGGACGCCATCCTGAGCAAGAACACGAAACCTTGGGTCATCTGCTCGTTCCATCACCCCGTCTTTTCTACGGCGAAGAGTCGCGACAATGCGGCGCTTCGCGAGGCATGGAAACCTGTGCTGGATAAGTACCGAGTCGATCTCGTGTTGCAAGGACACGACCACTCTTATGGACGTACCGGTTTGGACACTCCGTCCACAGACCCTGACGCGAAACCTGCCTCTACTGTTGAAAACGTTCCGACAGGTGTTACACATCGCGATGATCACCACGGAACCGTGTATGTCGTTTCAGTCAGTGGTCCCAAGATGTACAACGTCACCCAGAAACCTTTCATGGTGCGCATGGGAGAAGACACCCAGCTCTACCAGATCATTACCATCGATGGTTTGAAACTCCGTTACGAAGCCCGAACAGCAAATGGCCAGATCTATGACGCATTCCAACTAGACAAAGCGATCGGCGAACCCAATCGACTGATCGAAATCCAGCCTGAGATCGACGAGCGCCGGCGGCCACCCGCAACAGCACCGACCCCGGCGCCATCTTCCAATGCCGAAGCAGCCGCCTCGCCCGTGAAGTAACCGAACGAGTTCGATTGCTTGACTTGCAAACGAACTCTGAAGCCATCAGAAATCTTCCATCCCAGGCAAGCGGGGCTGCTTGTCGTTGTTGTCTTTTCTGCGTTTCACTGCGGGCTTCCGAACCGATTTTGGTTTCACGGTTGAGCTCCCCGGCAATGGGTCGCGGAACTGCCGCTTGCGGCTCCCGTGCTTGAGAAAAACCTTCGCCGCTGCATCTTTCGCTTCGTCGGTTTGACGGATCGCATAAATACGCTCCTTAGCATATCTCACCGCCGTTTTATCGTCGACGATTGGACACGGGTAGTCGACTCCAATCCGACAGCGATATCGCAATTGGTCATCGATGCTCATTCGATGGGGCTCTGCTAAAAAAGCCAATGGCACGTGCTCAAGCTCAGGAACCCATCGTCGGACAAATTCACCCGTCGGATCTTGATCCATCAGTTGCTTAGAGGGTGAATAAATGCGAATCGTGTTGATCCCTGTTACCCCCGATTGCATCTGGCACTGCGAAAAATGAATTCCTGGCTCGAAATCGAGGAACTGCCTCGCCAGGAAGATCGATGGCTCACGCCAGTGCAACCAAAGATGGTAGGCGGCAAACGACATGAGCATGGCCCGCATTCGAAAATTGATCCAACGGTGGTGATGCAGGTATCGCATGCCGGCATCGATCATCGGAAAGCCAGTCGCACCCCTCTTCCATGCCTCGAAACGTTCGTTATTGAACTCATCTTCCCGAAGACCATTGTAAAGTCGGCATAGGTTTCGAAATTCGATCTCAGGTTCCGATTCCAGTTTCTGAATGAAGTGACAATGCCAACTCAATCTCGACATAAACGACTTCAACGACCGGATCTTGGATCTCCTCTGAGAATCATCCGCGTTTCCAAAATCGCCGGTGAGATCTCCCAGCCGCCTCGAAGTTGCTTGTTGAACTTGTTTGATCGAAAGGTTTCCCCACGCAAGGTAGGGACTCAATCGACTGCAGCTGGATTCCGCAGTGATCGGACTGGACATGGAGCCTCGGTAATCGCCACCGCGATCTGCGAGGAAGGACTCGAGTGTCGTCGTCGCTGCCGACTCACCTCCTCGCTGAATATCCCCCAGCGCTGTTCCCCCATTCGGAACAACGTGATCGATCGATGGAACGCTCCCCCAATCGAACCCCTCGGGCACCGTTACATGATCTGGGCATTCCGCTTGTCGTTCCGACATTCGCCGTGCCCAGGATGCGGCCCACCCGTCGCGGCTCTTCAGTCTGCGGACAACACCATTTTGTGGGTACTCCTTCCATGGAATACCGCAAGTCCTAGCCCATTGCGCGACGCGTTGATCACGTTCATAGGTAAGCCAGGTCCCGGTTTCCTCGTGACTCAAAATCGAATCGATAGGCGTCGATTCCGAAATTCGGATAAAAACGTCGGGAAGCTCGCCGATTCGGATCGCTAAACGCCCACCCAAACGTCGCAGGTTTTGCTCCAATTCGACGAGCGATTGCCGTACGAATTCGAAATGGCTCGCATCATATTCGGGGCTCGACCATAACGAAGGCTCAAAGACATAGATCGGAAGTACGGTGCCTGCCTTCGACCCGAGCAGCAGGGGAAGATGATCCCGAATCCGGAGATCACGCTTGAACCATAGTAGTTGTAGACTTGCCATGGTGGATTATGGCAGCCCGTCAAGTCGCATCGCTTGGCCTCATTGAGTCGCTTTATTCTGCATCCCGATTGGGGTGGGATTCCAACCCAGTGCGGTTTACACTGGACACGCCGTACTCGACATTACCTCTGGCTGCACTACTGCCCCACCTCCAATGCAAGTAACCACTCCCGAGATGGAACCAACTCCGTTTCGACGCGATCTGCTTCGGTTGGAACCTGCGGGTCTATACTGCCCAGCAGGTGATTTTTTCGTCGACCCATGGCGTCCTGTCGATACCGCGATCCTGACGCATGGCCATAGCGATCATGCTCGTTTCGGAAGCAAACGATACTTTGCCGAAGCGTCGAGCGAATCCATACTGCGATCCAGGTTAGGAAAGGAGATCGATCTCGCACCGAAGGAGTACGGAGAGCGTTGGAAACTAGGGAACGCTTGGGTGTCCCTTCATCCCGCCGGGCATCTTCTCGGTTCCGCTCAAATTCGGATCGAAGTTGCTGGTAGAGTCGCTGTCGTTTCCGGCGATTACAAACGGCAACCCGATCCGACCTGCGTCCCCTTCGAAGTCGTCCCGTGCGATCTGTTCGTCACTGAATCGACGTTCGGATTGCCGGTGTTCCGCTGGCCTTCACCAGAATCGGTCTTTGATTCGATCCATCGTTGGTGGCGTGAAAATCAAGCTGCCGGTCGAACAAGTTTATTGATGGCGTATGCGTTAGGGAAATCTCAGCGATTGCTCGCCGGTCTCGATGCATCGATAGGTCCCATCTGCTTGCATGGTGCCGTCCATGGACCCACGCAACTGTACAGGAATCAAGGAGTCTCGTTGCCGGAGACCTTTACCGTCAGCCAAGCCGCAAAAGATTTCGATTGGTCGCGATGCCTCGTTTTAGCTGTTCCGAGCGCTCAAGGAACCCCATGGTTGCGACGATTCGGTGAGGTTTCTACAGCGATGGCGTCCGGTTGGATGGCCATCCGAGGAACCAGACGTCGTCGTGCGGTAGATCGTGGGTTTGTGATGTCGGACCACGTCGACTGGCCGAGTCTGCTCCAAACAGTGAAGGAAACGTCCGCGACTACGGTTTGGGTAACACACGGGTTTTCGAACGTGGTCGCCCGATACCTGCGAGAACATGGTTTATCCCCAGGAAATACGCTGGACGCATCGCCACTCGAAACGCAATTCCAAGGAGACGCAGAAGACTCCGAGGAAATTTCATCGTCTCCTGAGGACGAAACCGGTTCATGAACTTTGCAGAGCTCTACCGACAACTCGATGAATCCAATAAGACGGGTGAGAAACTTTCGTCCCTCGTGGACTATTTTGGTCAAGCTTCCGACGACGATGCCGCTTGGGCAGTTTTCTTTTTGACCGGTCGGAGACTGCCTCAACCAGCACCCAATAAGATCCTGCGGAGTTGGGCCACCGAAGAAGCAAAAATCCCCGATTGGCTGTTCGAAGAAACCTACGCTTGGGTTGGTGATCTGGCAGAGACGATGAGCTGTATCCTTCCGACCTCGACATCGAGTGAAAAGTTCAGTCTCTCCGACTGGGTCAAACGCATCCGACGGCTTCGCGGCATGGATGAATCCGATCAACGAGCGGCCCTGAATGATTTGTTCGACCAAATAGACGAACGCGATCGGTTTCCAATGATGAAATTGATTACCGGTGCGATGCGGGTTGGGGTCAGCCAAGGGCTCGTCGTTCGCGCACTTGCGAAAGTCAGCGGACTCTCCAATGAAACCATCGCCCACCGATTGATGGGGGATTGGGAACCATCCGCGGACGCCTATTCGCGATGGATCGATCCCGATACCGCCGATGCCGATCTTAGTCAGCCGTACCCATTCGCGTTGGCCAACCCGCTCGAAGGAGACGTTGCTGCACTGGGTGATGCAAACGCATTCCTTGCCGAATGGAAGTGGGACGGTATTCGTTCTCAATTGATTCGTCGATCCGGCACGACCTATCTCTGGTCCCGCGGTGAGGAACGACTCGACGGCAAGTATCCTGAGATCGAGGCCTCAGCCGCAGACTTATCCCACGATTGCGTATTGGATGGAGAGATCCTGGGGTGGAAAGAGGACCAACCCTTGCCGTTCGCGGATTTGCAACGGCGAATAGGTCGAAAAACGATCGGCAAGAAACTCTTGCTCGAAGTCCCAGTTCGCTTTGTAGCGTTCGATTTGTTGGAGCTCGATGGTGTCGATTGGCGTAGCCGCTCTCAACAGGAAAGGCGAGCCAAACTCGAGGAAGTTCTCGGGACGGAACAAGGCACCTTTCGTATCTCGGAACAGATCCATGCAACCTCTTGGTCTCAACTCGCTCTCCTTCGAGAAACGGCTCGCGAACGAAAAGCAGAAGGATTGATGCTAAAACGACTTGATTCCCCCTACCAAGTCGGACGAGTTCGAGGGCATTGGTGGAAGTGGAAGATTGAGCCATACACCATCGACGCTGTATTGATCTATGCGCAACGAGGTCACGGACGCCGCGCTGCCCTGTATACCGATTTCACTTTTGCCTTGTGGGATAATGGCGTGCTCGTCCCGTTTGCCAAAGCCTACTCCGGCCTGACCGATCAAGAACTGACGGAGGTTGACCGTTTTGTCAGGGCGAACACGCAGGAAAAATTCGGCCCAGTACGCAGCGTAACGCCTCACATAGTGATGGAACTCGCCTTCGAAAATATTCAGCTATCCAATCGCCACAAATCAGGTGTCGCTGTTCGCTTTCCTCGGATCGTTCGTTGGCGTCACGATAAAACCATCAACGACGCAGATCGCTTAGAAGACCTCAAACGAATGATTTCCACACGATGAAAGCATCGACCCGAAATCATCGATTGGGTCCTGCAGAAGCATGGTTTGAAAAATGCGGCTGGAAGCCCTTTGCATTCCAAAAGCAAGCATGGAAGGCCCATCTCGATGGCAAGAGCCAGCTGATTCATTCCGCGACGGGTACGGGAAAGACGCTGGCCGCTTGGATGGGACCTTTGCTCGACTGCTTGGCCCATCCCATCGATGCTGAATCGTGGATTAAGGTTCGAGGAAAACCACCTGCTCCACCGCTGATGGCGTTATGGGTCACACCTCTTCGAGCCCTGGCCGGGGACACCTTGTTTTCACTCGAACAAGCGATCGCGGGCTTGGAATTGCCGTGGACGATTGAATCGCGAACCGGGGATACATCGGCCTACATCAAGCAAAGGCAACGGCAGCGATTGCCGACGGTACTCGTCACCACCCCCGAGAGCCTGACGTTGATGCTGTCATACCCAGAGTCCTCGGAACATTTTCGATTCCTGCGTTCTGTCGTTATCGACGAGTGGCACGAATTACTGGGCAGCAAACGTGGCGTGCTCCTCGAGCTGGCGCTCGGGCGGCTCCGAACGATGCAAAGAGATTTGCGACTAACAGGACTCAGCGCAACACTCGGGAATTTGGAACAAGCCATGGAGGTCCTCGTTGGTCCTGGATCTGATTCTCCTACTGAAATTATTCATGGTCGATCGGATAAAAAGATGGTCCTATCAGCGGCCATCCCTGAGAATATCGAACGGTTCCCATGGGCTGGGCATTTAGGAACCCGCATGTCCACTCCCGTTGCCCAAGCCATCAACAATGCGGCCACCTCTTTAGTCTTCACCAACACTCGCAATCAAACCGAACTTTGGTATCAGCAGCTCTTGCAAAGCGATCCGAACCTAGCTGGACTTTTAGCGCTGCATCATGGCTCTCTCGACTCGGAGGTCCGCCGCTGGGTAGAAGACGCACTGCGAGCCGAGAAGCTCAAGGCAGTAGTCTGCACGAGCAGCTTGGACCTGGGTGTCGACTTCTCGGCGGTCGATCAAGTCATTCAAATCGGGTCGCCGAAAGGCGTCGCGCGCTTGCTGCAGCGAGCTGGGCGTTCCGGCCACCAACCAGGTGCCGTGAGCCGCTTGCTATTCGTTCCGACCAATGCGTTGGAGCTGATCGAACTGGCTGCGGCAAGAAAAATGATCCAACGTGGGCAACTCGAAGCTCGAGAACCCGTGGAGTCGCCATTGGATTTATTGGCTCAGCATCTTGTCACCCGAGGGTTAACATCTCCGTACCATCGGGATGAAGTTTTGATCGAGCTTCGGCGCACGTTCGCCTTCTCTAAATTGAGCCGCGAGGAATTGGACTGGGTGATTGCCTTTGCAAAACATGGCGGCGACACGCTATCGCATTATGAGGATTTCAAGCGCCTTGAGGAAAACGACGATGGAACGCTCCAAGTTACCAATCCACATACGGCACGGCGACATCGCATGTCGATCGGAACCATTGTCAGCGAAGTAGCCGTCCAGGTCCGGTACATGACTGGCAAGAACATCGGAACCGTCGAGGAAGGTTTTATCTCCAAGATCAAGCCGGGCGATCGTTTCTTGTTAGCAGGTCGATTGCTCGAGTTCGTGCATCTCCGCGATTCGATCGCTTGGGTGAAGAAAAGCAAAGGGACTCCGACGACGGTGCCGCGGTGGGTCGGGGGACGCATGCCGTTATCGAGCCAGTTGTCGCAAGGGATCCGCGAGCAGATCGAAGCTGCATCCGATGGAGTCTTTGAAGGAGTGGAAATGAAGGCGGTGCGATCCATCCTCGAACTACAACGTCGGTGGAGTCGCCTACCCAAAGCGAATGAACTATTGATCGAACAGATTCGGACCCGCGATGGATATCAGTTGTTCTTTTTTCCATTCGAAGGACGATTGGTTCACGAAGGCTTAGCGACAATTTTGGCGCATCGGCTAAGTCGCAATCGCAAGATCACCTTTTCGATGGCCGCGAATGACTACGGTTTTGTGCTGCAGTCTGCCAACGACCCGAATGTCACATTCGATGAAGTGCGATCGCTGTTTTCCAAGGAAGGATTGCTGGACGATATTTCAGCCGGTTTGAATGCGACCGAAATGGCTAAACGGCAATTCCGAGAGACCGCACGCATCGCCGGCTTGATCCACGTCGGGTATCCTGGCGAGAAGAGGTCTGGTCGCCACCTTCAAGCATCGAGCGATCTCATTTTTGATGTTTTCCAAGAGTACGATCCAAACAACTTGCTCCTTCAACAGGCTCGCAAGGAAGTGCTGCGCAATCAATTGGAGTGGGAGCGGATGCAGCGAACTCTCGATCGCATCCATCAGTGCGAAATCGTATGGACCAATCCGCTGAGACCAACGCCTCTGGCGTTTGCGTTATTGGTCGATCGACTCCGAGAGCGATTGAGCACAGAAACACTTGCGGACCGAGTGAAGCGCATGCAGGCAGATCTTGAGCGAGCGGCGGACGCGAAGTAGGGAATCGAAGTAGGAAATCTATGAACGAACATCGACTGCAACTCGCTGGAACAAGTCTATTGCTCCATCCCTCGGGAGCCGCGTTTTGGGAAGAGGAGAGCACCCTATTTGTGGCAGACCTCCACTTGGGGAAAAGCACCTCGTTTCGACGCGGGGGGATTCCCATACCATCGGGGTCGACAACCCGTACTATCGACCGATTGCTCGATTGCATCGAGGCCCTGAATGCCAGTCGCCTCATCGTTCTCGGCGATTTGGTCCATGCTCGTTGCAGTTGGGATAACGAGCTCCAGGAAGGCCTGGCACGCCTGAGCGATCGCTTGGAAGAGGGTAATTTCCTATTGGTTGAGGGGAACCATGATTTGGGGTCTCGCAGCAGATGGGAAGCGTTTTCAATCCAAAGGTACGTTGCTCCACATCACGTCGATCCCTGGACGTTGATCCATGATGAGTCGACCGAACGTCCGAAGAGCAGCAGCGACGATGCGGTGTACCTCGCTGGTCATCTTCATCCGGCGATTAAACTCAGCCGATCCGGAGAAACGATACGACTTCGTTGCTTTAGCTTGTACAACAACTGTCTCACCCTCGCCGCATTCGGTTCTTTCACAGGCGCTAAAACGATCACTCCACAATCAGGGCAAACGATCTACGCCATTGTTGATGAGGAAGTTTTCGCACTCGCGTAGCCAACATTGCATCGCAATTAAACTTATTGCATCGATAGATCAAATCTGATTGCGGTTATTCCAAAAAACCCTATTCGCCTTTCGCATGTCGGACTCTTTGTACCATAGTCATGCTTTTGGTTTTGTAGCTTGTCGTGGAGGTAATGCTCGATTGATTTCTGCATCACCTGTCTGGATTGTGCGAGCCTATCGGTTGCCTTCTAGGTAACGACACAATGGCAGACACCCGAGTGGTTCCGTCAGAGATTTCGATTCGCCAATTTACGATGGGAACGGACCATGGACCACGCGAAGACGCAAAGACGCGAAGAAATCAAAACTTGGGGGCCTGATCGAACCGAAGATCGCGCAGATCCACGCAAATCTTCACCATTCCAACTTCTTCGATTCTCGCTCTGGATCTCGGCCCCGTCAACTAGCAACGCAGGCAGTACCATGTGCTGCTTTTTCGACACCAAAACCCGAAAGCACTCGTTTCTCTACGCTCCCACCGAACGAAATTACCTCACCACTCTCTTCAAAAACCACAAAATCGATCTCGTCGTCATGGAAGCGTGCGGCCCTTCACGGTGGATCGTCGCTTAGATGCACTGCTTTGTTCTGACTTCTTCTCGGTCTGTCAGCTCTGAATCGATCGTGTATTGGTCGATCAGGATGTCAGTACCACGAGTACCGTTGTGGCTCATTGTTTGGGTTTGGTTGTCCCGCTGCAACACAACGGCACGCGAGGTCTGCGTGGATGCATGATAATACAATCCACGACATGGCCCTGGAGTACTGGAGTGAATTGCTGTCTCCATTAAAACGAACTTGGCGAATCGGGAAAGTTATTAGTGTCGATTTTGTCTTCGATTAGTGTTCCAAAACTCTTTGAATTCAAGCCGCGAAGGGAGGAACACTAATGGGCGCTAATCTCCACTAATGAAACACCACACGTCATCGATCACTGAAAAATCAGAACGCCCGAATTCATCTAGTGTCGGGAGAAATGCCTGTTTTGTCAGCGCACCGGATCGCCGTTTAGATGCAATGCTTTGTTCTGACTTCTTCTCGGTCTGTCAGCTCTGAATCGATCGTGTATTGGTCGATTAGGATGTCAGTACCACGAGTACTGTTGTGGCTCATTGTTTGCGTTTGGCTGTCCCGCTGCAACACAAAGGCACGCGAGGTCTGCGTGGATGCATGATAATGCAATCCACGACTTGGCCCTGGAGTACTGGAGTGAATTGCTGTCTCCATTGAAACGAACTTGGCGAATCGGGAAAGCTATTAGTGTCGATTTTGTCTTCGATTAGTGTTCCAAAACTCTTTGAATTCAAGCCGCGAAGGGAGGAACACTAATGGGCGCTAATCTCCACTAATGAAACACCACACGTCATCGATCACTGAAAAATCAGAACGACGGCGATAACCGAGTCGCGGAAGTCGATGTTCCACCGCCAAGTCGCCCGGTTCCGCGACTTCGGTTCATCGCTTGGTTCGCGGCGAATCTAGGATGGCGTCTATAGTTTCGGGGGCCTGCCTCGCGTCGAGAACAGCGTAGATATCGACGCGATCGTCGGCCAGCGTGTAGTAAATCGAAAACGGGAAACGCTTCGAAAGAGACCGCTGGAAGCCACGGTAGGTTTCATGGATGCCAGCATAGATCCGCAAAGATTCGATGTCTGCGGTGAGGCAGTCATTGAAGTAAGAGCCAAGACCAGACTGTTGTGATTCGTAAAAATCAGCAGCGATCTCAAGATCTCTTTCGGCCTCGGGCAGAAGCCGTATTTTCATTTGAATCGATTCCTTAGACGCTCCTTGGCAGCATCCCAATCAACGAATTCTGTCCGACCTTCCTTGACGGCAGCTAGTCGGGCAGCCAGCACATCTCCGTGCCACTCAGGTGGCGCCACATTCGATGGCCGCTTCGAGAGGTCTTCCCAAAGACGTTCCATCAACAGGAGCTTTTCAGCTACAGTAAACGATTCGATCGGAATTGTTGTCACGTTTTTCATGGCAATATCGTACACCCAACCGAGAAAACTTGCAAAATGGTACTCCCGCCGCGAACGGCAGCCATCTCCCGCCACGTGCGGGTGAAGCCACCATGTCAAAAGCGGCCGATCGCGTGCTCGGCGTGCTTGGCATGGTTCAAGTAAGCCGATAGCGTGGCAGGGCATTCTCGGTAGCGATGGTGACAGTGTTCGTTGCCGTCTTTCGAGGTCCAACCACTCTGGGAAGTGACGTTGATCCTCGCTTCTGACCGTCCCTATTCGAACGGTCCGGGATCAACCTTCCTAGAAAGGTTGTCGTCATGTCCAAAGACCTGAAACCCCAGTATCCTATCGATATTCGATTCCAACATGATCTCAAGATTAACGGGAAAGGGATACGCACTCAACAGTCCTACGTACGCATGCTCCGAAAGTTTACCGAATTCCTCGGGGCCGAACCCGATGCGGCCCGTGAAGAAGACCTCCGTCGTTACTTCCTTCATATCTCCGAAAACCAACTCTGGAAACCATCCACCGTCAACGTCGCTTACCAAGCACTCAAGCAATTCTTCCGACTGACCGTGTCCATGAGGCCGGTCCAGGC
>CAIYZV010000006.1 GCA_903930765.1 uncultured Pirellula sp.
GAAACAGACAGATCGGCTCCAGGATTGCCACAGCCGGAATCGCTGCGACTCGCATCAAATATCGGATAGTTTTCCGGGGGGCCAAGCGGCCCGCAGCGCGTTCAGGACCGCTAGTACATCGATCACTTCCTGCGCGATCGCGCCGCTGACAGGGTTGAGGTATCCAAAGGCGGCGAGGCACATGCCGATGACACTCAGAGCCATACCTCCGAGTGCGCTTTGCAGTGCGATCTGCCGCATGCGTCGACCCACGTGCAGGAACTCATCGACACGTTGCAATGTGTTGTCCATCACGACCACATCGGCAGCTTGGGCGGTGACATCGCTATTCGTTCCGATGGATATCCCCACCGATGCGGCCATCATGGCTGGGGCGTCGTTGATTCCATCACCCACATACAAGCACTTTGCACGCTCGGTTTCACGCCTCACGATCTCTAGTTTCTGCTCCGGCGTTTGTTGGGCAAGAACCTCGCTGATGCCGACTTGTTCGGCCAAATACCTCGCCTCCGACTCACGATCTCCCGAGAGGATCATGACCCGATTGATGTGATGGTGTGCTTCGAGATGTTCGACAAAGGCACGACTGTCGGAACGAGGTGCATCGCGCATCTGGTAAGTCCCGGCGTAGGTGTCGTTGATGACAACCATGCATTCCAAGCCTTCTCCGGAGGCTGAAAGGTTTTCAAGCCCACGGAGGTTCATCGTGCCGATCTTCCGGCGACTGGTCACCAAAATCTTTTTGCCGTCGACGACGCCTGTTAAACCCATTCCAGGGGCTTCGCTCACCTGGGTCGCAGCCCGCTTCGCCAACCCCTCGGTCTCCGCTTGGCGGACAATGGCTCGCGAGAGAGGATGTTTGGAATACTGCTCAAGGCTCGCTACCAGCGATAATACTTCACGCGAATCGAAACCGGGTGCGACCAATTGCTCTGTCAGTGTCGGCTCCCCGTAGGTGAGTGTCCCCGTCTTGTCAAAGATCGCGGTGCGGCACTGGGGGATCTGCTCGAGTGCTACAGGACTCTTTACGATAATCGCACGCGATGCACACAAGGAAATTGAGCCTAGGATGGCGATGGGGATAGCCAACAGCAGCGGGCATGGCGTTGCGATGACAAGGACGGAGAGGAATCGCGTGGCATCTCCGGAAAACCACCACGCTGCAAATGCAACAAGCAACGCGACCGGCGTAAACCATGCGCCTAGCTGATCTCCCAATCGTCTCAAATTCGGTCGCGTCTGCTCCGATTCATGCATCACTTCCATAATCTTCGCATACCGCGAATCGGATGCTTCGTGTGTCGACTGGATGATCAGCATCGAATCACCGTTCACTGCTCCGGAGATGACTCCGGAACCGATCGTCTTAGTGATTAAAAAGGGTTCTCCCGTAAGGTAGGACTCGTCCATGACACTGTGGCCATTGACCACAGTACCATCGACTGGGCAGACATCATGGGGGTAAATGACGATTTGATCTCCGATGTGAATCTCGCTGAGTGGGATCTGCTCCACTTCCGCTCCTTTTTGGCGGTGGGCAATACTCGGCATCCGTTTCGCGAGCGACGACAGAACGCTTGTTGCATTCGAAAGCGCATACGACTCGAGCGCCTCTCCACCTGACAGCATCAGAACAATAATCGCGCCTGCTAGGTACTCTCCGAGCAGGATCGACACAATGATGGATATCCCTCCGAGGAGGTCAGCGCCGAATTGCCAGCGAAAGACTTTCGCGAGCAAGTCTCCCACGAGGGGGATTCCGCCGAGTACGAGGGTGATCCAAAGTGGCCAGTTGGAAACGTTGCTCGGCAAGTGCCACACGTAGTGCATCAACAAGTGGAGCACAATGCACAGGAGTGCGCATACGGCGATGGCAGTGGTCTGGAAACGCTCGAGGAACACCTTCCATGAGAGTGGTTCTGCCCATGAGAGCGGTTCTGCCCATGAGAGCGGTTTCGAAGGAGTCGCACGGCTCGCCGAGTTCGTCGTCGGTTTGGCTAGCATGACCGGATAAGCCGCTTCATCTCGAACACAGCCTCCTTCATCCCAACCAAGACGGCCCTGGATACGATGCTGTGACCTATATGAAGTTCTCGCATTCCTGGAATCGATGCTACTGGGAATACGTTGTAGTAGGTGAGGCCATGCCCCGCGTGCAGGTGAAGTCCCAAATCGATGGCATGCTGGCCCGCCCGTGTCAATCGATCGAGTTCCTGCGTTTGTGCGGAGCCTGTCGCATGCGCATATTGCCCCGTGTGCAATTCGATCGCTTCCACTCCAAGTTCTTTTGCAATGTCGACTTGTTCCTGCTCGGGATCGATGAACAAGCTAATTGCGATTCCGAGTCCCTTGAGTCGTTCGATCGCATCCAAAAGAACTTTGGATCGGGGCCGCAGATCGAGCCCACCTTCGGTGGTGACCTCTTCCCGTTTTTCCGGCACGAGGGTCGCTTGGTAAGGCAGGACCTCGCATGCCAACGAGACAATCTCTGGGGCGCACGACAGTTCGAAGTTCATCTTGGAGCGGATGGTTTCCTTCAAGACTCGCACATCGCGGTCTTGGATATGCCGTCTATCCTCTCGCAGATGGACCGTGATCGAGTCGGCTCCACCTAACTCCGCGAGCACCGCTCCAGCCACAGGGTCAGGCTCTACGGTCCGCCTAGCTTGCCGAATCGTCGCAATGTGGTCAACGTTGACGCCTAATTCCACCATCCGAATACTCGCGTTCGCACAATCACCCAAAATGTCCACGGGAATCCTGTCGGAAAAGCCCGTGCAGAAAATCGGAACGAAATTCCTACCAGTCCTCGATGTCCTCACGATATCTCACAACGGCCTAAAAGCCAAGAACCCACCGACGGCCTGCATGTTCGAAGCGCTGATTGCACGTCGATATTTTGCTTGTTGGGACAAGCTTCATCCTTCCTTCAGGTTGTGCTCCCTAAAGTGAAGGAAATCAATCCGTCACGCCTCTTTTCTCGGTTACAACTCTTTTCTCTGTCGGAGGGATGATCATGGCAAATCGTTTTTCTTTTCGCGCACTTCAAATGGAGCCTCTCGAATTGCGGCAACTGATGGCGAGCGATCTGCCGGGGGTGCTGAATCCCGGATCCTTTGAAACGTACTCGGTCGATGGAACAGGAAATAACCTTACACAAATTCAATGGGGATCTACGGACGAGCAGTTGTTGCGATTGGCTAGTCCTCAGTACTCGGATGGCATTTCCGCTGCCGGCGGTGCGAATCGTCCGAGCGCACGGGAAATCAGTAACACCGTCTCCGACCAAGGTTCCTCGGGGCTGGTAAATCAAGGCCGTATGTCTGCGTTCGCGTACGCATGGGGACAATTCATCGACCACGATTTAGGTCTGACTCCAACCGGCACCACGGAAAAGCTCTCTATTGCGATTCCAAAAGGGGATCCCTATTTCGATCCAATGGGCACTGGCGCAAAGACAATGTCGCTCGATCGCTCTACCGTTGCACCAGGAACAGGGACGAGCATCTCGAATCCACGCCAGCAGCTCAACACGCTCACTGCATGGTTGGATGGCTCGATGGTCTATGGTGCCGATGCGGTAACCGCTAAATCCCTTCGGACGATGGTGGACGGCAAAATGAAGATTGCCGGTGACGGGATGCTTCCGCTCAACAATAGCCAGAACTTTCCTTCCGGTACTGTCCCCATGCTCAATAGCTCACCAACATTGAAATCGGAACAGATGTTTGCAGCAGGTGAGGTGCGGGCCAATGAGAACATTGAACTTTCAAGTCTGCAAACATTGTTCGTTCGCGAGCACAACCGCTGGGCGACGATTCTCAAGACAAAGAGTCCGTCATTGACCGATGAAGAGATCTATGTGCGGGCTCGTGCCATCGTCATCGGAGAGCTTCAATCGATCACGTTCAATGAGTGGTTGCCAGCGATCCTGGGTCCGAACGCAGTTAGCCCCTACCGAGGTTACGACCCGAAGACCAATCCACAGTTGAGCAATGAATTTGCGACTGCGGCATTCCGCTTTGGACACAGCCTGCTCAGCGATGAGATCGGTTTCTTGGATAGCAATGGAAATTCGATCGCCGAGGATGTGGCTCTCTCGGATGCCCTCTTCAATCCGGTCCTGCTTCAAAAATTTGGACTTGAGCCCATCCTGAAGTACTTGGCCAGCGACTCCGCTTCCGAACTCGACACCAAGGTCGTCAACAGCGTTAGGAATTTCCTCTTTGGACCTCCAGGGGCAGGAGGATTGGATTTGGTCAGCTTGAATATTCAGCGTGGACGTGACCATGGACTGGCCAGTTACAACGCAGTCCGTGCATCGATTGGGTTGCCCAAGGTCAAGGGCTTCGACGGGATTACAAGCGATGTTGCGATGCAGAATAAGCTCAAAGCCCTTTATGGAACGGTCGACAATATGGATCTTTGGATCGCGATTTTGGCCGAGGATCATGTTCCAGGAGGCAATCTCGGGCCGACCGGTACCAGGATTATCGCCACACAATTCGAACGCATTCGCAACGGTGATCGCCTGTGGTACCAACGAACGTTCAATGGCTCACTGCTCAATGAAATCCAAAGGACAACACTTTCCGATGTGATCGCGAGGAATACATCGCTGAAGAATGTGCAGCCCAACGTCTTCGTTTTCAATCCTAGGGTCGAAGGAATGGTCATTTCCGAGCGTCCAGGAAACAATCCCTCAGGAGCGTTGCGAGGAGGCCCCGTGCGACCGAACCCTGTCGCAGTACCGTTGGCGGGTTGGACCGTTTCGTTGATCGACCAAGATGGCGTGGAGGTTGCCTCCACACGTACGGATTCGCGAGGCCAATTCCGATTGGACCCTGTCTCCGGACTAAAGACGGGTTCTTTCAAAATCCAGTTGACCAAAGATCCCATGGGAATTGGAGTCGTTCGAGGGGATTCGCAATTGGTAGGGATCCAACGGGGCGATCAAGTCGTAACGGGGATTCGATTGAGTTTGCCTCTTCCTCGAGGACTGCAGGCACCGTTAGCCGCAACGGCGGTTGTGCTGAAGAAATCCACGTTAGCAACCGATTCGGTTTTCTCAGAATTGGGGCGATGATTTCCTAATAGCCCGTTGAAAACCATCGAACTTGTAGCGGTGCAGCGCAAGCTGCCGGGTTTCTCCCCATAAAGCGAGACTTACCGGACGGCTCGCGCTGTGCCGCTTCTGTTTTTCAACAGACTGCTAAAGACGGTAGCTCTTTGATTGCCAGGGCTTATTCGGGGCCCTGGCAAAATAACTCGCGGTTCGGTTTGAGAAGTTTGGCGTTGCGAATTAAACTTCGCTCAGCCAACCCAAAGCACGTCCTTGAACCGATGAGAACTAAATTGCGATCCCGCAAGTCACTAAAGCGATCCCGCAGGTCACTACAGCAGCGTATCTTGGCGGTCGCATCATTGATGCCCGCTTCGATGGTAGCTCCGAATCTGCCTCTGTTGTCGATTGTTGGCAGCTCTGCGGTGTGTCTCTCCATCGCAGGCATGGTGGGTTGTGAATCCCGTTCGGA
>CAIYZV010000007.1 GCA_903930765.1 uncultured Pirellula sp.
CGAGTTCAAAGGGGACCTTCAAAGATCGGGAAAATGCGCCCTTGTCGGTGTCGGAACTCAACGCATGGATCAAGGCCGCCCTGGAGCAATCGATACCGAGTTTTGCGCTGATCGCGGAAGTTGGAAGTATCACAAAGTCGGGCGCTGGACATTTGTATTTAACCCTCAAGGATGCCAGCAACCAAATCAGCGCCGTGATTTGGCGATCCACTTGGGAACGATGCCGCTTTGACATTCGCGAAGGGATGGCTGTCCTGTGCACAGGCAAGCTCGATGTCTATGGGCCGCGAGGTTCGTACCAAATCGTGGTGCAAAAAATCGAGCCACAAGGACTCGGGCCGTTGCAGGTCGCATTTCGCAAGCTATACGCCAAGTTGGAAGCGGAGGGGTTGTTCCGACCGGAACGAAAACGACCACTCCCCAAGTTTCCGAATCGGATTGGATTTGTGACAAGTCCTCACGGTGCCGCGATTCACGACTTCTTGGAAGTCCTTCGCAGACGCTGGCCACAAACCAATGTTCTTGTGATTCCTGCAAAGGTTCAAGGGGAGGGGGCGGCTGCGGAAATCGCCCAAGGAATCGAGCTTGCGGGAAGGATTATGCCTCCTCTGGACATTTTGATTGTCGGTCGAGGAGGTGGCTCCATCGAAGATCTATGGGCATTCAACGAAGAGCCCGTTGTAAGGGCGGTCGTCGCATCGCCTATCCCTGTTGTTTCGGCGGTTGGCCACGAGATCGACGTGACATTGTGCGATTTAGCTGCGGATGTGCGAGCTTTGACACCCTCTGAAGCGGCCGAGCGGGTGGTGCCCAATCGCGATGAGATTGCCGAAACGATCCTTTCTCTCCAGTCTCGCGTGGCAATGGTAATGAATCACAAAGTGCGTGAACTGGACACTCGGTTGAAAGGGCTCGCGTCAAGACCGGTGCTCAGCAACCCGGAACGCATGTTCGATACACCGACACAGCGTCTGGATGAGTTTGAGCGGATGGTGGAAGATGCGGTCGCGAGAAGCATGGATCTTAGGAAACACCAATTCGAGAAGCTAGCTAGTCGGTTGGAGTCCATGAGTCCGCTCAAGACTTTGGCTCGTGGATACTCACTGACAACACTGGAGCCTAGTGGACAGATTGTGAGCGACGCGTCGCAAGTATCCGTTGGATCGATGATCCGAACCCGCGTAGGTGGCGGAGAAATACGGAGTCAAGTTGTCACAGTGAAACCGGAGTAATGAGAAACCGGAGTGATGAACGCCGGATCGCGCCCAGTTACTGGGAACCAACAAGGATCGAAGAGAGAATAATCGAGAACAATCTAAGCGTGCAACTCAGGACCGCGAACCTCAGCGAGCCGATCGCGCTCGCAACTCCCATTGAGAGAGGTTCGACACGCGTATGTGATTACTCGCTGAGGATGGAACCCCAGTTACGTCGAAGCGCTTCGACTTGAGCCAGTTGATTCGTGAAAGTCACGAGCCAACAACTCTTTGTCGGGGGTGCGTTTGATGGAGCTATAGCGGAAAAGCGATAGTCTCTGGTGTGATCGAGATACAGCAAAGGATCCACCGCGTTATCCAACTTGACGATGCATAGGAAGCACGGTTGCGGCAAATTCGCGAAGTGTTGCACGCTTCACCGATGGCTCAAAGCTTCCGGACTCATGGCTTCCCTCAGAAACACTTCCCGAAGCCATGACTCCAGCCGCAACAGCCAGTTGTTCATGCATCGCAGAATGCTCGGAGGCGGTTATCCGGCCGCTGTCCTCCAACTCGCCCCGAACCACTTTGACCTCGCGCGGTGCTTCGATCCCAATCGTGACCCGGTTCCCGCTCACCTTGGAAACGATCAAAGTGATATTGTCCCCGATTACGATTCGTTCGCCTTCTTTTCGACTTAGTACTAGCATTTCCTAGTCCTCCCTGATGTGATGAAACCACTTATTGACAAACGGCTTCGACGTTCGCCGCTGCCGAGTTTGCGCAACTGCTCTTACGCAATCCCGTGTCAGACAACTTTGTCGAACTCGGCCCGTCGGAATTACATCCCAATGCAATCCCAGTTCCAATTCGAACCAATTCCCGAAAAATCGAGTGTTTGAGTGATTTTCACTCAAGTCCATTCGCGTTTTCCGTTGGTTGGTTGGGAAAGTTTTTCAAAAAGAGGCCTAAGGTCCGCCACTTTTTTCAAAACCGGCCCAGCTTGGATCTGCCAGCAGACGCATGTCATTTCGATTTGATGATGCGTTTTCTCAGATCGAGACAACTGTTTTGTCAGAGTCTGTTCCGAGGACGCGATCGAAGGACGATGACTGCGTCTGCTTACGACACGGGTAATGATGAACTAGTCGCTGACACCTTTGGTCAAACTGCGCAATTCGAGGAAATATTTTCCAAAAACCGAAAGTCGAAAAAGCTAGCAAGGGCCGGGCGACCGCCGAGATTCGAAAGTGCAGGCGTAATCTGCAAATCGATCGCATGTCGAGAAAATTTCGGGTAACTTAGGTGCACGCTCATCGCACCCCTCGCAAGGGGTCCAGGAAAGCTTTCATTCCTTTTTCAACGAGATACGAGACCCATGAGTTGGAATTTCAGTTTGTTGCCGGAGTTCATGCGCCGCATATCCACCGGGTCGATCCGTGGAGTTCTGGCTGTCATGGTGTTACTTTGCCTGAGCCAACTTCAAACCAGTTCCGGCGCGGACCCGAGGAATGCCGGCCCGAAGAAGATTGTGTTGGTAGCGGGAAAGCCTTCGCACCCACCCCGGATGCATGAGTTCAATGCTGGCGTTCAGATTCTCGCCGATTGTTTGAAAAAATCGGGCTCGCCCGTCGAGGTCGAGTTTGTGCTCAATGGTTGGCCTAAGGACGAGTCCATTCTCCGCAACGCCGATGCGATCGTCTTCTACATGGATGGTGGCGGCGGGCATGAAGTTGTCCAGGAGGCTGGCAAGAGATTGGCCATGGTCAATGAGTTGACGGAGAAAGGGGTGGGTATCGGATGCATGCACTACGCGGTTGAGATTGTCGCCGATCAAGCTGGTAAAGAGTTTAAACGATGGATTGGGGGACACTACGAGCACATGTTCTCATGCAATCCGATTTGGGAACCATCCTTTAGCGCATTGCCCGAGCACCCGATTACGCGCGGAGTCAAGCCCTTCGCGGTGAAGGATGAGTGGTACTTCAACATGCGATTCGTGGATGATCTTTCCGGCAATCAAATTGCTGAAACATCCAGCGGGAAATTCACTCCTATCTTGGTCGCATCACCATCGGATGATGTTCGCGATGGTCCATATGTGTACCCCGCAGGTCCGTATGCGCACATCGAAGCGAATAAAGGTCGAGCCGAGGCGATGCTGTGGGCGGTTGAACGTCCAGACGGTGGTCGCGGATTCGGATTCACCGGTGGCCATTTCCATGACAATTGGGGGAACGATTCCTTCCGCAAAACGATTTTGAATGCGTGCCTTTGGCTGGCCAAGGTCGACGTTCCGGCGGATGGGGTTCCATCCACGCTGCAGCCATCGCAGTTGGATGCGAATCTCGATCCAAAGAACAAGAAATAACCCAGTCAAGCAATCCGTACGCAAGTGGACGTGTTGTCGCATTCGGTTTTCCACTCGCGAAAACTGGTATGATTGGGCAGAAGAGTTTGAATCGACGTGCAGCGGGTTCGTTTGGCGATCTCGATTGTTCCTCCCCACTTAGTTACTCTGGCAACGATAGGTATTTCACTACCATGATTCATGAAGTTTCTGGCGATATTCTTTTGTCCAAGGCACATGCGATCGCTCACGGCGTCGCTCCCAACGATCACTTTGATTCTGGACTCGCATTGGCGTTGCGAGAGCAATGGCCATCAATGGCAAAGGATTTTCGTCATTACGCTCATCAGACGCACCCAAAGCCGGGTGAAATCTGGATGTGGAGCGGGGTTGGGGACAAGCACATCATCAATTTATTGACGCAAGAAGGGGACCACGGCCATGGGACGCGTCCAGGCCGAGCGACCACCGCGAATGTTCATCATTGCCTGAAGCGACTTCGGCACCTCGTTGAAAAAGAGAATATTCGAACTCTCGCGATCCCTGCGATCGCAACGGGAGTGGGCGGACTGTCGTGGAGTGAAGTCAAGCCGTTGGTGACCGAGAGTCTCGGCGATTTGGACATCCCAGTCTATGTCTACACCACCTACCATGCAGGTGTCGCAGCCGCGGAACCTGGGGTGTAACAGCAACGCGATCGACGCATGTGATCGTTGTTTTCGAGCGTTGCCGTGTTCGATAGCAGCCGTGTTCGCCAGTAGCCATGTTCTCCAGTAGCCATCTTCTCCAGTAGCCATGTTCGTTTGTAGCCATATTCGATAGCCGAGGAGCTCGTGCGAGACTTGCGGGATAACGACGAGTTTTGGATGCGGCGCGCCTTGGAGTTGGCTCGACAGGGCAAAGGTTCCGTCGAGCCAAATCCGATGGTTGGGTGCGTGGTTGTTCGTGATGGTGAAGAGATCGGAGCAGGGTACCATCAGAGATTCGGTGGCCCGCACGCCGAGGTACACGCCTTGGAGAAGCTCGGACCCGAGGCTGTGCATGCCGCTACGGTGTATGTCACGCTCGAGCCATGCAGTCATTTCGGAAAAACGCCCCCTTGTGCCGATTTGCTCTTAAAGTACAACCCGGCCCGGATTGTTGTCGCGATGGACGATCCGTATCCCGAGGTTTCCGGACGAGGCATCGCGCGATTGCGCGATGCAGGGATCCCTGTCGAAGTAGGAACTTTGGAGACGGAAGCGCGGGTCCTAAATGCGCCGTACATCAAACTGCTCGATACGAAGTTGCCTTGGGTGATCGCCAAGTGGGCGATGACTCTCGATGGCATGTTGGCGACCCATTCGGGCGATTCCAAATGGATTACGAACGAAGCGTCGAGAGCCTTTGTCCATCGAATGCGATCCGAGGTAGACGCGATTCTGGTTGGGAGCGAAACGGTACTTCTAGACGATCCCATGCTGACAGCCCGCATCCCCGCGGAAGAGGTGCTCCGAAGAACTCCGCTGCGCGTGGTCATGGACCGCCGATTTCGAATCCCTATCGGTTGCAAACTTGCACAGACCGCCTCTCAAGCGGGGGTTTTGGTGGTAGCGGACCAAGCTTCCCTAGATTCGAATCCCCAAAAAGTAGACCAAATCCAGCGAATGGGATGCGAGATTTTAGGTATCCCACCCGGCCTTCACCATGACTCGATCGAGTTTACCCTTCGCTCTCTCGGAGCGAAAAGACTAACCAATTTGCTGGTGGAAGGGGGATCGCAAATCCTCGGGAGCCTGTTCGACCAGCATCTGGTCGATCAGGTCGATTGCTTTATCGCCCCCAAGATCCTCGGCGCCCACGACGCACGGCGACCTGTTTGCGGAAAATCCAAGGATTGGATGAACCAAGCCTATCGCTTGGATCGTAGCACATGGAGAGAGTTCGACGGTGATATTCATTACCGCGGCTTCGTCCGCCGTTCGTGAAAAATACCGTTCGTTTTGCGTGCTATGTATGCTTGACAGGCAACTCCTCCAAAGGTTGTAATGGAGACAGTTTGCTAAGTCTGCAAATGACCGTGGCATAGCTATTGTTGTCAAGGGTTAACCCCCTGTCCTTTTGGAATTGAGGAATACCATGCGTACCAAATTTTTGTTGACCTTGTGCTTGGCTGCAATGCCAATGTGCATGGTGGGCTGTGAGTCCGAAAGTGGATCCACAGTGGGAACCGGCAACGGCGAGCCACCACCGGACGTTAAGAAGCGAATCGAAGAGCAAGCTGAGATGTACAAGAAGATGCAAGAAGAGACGTCCAAGAATCCAACTCCGTCCGATGGACGAGGTGGCGGCGCTCCTCCTGCTGGTGGTTGATCCTGCCGGGATTCAATTCAAGAAACACGAAAGCCTTCTGCAATTCGCAGGAGGCTTTTTTCTTTCGGCGAGTGATTCGTTGCGCGTGGTCACGTTGAAGCTACTTGCCACCCGTTGAGCGAATACTAACGAAAGATCCGAGTGGCTACCTCACCCCCGTGGATGAAACTCTTGGTGGATCTTCTTCAGCTTTGAGTTTTCAACTTGGGTGTAGATCTGGGTGGTTTGAATGCTGGCATGCCCGAGCATTTCTTGGATCAATCGCAGGTCGGCACCACCTGCTAACAGGTGGGTTGCAAAGCTATGCCGCAACGTGTGCGGACTTGCCTCGTCGTCGATGCCCACCCTCGCCGCATACCTTTTGACGAGCTCCCATACCGCTTCGCGACGCAGACGTTGTCCAGTCCGGGAGACGATCAGCCAAGGGGTTGCTTCGGGGGTTCGGTTCGCGCAAAGCTGAGGCCTGTACTCGTCGACGTAACGCGAGATCACTTCGATGGCTCGCTCGCCCAGTGGAACCATCCGTTGCTTGCTCCCCTTTCCCTCGGCCAAGCAATAGCCTTCGTTCAAATGGACGTTGGCGATCAGCATGTCGCAGACTTCGGAGACACGGCAACCGGTGGCGTACATCAACTCCAGGATCGCGCGGTCTCGCAGCCAGTGCAGATCGTAGGGGCGAGGCGATTCCAAAAAGCGATCGATCTGGCTGATCGAGAGCACCTTGGGGATGCGTCGCCACATCTTCGGGGTGGTCAGCAACTCCGCCGGATTGTCTTTGATCGCCGACTCGAGCTGCAGAAACTTGAAAAACATCCGCAATGAAACGATGTGCCGCGAGATAGAGGACGCGGCCAGGGATAAATTTTTCAGCCAGCCGATGTAGTCGGTTAAATCGCTGATCGAAAGCGATGTTGGGCAGCGGCCATGCAGCCACTCCTTGAAGTGTTCCAAGTCCCGGCCGTAGGCGGCGTTGGTATTTTCTGCCAAATGGCATTCGCTTCGGAGGTAAACCAGGAACCGGTCCATCCACCCGGCCATCGTTTCGACCGGTTTTGCCGTTTCCGTCAGCCCCTGTTTTAGTTTCTTAAGCTTGCTAGTTGCCATATGCCGCGTGTCCAAGCCCCTAAAGGCATGCTAAAAATAAGGGGCGGTCGAAGTTCCGCCCGGCTGCATTGTAGGATCGAAGTCAAAAGTTAGTTTCGGAGATCGCTCGGATGAGAGTACTGGTTGTTGGTGGCGCAGGCTATGTCGGTTCCCACACCGTACGCTTGCTCAATGCGTTGAACCACGACGTTTGGGTGTATGATAATCTTTCCCGCGGGCACGTTGAAAGTGTGCCTCGAGAACGATTCATCCAAGGCAATCTTACCGATCGCTCGCTCCTTATGCAGGTTATGCTGGATAAAGAGATCGAAGCGGTCATGCACTTTGCCGCGTTTGCGTTGGTCGGTGAGTCGGTTCAGCATCCGGCGATGTACTACCAAAACAATGTTACCGCGACGTTTGAACTTCTCGAGGCGATGCGCTCGGTAGGAGTCTGGCGATTTGTGTTCTCGAGCACGACCGCAACCTACGGTCAGCCCGACAAGATGCCTATCCGTGAGGATACACCTCAGAATCCGATCAATCCGTACGGGTTTACCAAACTCGTCGTCGAAAGGGCGCTGCGCGATTACGCGACCGCCTACGGCTTTGGCGTTGCTGCCCTGCGGTACTTCAATGCCTCTGGCGCCTCCGCAGATGGATCGATCGGTGAGGATCATGATCCGGAGAGCCATCTGATTCCGATTGTTCTTCAAGTCGCCCTCGAGCAACGCGAGGCGATCCAAGTTTTCGGGAATGATTACCCAACAGAGGATGGTACCTGCGTTCGGGATTATATCCACGTCGAAGATCTTGCGACGGCTCACTTAGCTGCACTTGAGAAACTCAAGCCTGGGAGTGTTCTCGAGATGAATTTGGGCACGGGCGTCGGGCACAGTGTGCTGCAAGTGATCGAAGCCTGCCGAAAAGTAACCGGGCATCCGATCCCTGCGATTTTTGCCGAGCGTCGCCCCGGTGATCCCGCGTGCCTCATCGCCGATAGCTCGCTCGCTCAGAAGACACTCGGTTGGACTCCGAAGTATGTTGCGATCGACAGCATCGTCGAAACAGCTTGGAACTGGCACAAAGCGCATCCTAGGGGGTACGCAACAAAATAACGTCGTCGCTAGTCATGGACGACCTTGTCTTATCTCCAATCTGCAGAACGCTTACGAGCAACCCGCATCGGTGGCGAATATCCAGTAAGATACGTGGCTCCTGCTCGGTCGGATCTCAGTGTTCAGGATGGATAGCACATGCAAGACATTATCATCGAGAAACCTTATGAGTTCATTCCGCCGCATCGCGGAAAGTGGTTTCCGTCGTTCGTGCTCAATACCAACTTGGTTCCTTGGTATTTGAAGCGGCACGAAGGTGTTGTGTCGCATCGACTGGAAGGCCTGGATCACTTTCGTGAGTCGCTCCGGCGCGGGCACGGTATATTGCTGGCTCCCAACCATTGCCGCTACGCAGATCCTTTGGTGATGGGGTATGTCGCCAGCGAGTCGAAAACGTTGATGTATGCCATGGCGAGCTGGCATTTGTTCCATCAAAGTCGATTTCAGCGGTTCGCGATGCGAATGATGGGAGCCTTTAGTGTCTACCGCGAAGGACTCGACAGGCAGTCGCTGGATATGGCCATCGAAACGCTATCAAAGCCCGAACGGCCTCTCGTGGTGTTCCCAGAGGGAGCTGTCTTTCGAACGAATGACTTGCTACAGCCACTGCTTGACGGAGTCGCATTCATGGCCCGGAGTGCGGCGAAGAAACGAGCCAAGGACGGAAATGGTGGCAAGGTGGTCATTCATCCAGTGGCTATCAAATACGTGTTTCATGGGGACTTGGAAAAGGCCGTGGGCAAGACACTCGATGCGCTTGAGAAGCGATTGACGTGGAACAACTTGAAAAAAGCCCCGATACTTCAGCGCATTTCGCGCATTACTCACGCGATGCTAAGTCTGAAAGAACTCGAATACATCGGCTCCGCACAAGCCGGGACCATCGTCGAGAGGCAGCAACGCTTGGTCGATCATCTTCTCGACCCCCTCGAAGTGGAATGGCTCGGAAAAGACTCGGATGGTCCGATCATTCCTCGCGTCAAAGCCCTTCGGATGAAGATCGTGCCCGAGTTAACTGCAGGTGAACTCACGGAGCAGGAACGGGAGCGTCGCTGGACGCAATTAGAGAAAATCTATTTGGCCCAACAAGTTGCCTCCTATCCGCCGGAGTATCTCACCTCCCCCACCACAGATACTCGAATCCTAGAAACAGTCGAGCGTCTAGAAGAAGATCTGACCGACAAAGCCAACGTTCATGGACCGCTGGAAGTCGTGATCCGCATCGATGAAGCGATCGAAGTTCCCGTCGATCGCGCCCCTCGGGGTGAGGAAGATCCTGTGATGAAGACGCTCCGTGAGCGAATGCAAGCCATGCTCGATGATCTATCGCATGAAACGAATGTCATCGATTGATCCTGGAGGACGATCGATGAAGGCATTCTTGCGATGGTTCCGTCGCGCTACTAACGAATTTGCTCGGTATCTACATTGGGCTCAGACGGCCCACGTAAGCATGCTCAAAAACATGATAAACCCCAGGAATTTGGTTAAAATGCAGTAATGTCGCGCCCCGTTGGAACTCCCGTATCGGCCTTTGAGTCGTGTACGGGGATCCGTACCATGCTGCGAGGCAGCTTAGATTCCCGTGTTCTTCTCGGAGACATGCCTATGAATTGGATCTTCAACAATCCTCTCGGAAATCTTCCAGGCCCAATGTTTTTGCTGCTCTATGGCCTAATGCTGGTCGGATGCCTCCTAGCGATTCGATGGTTGATTCACAGGTCGGACACCAGCCGCTCGGATCCCCCGATGAAAATTCCCGAAGAGGTAGATCCCCTTCAGATTGCCTACCTACGCGGGGGGAATCCTGAAGTAATTCGCACCGTAATGGTGGACTTAGTGGAACGTGACTTGATCGAAGAGCAGCCCAAACCAACGGGTGTTCAAGGATTTCTTCAAGGAAAGGTCGCGAAGTGGAAGGCTGGAAGCCCGACGGAAACGCCGACGGGGCTTACCGACGTCCACGAAGCTATCTTGTCCCAATTCCAATCCCCCAAAGCGGCGGTATCTGCGTTCGAAAGTTCGGTCCAGTCCTTGGTGAGCAAATTCACGTCACCGTGGCAGAAATGGATGGAATCTGAAAGCCTAAGTATCCCGAGTGACGCACTCGTCAACTCGGCAACTGCTTTTTGGGTATCTCTCCTGGGCCTCGAGGTACTCGGTGCCTACAAGTTCGTCGCTGCAGTTCGGCATGGGCACCACAATTTAGGAATACTCATCGGACTGATGATCGTGACGCCCATCGTGTTGCTCCTCGCCAGAAGGTCGCGGCGATTGTCCTATCGCGGGCAGGTGTATCTTGGGCACTTGCAAGCCGCTTTCGCGAAATACAGCAAGTTGAAGAATTACAATCAAACGGAAGCGATCGTCTCACGGCTCAGCTCGGAACCGAACCCATCCAAACTGGATTTGTCGTACTCGGCTCCTCTCTTTGCAGTAGGCTTGTTCGGCGTAAGCGCTCTCGAGGGAAGTTCCTTCGATCCACTTTATCAGTCGTATCGCAAGGCGGCCATGAACTCGAGCGGTTGTTCCTCCGGTAGTTCTTGTGGGTCGAGTGGATGCGGTAGCGTGAGTTGTGGTGGCAGCTGCGGCGGAGGGGGCGGTGGTTGCGGAGGAGGCGGATGTGGTGGAGGATGCGGTGGTTGTGGCAGCTAAGTGTGACTGGAGTAAACTGCCCGCCCTCGGCGTTGGCCTTGGATACCGGGCACCGTTCCGGCATTCTCTCTTTCCCCACCAATCGTCGGTCGATTTTCTTGAAGTCATCGCGGATCATTACTTCGAACCATCTCCGCATCGACGGACGGAGCTTGAGCTCTTGCGATCGAACTTTCCACTGATCCCTCACGGTCTCGCTCTTTCGCTAGGGTCTGCGGAGGGGCTCGATTCCGAATATCTGAGGCTTTACAGTGAACTTGTTAATCAGTTGCAGCCAGCCTGGTGCAGCGATCACATTGCATTCACGCGGGCCGGTGGAATAGATATTGGGCATTTAACTCCTCTTCCGAAAACCTCCGCCAGCCTAATGGTTCTCCGTGAGAATATCCGACGGCTCAAAGACCTGACCGATGTTCCGGTTATCCTCGAAAATATCACCGAGAGCATCCGTTTCCCAGAGGAGGAGTTCTCCGACGCGGATTTTCTCGGCCGAGTCTGCGACGAGAATGACGTGGGATTGCTTCTCGACGTTACGAATCTATTCATCAACTCGGTGAATCATCGATTTGATCCACTCGAGGTCCTCGAAAGACTTCCCAAGGATCGTGTGATCCAATTGCATTTCGTCGGTGGACACATCGAGGGTGATACGTGGGTTGATAGTCATGGCGCATCAACCCAGGAAGAGATTTGGCAGCTCTTGGGCGAGGTTGTCTCACGGTTCGCGGTGCGTGGCATTATTCTCGAGCGGGACGAGCACATTCCCCCCATCGAGGACCTGGTGCAGGAATTAAATCGCGCCCGCGAAATCATGCGGAACAGGTTGAGATCGCATGGATAAGATGGAAAGGTCGATGGATGCGGAATCATTCCGCGAAGCACTGCGCCAGCAGCAAGAGGCACTCGCGTCACGATTGACTATGGGCAAACGAAGTCATGCCGCATCGAACGATCTTGACAAATCGATTGCTGGGTTGTCCATGAGTGAGCTTGATTCAGCCGCGGAAACACTCGTTCGAAAAAGGCTCTCCCAAACGACGAGCCACCTGCCGATGACTCGCTTCGTGCTGGGTAGTGAATTTGTTCGCGAGTTCAGGCAATTCTGTGAAACACACCACTTTAATGGCCATCGCGCCCATTGGTTCGATGCCTGGTTCTTCGCCGAGTACCTCAAGAAGCGCCTAAGCAATCTCGACAGGAAGCCGTGGTTGGCCGATTGCGTAAAACTCGAGCAATCGCAGGTTGGGCTGGAATTGTACAACCCGCGTGTTTCCGTTCAGCGATTGAACTACCACGTGCATCGCTGGCAGTATGACCGAGACCCATCACCCACAAAGAAAGGATGTTTGGTGTGGGCTTGGCGGCTCGGTCGTTGGCGAGGAATAAGAATCCATTAAGGCTTGGTCGCCCGGGCGGTGAGTTCATCCAGTGTCTTGCGGAGTTTGATTTCCGATTCCTCGCTCGCTCCCACCAAGATGTTAGCGATTCCTCCGTCGCGATCGACAATCACGGTTTGGGGGATACCGCTCACCGCGTATTGTTTGGAAACGGATCCGTCGGTGTCCATGGCAACGGTGGGTGTAACTTCGATTCGTTCCAGAAATTTACGGATCCGGTCTTCGCTTTCCTCGACATTGATCAAAATCAATTCGACCCCGAGGTCGTGATATTCACGCGATAACTCGAGCAGCAGGGGCATCGAGCGAACGCATGGGCCGCACCAGGAAGCCCAGAAATCGATGATGACGACTTTGCCTCGATAGTCCTTGAGCTGACAAGGCGTACCGTCAATTTTCAGCAAATCGAAATCCGGAGATTCCTTGCCGATCATCCGTGCATGTGCGGTGTCGCTAGGGCGATCATCACCACCCTCGCCGTCGTCGGAGACATATTTCGGGTCCTGTGCATTCTGCAGTTTCCATTTTCCATACCGACCTCGGGAAGCATCGATACGGATGGAGTCTCCTAAGACGATCCTGGAAACCTGTCCCCATTTGAGCGTGCATGGTCCGAGGCTGGGGTGTGTTCCTTTGAGGGTGTCTCCCTCGATGGCTTCGGGCACAATCGAGATCCGTGACCCTTGTTCTAGGATGATCTGATACACATCGCTTGGATTAGCCGCGATAGATACTGTCGCTGCGTTTGTGGGCTCGCCATCAGTAGCTTTGGATTCAGCCTCGCCAGTCGCCTCGGATTCCGATTTGCCGTTCGCCTCGGCTTTCGAGGGCTCGGTCGGTACGGGTTCTAGCCAAACCAATTCCGCGATGTTTTTGACAAGAATCGTTCTGCGTTCACCACGCACGTCGATGTCTAATTGATCCCTGTCCAAGAAATTTAACTTGCCCCGGAGAAGATCTCCATCGCGAGAGACGACCAAATGGGTTGGAGGATTCTTGCGCTGCAGCCTGGGCAGGGTCAGCAGGTGATTCCGGATGGACCGATCGATTTTTTCGGCACCGGTGTAGTCGACCAAGCGGATTCCTCGAACCATATGCGCGTTGATGGATTTGGTTTCGAAAAGGGGTGAGTTGAAGTAAAGCTGTTCGACGGTGCTCGACTCGATCGTGGCAGGGAAACAATCCCCTGATACCAGGAATACGTTGGGTTCAAAGGCCTTCAAAGGTCGGCTAATATCAG
>CAIYZV010000008.1 GCA_903930765.1 uncultured Pirellula sp.
AGGTCCCATGAGTACTGCGGAGGTGCTGGCGATCTTGAAACAAGCATCGGCGGCACTCGAATACGCGCATTCGATGGGAATCGTGCATCGGGATATCAAGCCCGGCAACATGATGCTGACACACGCTGGCGTCCTAAAGATTCTGGACTTCGGACTCGCTGTTCTTCGTGATATGCAGAACACTACCGAAAGCGGTACCAATCAGTTGATGGGAACCGTCGAGTTCATGTCTCCAGAACAAATCAATACTCCGGAACTTGTCGACCACCGAAGCGATCTTTATTCGCTCGGTGCGACCATTTTTTACCTGCTGACCGGCCGGCCGATGTTCACGGGTGAAGCCGTTCAAACGGCGCTCGCTCAGGTCCATCGAAAACCTCCAGCGCTCTACGAAGTCCGCAGCGATATCGACTTGAGACTCGATTCGGTCTTTCAGTCCCTGGTCGCGAAGGATGTCGCCGACCGATGCCAATCCGCTCATGAGTTGCTCGAAAAGCTATACAGCTTGAATCTTATCGAGAGGATTGCGACACCCATCAGCTCGAAAAAAAACAATGGCCTGCCAGGCATTTCGCTGGAACGCCCGACCAGTCTCGGGCGAGGCACATCGACCTCGCTCCGCTCCTTTGCGCCCATCGGTATCGAACTTGGGATGCTGAACTCTCGGGTCAGCTACATCAACTCGGAGTTCAAGGTCGAGGAAATCCCACTCGATGGCGAATCTTTAGAGTTGCGAAACATGCTCTATAGCGATCACGAACGCGTCTCCATCGGCTCCGCAGCGGTCGAACAACGCATTCAGCATCCCGATCAGATCTTTTATGGCCTGCAGAGATGGTATGGCCTTCCACTTTTAGAACGTCCTTTCGGAGGCCGACGAGTTCCGCCCGAAGTTCTCGTCGCCAGCGTCATCCGTCAACTGGCCGTGTCCGCTCGTCGCAAGCAACCCAATGCGTCTCACGCCGTGGTTACGATCCCGGGTTGCTACGATCAGATGCACCGCATAAGCACCAAAGCAGCATGCGAAATCGCAGGTGTCGAAGTCCTGCAACTGCTCGACAAACCCCTTGCTGCGGCGCTGGCCCATGTCGAGATCGAGTCGAGGCTCGCTCAAGCTCGCGGAGATCAAGCCTACCAGCGGAATATGCTCGTGGTGATGCTCGGCGGCTCCGCATGCGAAGCAGCAGTCATTCGCGCCGATACGATGAGGACTCAAACATTGTCACTGGTCGGGGACTGGAAACGAGGCATGCTGCGTTGGCACGATCGAGCCACGAAACGACTCGCGGGGTTGATCGAAAAGCAATACGGATTCAGCGCTCGCGACAATCTCAGCCTCGCTTCGCAACTCCAACGAACCATGGAACGGGCTATCGAAAAACTTCAGCAGTCGCCGATCGTGCCGTTTGCGGTGGATTTGCCGAAAGGTCGATTTGAAAGCGCACTCCGACGCGATAGTATCCAAGAATGGGTCGAGGATCTCGCCGGAGATTGCACCATCTACGCAAACGAAGCGATCAAACGGGCCGGTATCGATCCTCATGAAATCGATACCGTCCTGATGATCGGCGATGTGCGCTGGCTGACCAATATTCAAGACCAACTAAAGGGATTGGTGAGACCTGGAGCAAACCTAGTCCCCATGGGCTCCGCAGACCTCGCTCGTGGAGCCGCGATCCAAGCCCGGCTGCTGATGCCCCCCATCGATCCAAAAGCACCTTCCGCGCATGGCGCCACCACCTACGACCTTGGAATCGTCATCCAAGAAGAAAACGGCCCCACTCCCCCGAAAATCCTGATTCCCAAAGATACGCCCTTTGGATACCAAGTCAGCAAAACCCTTCGGTTCACCCGCGAAGGAAGACCGCAACCCACCTTGCAGTTTATCGAGGGAACCCGACTGGGAGCATCGACCTGGAATCGCTTGTCCCAAGTCGACCTGCAGTCCTGCTTTGAAGGACGTACCACCGCCGATCCACTGCAATTGCGTATCGAGGTCGATGAGAGCGGGGTATGGACCGGAACCGTCACTTGGCTCGCTGGGAACAAGCAATGGGTAGCCCCCCCACTCGGCGAGGCCGTCATGGACCCAGTCTCCAAGCGGCAATGGAGGGATTGGCTCGAATCGATCATGCTTTGTAACATGGAAATGTCCTAATCGGCTGCTTGGCAACACAGATGCAAGCGCTGGATCTCTGTGCAATACCGTCAGGCATTCCCGGGCGCGACCCTGTGAACGAGGCATGCGATTAGGTATGATCTGGCAGCGTGGTTTTGCCCGTGAGGGTAGTTGCGAGGATAGGTTCTAAGGTTGCGACGCGATGGCTGAAACGATTGATATTCGATATGGCAAAGGGGAATTGCATGTGCGATTGCCCCGGGGCTGCGAACCGACGGTGATCCGAAAACCTGCCATGCCGCTCCTCGATCAACCCGGAACTTCCATCGTCGATGCACTGCGGAATCCGGTCGGCAGCGCTCCATTGGCACAGCTCGCGAAATCCGCAAAACGGGTTTGTATTGTCATCTGCGATATCACTCGCCCTGTCCCCAACGGCCCCATCCTTCGCGGATTGGTCGACGAAATGAATGCGGCGGGTGTTCGCAATGATCAAATCACTATCCTTCTGGCAACCGGATTGCATCGGCCTAATCTCGGGCGTGAGATGTTGGAGGTGATCGGCGACCAATGGGTCTTCGATAACATACGCGTTGAAAACCATTACGCTCGCGATATCGCTTGGATGGTCGACCTGGGGCATACGCCAACCGACGGTATCCCGATCGTCCTCAACCGCCACCTCGTCGACGCCGACCTTAGGATTGTGGTGGGGCTGGTGGAACCTCACTTCATGGCTGGTTATTCGGGAGGACGTAAAGTCGTCGCGCCAGGGGTTGCGGGGGAAGAAACGATCAGGACCTTCCATAACTTTCGGTTCATGTCCAATCCTCTCGCCTGCAATACCAACCTCATCGACAACCCGCTGCACCGCGGCCAGCTCGAGATCCTGAACATCCTCGGACCCACCTATGCGGTCAATACGATCATCGACGAGGAGCGGCGGATGAGCTTTGTCAATTTTGGCGATTGCGTCGCCAGCCACCTCGAAAGCGTCGACTTCGTTCGGCAGTACGCCGAAGTTCCCTTGGATCGCAAATTTTCGACCTTAGTCACCAGCGCTGCGGGCTACCCGCTCGACAAAACGTACTACCAAACCGTCAAAGGGATGGTCGCACCGCTCCAGGTTTTGGCCGAGGGAGGCAACATGATCATCGCCAGCCGCTGCGAAGAAGGGCTCGGGTCCCCGGAATATCGCGAATCCCAAATCCACCTCAAGCAGCTCGGCGACCAAGGCTTCATCGACCGGATTTGCCAAATGCCGCTGGCCGACATCGATGGCTGGCAGACGCATATGCTCTTAAGGCCACTTTCCATTGGAAAAGTAAGCCTTTTCAGCGAGGGGATCCAAGGTCGAGATCGGGAATTAACCTGCGTTGAAATGATCGAGTCGATCGAATCAGCGATCCAGGAAAGCGTCGAAAAATCAGGGGATCGCTCGGTGGCCGTCATTCCGGAAGGGCCATACGTGATCCCCGTCTACCGGCCAGCCTAATCCTCTAGCAATCCTGACGCACCGGTCCAATCCTCAGGTGCCATCTCGGAAGATTTGAATTAGAATCCTTTCTCCTCCCGCTCGAGCACTACACCTACCTTTTCCGACAATCCGTCCAACTGCTACCTGGAGCGACTATGTCCCAGAATCAATTGTTTCGCACCAAATCCTTGGATGCAATGGTATCCCAATCCGAGGGAGGCCACGGGCTCAAGCGAGCTCTCGGGCCGATCTCTCTGACGGCATTAGGAGTAGGAGCGATCATCGGTACCGGGATCTTCGTCTTGGTCGGCAAGGCGGCTGCCAATCAAGCTGGACCGGCCATCATGCTCTCGTTCGTCGTCGCCGGCCTGGCATGCTTGATCGCAGCCTTGTGCTACGCCGAGTTCGCATCCTTGGCCCCGGTTGCTGGTTCCGCCTACAACTATGCGTACGCCACACTCGGCGAATTGATGGCATGGATCATCGGCTGGGACTTGATTCTGGAATACGCCGTCGCATCATCCACCGTCGCGCATGGTTGGTCGAAGTACTTTCAGAAACTGCTAGGCCAGTTGCAGATAGGACTGTTTCAACCTGGCGGGGCCCTTGCCCAATTCGCCGACGCACCGTTTGACTTCACCCCTGAAAAGGGCTTCTTTGCTACCAACTTCTTCTTCGATTTACCCGCAGTCGTTATCACCATGATCGTCACGGCGATCTTGGTGCGCGGTGTTTCCGAAAGCGCGTTCACCAACGCCATCATGGTTGCAGTGAAGGTCAGCGTGGTGTTGTTCGTGATCTTCGCGGGGATCAAATACGTTGTGCCCGCCAATTGGACGAACGATTTCGCTCCCTATGGTTACGGTGGACTAACACTGTTCGGTACCCCGATCTTGGGCGGAAGCGACAAAGGGATGATGGCTGGTGCCGCCGGAGTTATTTTTGCCTACCTAGGATTCGATGCGGTCTCCACCCAAGCCGAAGAGGCGAAGAACCCGCAGCGCGATTTGCCGATCGGTATCATCGGCTCTTTGGTCATCTGCACGTTACTCTACATCGCGGTCGCCGCGGTGTTGACCGGTATGGTGCCTTACAAAGAAATCGACGTGAATGCTCCAATCGCTAGCGCGTTTGAAAAAGTTGGTTTCGCATCGGCTCAGTTCATCGTGACCGTCGGTGCCATCGCGGGTATCACCTCGGTCCTTTTGGTGATGATGATGGGCCAGCCTCGGATCTTCTTGGCGATGGCTCGCGATGGTCTCCTCCCCTACAACTTTTTTTCGAGCATCCATCCAACCTGGAAGACGCCTTGGAAGTCCACCGTTCTAACCGGCTTTATCGTCGCCGCCGGAGCAAGCCTTCTGCCGCTGAACATCCTTGCGGACTTGACGAGTATCGGAACTCTCTTCGCATTCGCGCTCGTATGCACATCGGTCTTGATCCTCCGGGTGGTCGATCCAGGACGAAATCGACCCTTCAAGTGCCCAGGCGCCCCTGCCGTCCCAGCCCTCGGAGTACTCCTGTGCGTGGCTCTAATGCTGTCACTCCCATCGGAAAACTGGATGCGACTCATCGTTTGGCTGGGTATTGGGTTGGCAATCTACTTCGTGTACGGCTACCATCACAGCAAGATCGGTCAAGATACGACGAGCTAGTAAACGGTTCTGCAGCGGTTGGTGCAGCAGCGGTTGGCCCGACAATGGTTGCTGACACTCGAGGTACTGGCTCAGTATCATGCAAAGAAGTGCAAACTTCAACGCGGACTAGGCGACGACTCGATGCCTCGTCCGCGTTGAGCTTCAATAGGGAGTTTCATGGACGCTGAGCAAGCTCGAGTGCAGGCGGATCTCCGGGGGATTCTCGACGGGGAAGTCCATTGCAATCCCCTTTACACACAGCTTTACGCCAGTGACGCCAGTCTCTACGAGATTCAACCTTTGGCGGTCGTGCGTCCTAGGCACTCAGGTGATGTCTCGCAATGCCTGCGGTACGCTACGGAAAATTCTCTGCCTGTCTTCCCTCGCGGCGGTGGCACAGGACTAGCCGGACAATCTTTGGGACCCGGCATCGTGCTCGATTTTTCCCGATTCATGCGGCGGTTGATCGCGATCGATCCAGCCAGCATGACGGTTCGGGTCCAGCCTGGGATCACCCTCGCCGACCTCAACCGAACGCTCCATCGCGATCGCTTTATCTTAGGGATCGACCCACCTACCCGCTCCGTAACGACCGTCGGTAGCTTGTTGGCAATCGATGCATTGGGTAGCCATTACCTCAAATACGGAACTGCCGGCGAGGCGCTTCAGTCTGCCCAAGGAGTCCTCGCCGATGGCGAGATCGTTCGATTTGGAAAAACACGATGGCTGGAACCGGACACGGGAAGTCCCAAGCTCGATTACATCGCCTCGGAATTGGGCCAGTTGCTCAACGCCAGCCGCAGCTTGATCAAATCCCCACCATGGCGAGGCGTGGCGCGTGGATGCGGCTATCGTCTAGAAGCCATCTGCGAACATGACACAGTCGATTTAGCGCGTCTCCAAGCTGGAGCTGAGGGAACACTTGCGGTGTTGACCGAAGCCACCTTGCGGATCGAACCGATGCCGATCGCGCGCGGTGTCGTTTTGCTTTTCTTCGAACGGCTTGAACTCGCGGCCCGAGCTGCCATCGATGCGAGGCGCGACCAAGTCGCGGCGTGCGATCTGATGGATCGTCGATTGATCGAAATTGCCAGGGAACTCGATCCTCGCTACGAAGCCATGCTTCCTCGCGGAGCCGAAGCCCTTCTGCTGATCGAGCAACAAGGGGCGGATGCAGGAGAGGTCCGGCAACGCTTGACGTCACTGGTCCAGCGCATTGTCCGGCGAGCGCCCTCCACCCAGCAGTCTCGCATCATTGTCGACGATAACGAACGGGACTTTATCTGGAAGTTGAGCCGGCGCGTCGTCCCACGCTTGGTTCGGTTGACGGGTACCCAACGCCCTCTTCCTTTTATCGACGACATTACCATCCCCCCAGATCGCATGCCGGAGTTCCTCGTCGAAATGCAAAACGTGCTCAAGGCGGAGCGGGTGACCGCCACGCTCTTTGCGCACGCAGCCCAAGGCCACTTGCAGATTCGCCCCTTTCTAGACCCGAAATCTCCTGAAGACATCGGCAAACTGCAACGCATCGCCGATAAGCTCTTCGAAAAGACGATTGAATTCCGAGGTGTCATCTCCGGTGAACACGCAGTCGGCTTGAGCCGCAGCAGTTACCTTCGGCAGCAACTCGGCGAGCTCTATCCCATTTGCCGTCGTGTGAAGGAATTGTTCGATGCGAAAGGGATCCTCAATCCCGGAAAACTGATTACCGATGCGCCTCCAAAGCCAACCGATAACCTCCGTCCCTTGTCGACCTTGACCATCTCTCAAGGCACACGGGTCCTGGATCGAAAGAAGCTCGAAAAGAAAGGCTCCGACAAGCGAACCAAGAAATCGAAATCGCAAGTTGAATCGACCGCATCGACTTCTTTAAGCGGCAGCACTGTTGCCAACGATTCAGTTCCCAACGATGCAGTTGCCGACGTGACAGTCGCCAACAAATCCATCGACATCGAAACTACTCTCAAACCCAATTCGACGTTCCTGCCTATCCTGGATTGGAACGAATCGCAAACGCTCGATGCTACGGCAAACTCCTGCAATGGTTGTGGACGATGCCGCTCCACAGCACCGAATGAACGCATGTGTCCGATGTTCCGCTCGTCTCGCGCCGAAGAAGCATCGCCGAGGGCGAAAGCCAATCTGCTTCGAGGCCTCCTCTCAGGTCGGATCGCGGTTCGCCACGCGGAAAGCGATGAGATGCGAAAAATCGCAGACCTATGCTTCCATTGCCATCAGTGTCGGGTCGATTGCCCAGCCTCGGTCGATATCCCTCGCATGATGGTCGAACTCAAGGCTCAGCATACCGCGACCCATGGACTTTCACCAAGCGATCGCTTGCTATCCAGAATGGATCTTCTAACGAGCCTAGCAAGCCGTTTCCCGAGACTTGCCAATTGGTCGATGGAAAGTCGTACCATGCGATGGCTCCTTGAGAAAACCACGGGAATTGCATTCAGCCGCCGTTTGCCGCAAATCGCACGACAGTCGTTCATGAGGTGGGCCTCGAAGAATCGATTGACCCGTCCGAATCGAGGTGCTGGTCGCAAGGTCCTCTATGTGGTCGACCAATACGCCAATTGGAACAATCCCCTCGTCGCCATGGCCTTGGTCCAAGTCATGCAGCATCAGAAGGTTGAGGTCTACGTTCCGACGTGGCAGAGCGTCACATGGATGACCAAGATCGCGATGGGGGATATCGACCGAGTTCGCAAATTGATCGTCCCTCAGATCCGACAATTGGCTGACGCGGTTCGACAAGGCTACACCATCGTAACAACGGAACCCACCGCAGCCCTATGCCTGCAGCATGAATACCCACAACTGATCGGTGGCGAGGATGTCAAACTGGTATCGGCCAACACCGTCGAAGCTGGGCAGTATCTATGGAACATGCATACCCGAAATGAACTTGAACTCGATTTCAAACCGTTGAACATGTCGGTGATTTACCACACCCCATGCCATCTTCGCGCCATGAACCCAGAGTATTCCGGCATGCAACTGCTGAGCCTCATTCCGGGCCTTACCGTCCACGACGCCGACGCAGGATGCTCAGGTATGGCAGGAACCTACGGATTGAAACGCGAAGCATACCGAACCTCGCTCCGCGTCGGATGGGGGCTCATCAGTGCCATGCAGCAGACCACCTCGCAGATAGGCAGCACCGAATGCACTTCGTGCAAGCTGCAAATGGAACAGGGGGTCGACAAACCGACGATTCATCCACTCGCGTTGCTCGCTTATGCCTACGGCCGACTCCCCGAGATACGGACGTGGATCCAGAGTCGGAACGAAGGACTGACGGTACGGTAGATCCGATGGGTTTCGACAGGTCCGCGTAGAATTGCGGTCGCGTGGGAGCAGTGGGACATCAGCGTGCTGGATCAAGGGAGCATCGGCTTACGCTCGCGACATTCCAGTCACTTCGGTAACCCAAGCTTCAACAAGTGCCGCGGGACTAACATTGCGATCGACTTGCTCTCGGGCTTGCTGCGTCCGTTGGATCAG
>CAIYZV010000009.1 GCA_903930765.1 uncultured Pirellula sp.
CACCAACGTGGAAAACCTGCCGGTCTATGCGCCCGACCATTTGCACGAACTGCGTCAATTCACTAGCGTTCTGACTCTTACGTTTCGCCTTTGGAGATAACCGATGACCACCGGAGACGTTGGCCCATTCCGCATGCAGTTCACCAATTCGCGAGGAGTCACTCGAGAGATTCCTGGCCTGGACGACGTGGACGACATGTTCAAAGTCAAATCGATCCAGAAGAAGTTCCGCGATTCTTGGACTCGGACTCTGACGGATCTTTGGGAAGTGACCACCAGCGGTGGATCCACGGCAAGCGTCTCGGGTGGTGTACTGACCATCGGATCTGGAACAACCGCAGGAGGGTATGCCGAGCTGCTCTCGAAGGAAACATTCACGATTCCTTTTCGAGCGATGATTGCGGTCCAATCGGGGGCAACCAGACAAGCCAATACGCACCACATCATCGAAGCCATTTCGGTAGATCCGACCACCGGTATCCCCGATGGCAAGCACAGCCTGAACATGGACATCGGTGGTGCTGCCAATACGACCGTAACCAACATGGTTTACAGCGTCCAGAACGGTGGATTGGTCCCCATCGCATCGGCAGCCTCCGCGATCGTTACGACCGCTACCTATTCGATTCTCGAACTCGAACCGTTTTCCGACGAATGCTATTTTCACTCCCGCGCGATGGATTCGACCGGAGGCCGTTCGAACTCGTATGTGCGGCATCAGCAAATTCCGGATCCAACCGCAGTTTACAAGATCCGCATTCGGTCGATGAATCATCAAGGGTTCAAGGCCGTTTCCAACGCGGTGGCAGGCCCCGGCAATGTCATTCGCCTTACGTCGACCGCTCACGGATACACCGGAACACCGACGATTTGGGTCGAATACCTCAATGGAGTGACCAATAACGGAGCTGCTTTGCGTGGTAATTACGCAGCCACGGTCATCGACGCTAATACGATTGATTTAACCGGCACCGTGTTTGGAGGTGCATACGTTGTAGGTTCAGGCCAAATTGCCCTCGCGGCAGCGCCAGCTTCCAACATCAATTTCCAATCCCAGTTCATCAACTGCCAGGATTACGCGGAACTCACCGCTGAAATCACCGCAGGACGTGGCCAAACCGTGGTCGGACAAGGTCTAGGGGTGATTCTCACCGGTGCGACCGCAACCACGACGAACATTGGAACTGTCACAGCGAACGTTGCTGGCCAAGCGGCTCACGATGCGGTCATTGCGGGCAACCCCGTTCGAATGGCTGCTCGTGCTCTGACTGCAGCGTATGCCAGCGTCGCCACGGGTGATGTAGCGGACCTCGTTTCCACCCTGCAAGGTGTACTGGTAACGCGTCCGTGGCAAATCCCCGAACTCGAATGGTCGTATGCTTCCATCGCCGGTGGAGTGATCAATACGACCGACGTCGCGCTGGTTGCCGCAGCGGGTGCGGGACTGCGTCGCTACATCTGCTCGATGCAACTTTCGAACAACTCAGCGGTCACTACCGAGGTCGTCCTCAAAGACGGAGCAACGATCATTTGGCGAGGCCATCTACCTGCTAACGCTCCGATGGCGGAGATCATTTTTGAAAATCCACTCAAGACCACTGCCAACACGGCTCTGAACTTTGCGTGCATCACCACTGGTGCTGGGGTCTACGTCAATGCACAAGGATTCACCGCACCGTAAGGACAACCATGATCGCAGTAAAAGTCACCACCAAAAAGTCATTCGACAAAGTCAAGAGCAAGGCACAGCAAGGCAACTTCAAGAGCCTTGGCCATGCTGCTGCCTCGATTCGCTTGGTTGCTCGTCGCTCCATCAAGCGTCGGCAGACCGCTTCGATGCCAGGTACACCTCCGAATACTCGCAAAGGACAACTCAAGCGAGCGATCGTATATGCGATCGACAAGCAGCGGGGGATCGCAACCATCGGACCAGATATCTCGGTGGTCGGCACTGCGGGCAAAGCTCATGAATTCGGAGGTAGGTTTCGCAAGGAACGATACCCCAAACGACCCTTCATGGGTCCAGCACTCGACAAAGTCAAAGATCGATTACCCCCGATGTGGGCCAACAGCGTTCGTTAAGGAGTAACAAATATGCCAGCCAAACTTGGACTTGATGCAAAGCTTTACCGTAACGCCGGGACATACGCGGCTCCCACTTGGGACCTCGTCGGTAACGTTCGAGATTTGACGCTGAACCTGGAAACAGGAGAGGCCGATGTTTCGACCCGCGGAAATAATGGCTGGCGAGCTACTGTCGGCACCCTCAAGGATGCTTCGCTTGAATTTGAGATGGTTTGGGATACCGCCGACTCCGACTTCGGCGCTGTGCGCGATGCATTCCTGAATAACAGCACGGTGGAATTCGCCGTGATGGATGGGCTGATCACCGGAGCAGGTAGTAGCGGATCCCAAGGCCTGCGAGCCACGTTCCGCATCGCTAGCTTCTCTCGCAACGAAGCCCTTGAAGAAGCGATCACCGTTTCGGTCACTGCCAAGCCAACCTATGCGGCAAATCCACCTAGCTGGATGACCGTTGCCTAATTTTGTTTCGTTTCTCTAGCTTTCGGAAGGCGTTTAGAAAATGCATAGTTTTGTGGATAACTCCCGACGCACATGGGAAGTTGCGATCAATGTTACAGCCGTCAAACGGATTCGAGGCTTGTTGGGGATCGATCTGTATGCACTGGTCGACGATGGGTTCAAGTCACTTTCGAAACTCGTCGCGGATCCAGTTTCTCTGGCCGACGTGCTGTATTGCTTGTGCAAAGACCAAGCCGACAAGCAATCAATCAGCGATGAGGACTTTGGTCGAGCATTGGCAGGGGATGCGATCACCCAAGCTGCCGATGCATTCGTCGAGGAACTGATCGATTTTTTCCCAGATGCCCGCGCCAGGGCGAGCCTTCGCAAGGCGATCGAAGCGGGCAAGACCGTCAGGGACAAGTTGCTCAGCCACGCGGAGAAGATCCTCGATTCGATCGACCCGGAAACCGAAGCGAAGAAGTGGATCAGCTCGTCTGGCACTTGGCCGGAGTCCTCGGTTGTGACCCCGGACCATTCAGCCTCCGAGAGCTAATCGCGATGGGCGAAGCTCGAAGCCAGATGCTGTGGTCTCACACTTCCTCAGTTCTGGCAATGCTTGCCAACATCCATCGCGATGCCAAACGCTCGAAGATCTACCACCCGTCGGATTTCAACCCGCACGCGAAGAAACGGATTCAACCTCGCACGATGGTTGGGATCGAAGCCCTCAAACACGTTTTCATTGATCGGATGCAAGAGAAACAGTAACGATGGCATCAAGTTCGAGTATCAAAGCCGGTTCAGCCTACATCGAGCTCTTCACCAAGGACTCTCGCTTGGTGAAGGGACTCAATGACGCTTCGAAGCGGCTCGATACCTTTGGCAAAAGCCTGCAGGGGATCGGCACGAAAATGGCGATGCTCGGGGCTGGTGTCGTCGCGCCATTGGCAGGAGCGGCCAAGGTCTTTGCTGACATGGGAAGCGATATGGTCGACATGAGCCAGCGCACCGGCGTGTCGGTCGAAGCTCTCTCAGAACTGGGATTTGCTGCCGAACAGTCCGGTGCCGACCTGGGGACGCTCGAAGGATCACTCAAGAAGATGCAGAAAATGCTCTTTGAAGCGGCTTCCGGATCGCAGTCGGCCCAAGAAACGCTCGCATCCCTGGGATTGAGCGTCGCGCAGCTCTCGAAACTATCGCCGGACGAACAGTTCAAACTGATCGCCGATCGGATGTCGCA
>CAIYZV010000010.1 GCA_903930765.1 uncultured Pirellula sp.
ATTGCCTCAAACCCTCCCGGGTGTCACGGTAGGAATGGTCAGCCCCATCGATAACCTTCACCTGATGCAAGGGTTCGGAAAGGTCCGCTCCATCGGTTTTCTCTCTGGAGGACTTCACGGCGCACTGCTGGATTGCGTCTCCTATCTGTCGATCGGCATCTCGAAAATTGACAGAACCTTCGCGGACCTCGGAGTCGCCAAAGACCCACAGCGACGGGATTTGAATGTCGGCGATGAACGATAAGTAATCATAAGTCGCTCCGCTGCCGTACTTGTCCAGAAACGTGGCTGCCGATACCCAATTTGGTAGCGGGAACCGAACGCGCATGATGTGGTGGTCATTCCCGGCTTCGCAGAGCGACTGAGCTTGGGCCAAGTGCTCTTGAAAGACCGCTCGCTTCAATGGGTCCGCCAAGAGCAAATCTGTGTTTAGTCTCGGTGGGGACAGGGCGATGAAGCGGTCGATCCCTTCGAGTTTGTTGGCCAGTGCATACGCAGACTTCACGGCTCCGAGCGAATGGGCGATGATGCCTACGCGCGGGCTTCCCTCAGACTTCGCGTAATCCACCCAGCCTTTCAGATCCTCTAGCGCGCACTTGATCGTTTCGAACATGGATCCTAGCCGAGCCGGATACTCCGAAGAGCCAAAGCTGGCTAGGTCATGTCCTCGGGTGTTGATCAGGAGTGCGCTATCCCCATTGAGCAGGCACGTCTGGGCGACGAACTGCAACAGGGACGAGCCGTAAAAGTTGCCGTTAACGCCGTGAACGATGATCCACGCTCGTTGCGACGTTGTTTTCGGATGCGCGAGGAACCCATGCAGTTTGAAGCCGTCCACCGTCGTTGCTTCGACTAACTGACCGTACAACGTATGCATCGCGATTCCTAGGTTGGTTCGCTCCAACAAAAAAAGGCAGCCCGTTGGAATAACGGACTGCCTTAAGTTCTATGGTTTTTCAGCGTTTGGGGAAGACCTTATGGTACGTGGGTGAGTACTGCTGAACTCACTCGCGCCGAAATCCATCTTCGGGTGGGTCGCTAAGGGGGTGGGTCGCTAAGGGTTTCCAGATGGAACCGACTTGCCGTCGGACGACTGGTAGAGTCCCGACACCCGCCCACTGCTCGGCACGCCTGCTTCGCGACGAATGAAGTCGCTGGCTCGGTTTGCAGAACCCAGCGGAACGACGTCTTCTTCTCCCGATCCACGCAGGTAACCCATCAACTTGTCGAGATTGATTCGGCTGACGCCCATCGACTTGGCTTGCTGCTCGATCTCCAAGCGTCTCCTGGCGACGACTTCGTTGGCACCTTCGAGTTTGTCCCCGAGAACCTTGAACTCATCCCCAACGACCAGCCACCGGGTGTTTACGCTCAAGTTACCATCGATGCGGCCATCGGGGCGAAGATCTACGGAGACATCGCCACCATTTTGCGCGATCAGAGCTCGTACCGTATCGCGATCGTCTTTGCCGTCACCGTCGATATCGAGTTTTCCGACGAGGCCGAAGCTGACCTTGCGTCCGGGTTGCCATGCAGGCGAATAGATCTTATCTCCACGAAGGATCGTAGCATGCTTGCGATCAGGTAGAACGCGGGCCCGGGACAAGTGTTCGGTTTGTTGGTTTACGTCAACGATTTCGAGTCGTGCCTTGGGTTTCTGATCCGCGACTTTGCTGGCGGTATCGTCCAGAACCGCAAAGCGAACCCCTGGTCGCAGTCCATCCGCTTTGCCGAGATTCAGGTATACCGTATTGCCGCCATCGGTGACTTCGGTGATTTTACCTTGGACGTATTGAAAATCTTCGCCTTTGATTTCCTCGAGTTGCTTGCCGAGGATCTCGTTCTGCTTGGCGAGTTCATCGCGTTTCCTGGTGACTTCAGCGATCTCTTTTTGGTACTGGGCTTTTTCAGATTCGCGTTGTTTGGCCACCCGTTGCTGTTCCGTCTTGATTTGCGTGATCTCGTCCTGACGCTCTTTCTCCTTCTGCGTGTAGGTCACGGTGGCTTGCTCGAGTTGGCTAGCCAGCGTATCCGCCCGCTTGCGTTCGGCTTCGGTGTTGATCGTCCATTGCTTCAAGGCCGTTTCGTAGTTGGCGTTGAGCTCGACTTCTTTTCTGGATTGTGCTTCGATCTGGATATTATTTTCCCGGACCGTTTGTATCAGTGTCTCAACGAGCTTGCGGTAGTTTTTCTCGGCGGAATTGGGGCCGAACAAGGCCATATCGGCGTTGTACTTTTTCTGGACGTCAGCCACTTCAGGAGCGTTGGGGAACGACGATGCCATTTGCTCGATTTCGACTTGGGTTCCCGGCTGCGAGCCCAAGATCATCGAAAGGAGCTGTGACTTTTTCCTCTCTTCGGTCGCCTTGGCGTCCGCTTCCCTCAGTTTTGACTTGGCGTCTTCAACGCTCTTGAAGTTCGTTCCGGATTGGAAAACGACGTAGCAAAGGGCGCCGATGCAGAGCAAGCTGACGAAAGACATGACGATGACATAAGCTTGCCATACGTAAAGATTGCGATCGCGGGCCATCGATTACCTCGCCGACGAAAAGAATCACCAGTGCACAGACGGGGCAACTCCGCCACGCCTCCACCTAGATCCTAAACAGCCCCCTTACTACCGTCAAACTTTCTCTGCTCAACTCGGGGTTTTTTCGGAGAATCCCCCCTACCTACTGCGCTCAATCGCGCCATCCGGGAGGGATGTATCGGTTTTTGGGACTTCGCAAGCCGGAACTGTGGGGCTCTGGGCATGCGGCGGGCCCATTCTAGATGCCATTTTCTACCGTCGATTTTTCGAGGGATTTTGAACGGTTTTTGGATGGTGGACCGTTTGGAGTTTCAAAGCGATTTATGCCGAGTCGATCGCATTGCTAGTGCAAAATAAGCTAGATTTCTGAGGTCGAGTCTTCGGTGATGGGCCACGAACGGAATGGTTTCTTGATTCGGCAGCGTTTGTCGTGAATGGTGCTGGACCGATCCCTTGGCAATCGCTCGATCCCTCGGCCATCGCCAACGTCGATCTGGCTCTAGATTCGCTGGGAATCCAAGGTTTGCTGGGAGTCCCTTGAATCCTCGGCACGCCATGGCTTCCGGTTCGAAGGACAGATCTGGAAAAGTGTTCGCTTTTGGAGTGGAACCGATTACCATAGAAACGGTGCGGGTCGTCTGTCGAAAGCATTCTCCGACGAAAGCGCCCTCCGACGAAAGCATTCAGGAGTCCCCCTTATCCTTTGCGATTCCATCATGAAGTCATCGATCGCTCGCTCCCTCGTACCATTTGTCGCTTGCCTCGTCGCGGTTACCATCGCGCCTTGTGTCTCCCGAGGCCAAATCAACAACGCAGCCATTTCGCCTGC
>CAIYZV010000011.1 GCA_903930765.1 uncultured Pirellula sp.
GAGGTCGCATCCAGCGGATGAGCAACCTAACGTGTATTGATGACAGCCAGTAGGGGATAACAAATATAGAGAGTATCCACGATGGTATGGGGGAATCCAAGACCCATGGGAGCCGATCAACGCCCTTGTTCCTTTCGTTTTCGTAAGGGTAACCCCATGTTCATGTGGGAGGCTTGGGAAGAAAAAACGGCTTGAAAACGAAACACTCGATACGGAGTGGTGTTTGAATCAGTGTCTCGAGGCGATGCTTTTCAGGAAGTGTTGCACCGGCGGCAAGTTATCGTTGCTCGCTTCCAAGCAAGCAACGCTAGCAAAAACGAACCGCACGAAAGTTAGTGGCTCTCGTGCGGTTCTGACCAAAGCCTCTGCGCTGTAACAGGGGAAATGGCTGCGCCTAGTTTAGTGCCAACAGATTGCTTGGATCAAGCGTTTCTTGGGTGGGGGCAGTTCGTTTTCCGAAGTCCGCATCGGAGTGCGGGAACGCGAGGGGTTCGAGCCACGAACGGATCAACCGGGGTGGCTAGCCAATGCGGCGCGTTTTGCAAAAAATTCTGATGACCGTTTTGGGTCTGTTGGGGATCGGTTCCTCGCTTGCCGTTTTTGCGACTCCCTTTTTGCGACCCGAAGAGGCCGGCGTCAGATTGGAGCAATTCAAGGCTGTTGCGGCCAGTTTCGCGGCCAACGACCATTTCCCAGTCGGTCGAGCGAACCGATTCGTGCATGCGATTACGACGCATAGTATTGATCGTCGGATCATGCTTCGAGAGAACTGGGTGCAGTGGTTCCTAGGGCAGTTCTATCCCCCTCTTCTCAGGATTCAGAATCCCTTGCGCATCGTGGAGGGGGGGGCCGGAGACTGCTCCGAACGTGTCGCCGTCCTGCAGTGGATTGCTAGGCAATCCAAGTGCCCGACCCGAATTGTTGGGCTAGGTGGGCACGTCGTATTGGAAGTTTTCGCGAAAGGCAAATGGGTCGCTGCAGACCCAGACTATGGAATCACCTTTTCGACCGACGTGAAAACGTTGACCCATGGAGGAGCCAAGTACGTGGCATGGCAACTGCAACGATCAGGGGTCGGTGAACCAACGATCGAGAACTACCTTTCGATCCTTCAGTCGTCCGAAGACAACATTTCCATGGGAGTCAATGAACCACTCAGCCCCCGATTGAAAGTCCTCGAGGAATGGTGCGAGATTGCTCGGGTGTCACTACCGTGGTTTTTCTTTGGGATGTTCTTGATCGTTCCGTTGGCATGGCCAAGCCAACGCTTGGCTTTGGCAGATTCGAAGCGGTGAGCATTTTCGCCCACGTGCCCGGAGCCTGTTCTAGAGGGCTTGGATGCGTTTCATAGCGATTTTCTCGGCATTCTTTGCGTTACGGATGCTGCTTTGAACCCCTGTTGATGGGATACACCCAGGGGAGTGAGGGACTTTCGGAGCCCGATTCCAGAGGTTAGGATTTTCCGAAACATGGTGTTGGCGGTAGATGGCGTTGGCGGTGTACCGTGCAAGCCATCGCGTGGTTCCTTGGATTCCGCAGAAAATGAGCGAGAGGTCTTATGTCAATTCGATTCGGTGCGTGGTTGGAAAGACGAACGGCATGGGTTTCCCAAAGTGCTTTGGTGGCAGGATTGGGCTTCGGTTTGATCGTTGCCGGCCATGCGATTGGACAAGAGCGGGGAACTGCGAAGGGAGTCTCGGGGGTCGAAAAGGCGAACTTCAGCACGACGATCAAGGCTGACGAGGACTTCTTTCGGTTCGTGAACGACACGTGGCTTACAACCACAGAGATTCCAGCCGATCAATCCAACTATGGATCGTTTACGGTTTTGGATATTGAGACGAAGGCGGCCATCCGCGAGATCATCGAAAAGGCGGGTCGATCGGAGTCGCCATCTCCAATCGCTAAGCAAGTCGGCGATTTTTATCGTTCCTACACCGATTTAGAAGCCCGCAATGCGGCGGGAATAACCCCGGTTGTCCCCGCTGTTCAAGAGATCCGTGCGATCTTGAACAAGCCGATGTTGTTGGCATACGCCGGTCAGTTATCTCGACGCGGTGTCGCAAGTTTCTTCGGTGTTGGAATCGAACCCGACGCCCGACGTTCGGATCAGTATGCGGTGTATGTCGGTCAAGACGGCACATCGCTGCCGGATCGCGATTACTACCTTTTGGACGAACCGCAGTACGTGGAGATTCGCAAGGCGTATGTCGCATTCGTGGCGGAAATGCTCGGAAAGATCGGTTGGGAAAACTCCGAAAAAGCAGCCCAGGATATCGTCGCGTTGGAGACAAAATTTGCGGCATGCCAATGGGATAAGGTCGCATTGCGCGATCCGGTGAAGGCCTACAACAAGCTCGAGGCGGCCAAGTTTGCTGCCGACCATCCTGGACTTCATTGGAATGCCTATGCGGAGTTTGTCGGCATCCCCGAAGTGAAGGAACTCATCGTCGGGCAGCCGAGTTTCTTCGAAGAAGCGCAAAAGATTCTCGAAGAAACGCCAATCGATACATTGAAGGCCTATCTGGCCTTTCAAGTCATCGATACCTATGCGCCGGTTTTGACGGAAGAGATTGAGAAGATCCATTTCAACTTTCACGAAACCACCCTCAGCGGAGTTGCGGAACAAGAGCCATTGTGGCGGCGCGGGGTCGACGCCTGTAATGCAATGCTAGGGATGCCTGTTGGCCAACTGTACGTGGAAAAGCATTTCAGTCCCAAGGCCAAAGAACGCATGAACGAGTTGGTGGGTAACTTGCTCAAGGCATTCTCGGAACGCATCGATCAATTGCCATGGATGGGGAATGGAACCAAGGCACAGGCGCGTGAGAAATTGTCCAAGTTTACGCCGAAGATCGGGTACCCAGATAAATGGAAGGACTACTCTTCGGTGTCGATTGACGGCAAGAACGTTGTTGGCAATTTGACCAGGATCGCCGAGTTCGAGCATACGTACGCGATCGGTAAATTGGGCAAACCCATCGATCGGACGGAGTGGTACATGCCACCGCAAACCGTCAATGCGTACTACAACCCGTTGATGAACGAGATCGGATTCCCTGCTGCGATTCTCCAGCCCCCCTTCTTCAATCTAGAGGCCGATGATGCGATCAATTACGGCGGCATCGGAGCGGTGATCGGGCATGAAATCAGCCATGGGTTCGACGACTCTGGAAGCAAGTTCGATGGACAAGGCAACCTGAGGAATTGGTGGACGGCCAATGATGAAAGCGAGTTCGAAAAACGATCGCAGCAATTGGTTTCTCAGTACGATGCTTACCAACCGATCCCGGGGATGAATCTCAGCGGTAAATTCACGTTGGGGGAAAACATCGGGGATCTCGGCGGATTGAGTGTCGCCTACACCGCTTACAAGCTGTCGCTCGATGGCAAGCCTTCGCCAGTTATTGACGATTATACGGGGGAGCAACGCTTCTTCATTGGTTGGGCTCAGGTGTGGCGTCGCAAGTACCGCGAAGCGGAAATGCGAAAGAGGATCAAAACCGATCCGCACTCGCCCAGCCAATACCGATGCAACGGAATCGTATCCAACCTTGACGGATTCTATGATGCCTTTGACGTCAAATCCGGTTCGGCAATGTTCATCGCTCCCGAAAAGCGCGTTCGAATCTGGTAAGCCTTTATCGCCTTGGCTGCCGTTTGGTTAGGTTCCTTCGCGACATGTACTTGCTCCCACGTTACGGTGGCGAAGTGTACGCTGCGGTGCTCCCTGGGATCGACTTGGAGCACCCTCGATTGGCTGCGGAACGGATTCACTCTGCGGTGGAGCCGGAGGAGATGTGGAGCCGGAGGAGATGTGGAGCCGGAGGAGATTCCGTGGGATAATCTCAAACTGTCAGCGACGGTGAGCGTGGGTGTTTCCAAAGCGAACAAATTGGATGCACCCGATTCGGTTTCAAAGCAGGCCGATTCGGCGTTGTACGACGCCAAGCGAGCCGGAAGGAATCGTTGTTTCTTCTGAGAGTGCGGCAACGATAGTTCCGAGCAAATTCTTGGTGCGAGTGGTTCGCTGACTCGAAGCGGCATTGGCAATTCAAGCGAACTCACGAACTCATTTGACTTTGCCGACGGTAACTTTGTTCTTCCAGAGATGTTGATTCCGTTGTGTTTCGATCAACGTCTCATGGATTGCGATTCGTTTTTTCCTGCGGTTAGCTCGAAGGAGCGGCTAGCGGTCGTCGAAGGAATCTGGATGAGTGTTTCGCTCGTACCTGTGTGTTGCTTGATTTGGTCCGCAACGGAGCCTGACAATACGGGGCCGCTTCCCATCATCGTCCAGTGCTGATGATCGCTGCGGGCAAGGCTGAAGCCGGAGTTGATTACGGGCTGCTTGGACTTTGTGTCGGTGGCCACCAAAACCAATTTGGCGGTCCCCATCGCTTTCTTTCGCTCATAAACGTTGACTTTAGGAATGCTGCCCATAATTCCAAGTGGGATTTCAGGGGAGCCGACGGTGAGGTCGGTCCGGTCGGTCCCCACCCCGCCCGATGCAATCTCTAGCAGAATGTCCGCTTCGTCGGGTTTATCCATCAGTTCGCAGTGATTCGCTAACAGCTTCGAGCGTGTCGTCAGGATGATGTAGTTCTTGTCGACGCAGTCGAGCAAATCGGTTTTGAGATGGACTTTGGCGCCGGCGATGGGGCGAAAATCAACTTTGGCCAACGACTGGTCGATCGCGCTGCTGATGAGGAGTTGCTCAAGTCCGGTTCGAGAGGTATCGGACTCTTTCATCGAGGAGCAACCAAGGATAGAAGCGTTTAGGCTGGCGATCACGAGGGCAAACCATGAATTTCGGCGAATCATTTTTCTTGGATCCCTGGAATGAACGGAGAGCAAGCGGAGAAAATATCGCTTGGTCGCAGTGGCTCAACAAGCGGCATTGAATCGCCGTTTCTCATCCCAGGTTTGCTGGGATGCGTCAAGATTACAACATGGGAATGCCGTTCGAAGTCCCGAATTTCGACCCCTTGCGATTTCGACCCCTTGCGCTTTGCTGTGTACCAGCTCGCGGTGTCGTTTTATCGCGATGTGTCCATCTCGCTATTTCGGGAATATCACGTGGTCGGCGTTGAGCGTCGAAAGGAAATCAACCCCAGAATCAACTGGGCGAGACATTCAGGGATTGAAAACCGCTGCGATGGCTAGCAAACGACCATGAATCTCGAGGAAAATGGCCGTTAAAAAATGTTTGGTTCTATTTTCCGCGAGGCAGTCAGGAATCTCGACTCTCGAGTACTGAGGGCGTTTTGGGAATTTCTTCGATCGGAATGGGTTGCGTAGATTTTGCCGATGGCGTGCGGCAACCTATCGGTTTTCGTAAGCTTTTACAACGTATTTGCGTGAAGGTCGCTGATGGTTCGGCACGCCGTCGCTGGGAGTGGATCGCATTTTGCTTGAGGCGGGAGGGGGCGAAGGAAAAAAGCGTGCCAAAGCCGTCAATTAACCCTTGCAGAGATTGGCTGGCTGTGGGTACACTTTTGGGCTTCGCAGACCCAACGGCTTGGGTTTGCTCCCCATTTGTGGGTAAGAAGAGATTTCTGTCGTTTTTATAAATCCCAGTCGGGAAAAGGTTTAGGAGTAGGCACGTATGCCGCGTCTTCTCGGTGTCGACATTCCCAACGACAAACAGGTCGTTTATTCACTTCAATACTTGTACGGCGTTGGACCGGCCATTGCTCGGGATGCGTGTGTCAAGACGAAGATCAATCCGGCCAAAAAGGCTCGTGAGTTGGACGAGGACGAGTTGAGCCGTTTGGCTAGCTTGCTCGAGCGTGACTTTACGGTCGAGGGTCCATTGCGACGCCAGGTAGGCCAAGCGATTCACCGATTGCGTGAAATCAAGTGCTACCGCGGCATGCGCCACAAACTTGGCTTGCCAGTTCGTGGTCAGCGAACCCGAACGAACGCTCGGACTCGAAAGGGGCCTCGGAAGACGGTTGCTGGCAAGAAGGGGGTCAAGGACTTGCGATAGTCCTCGACGCGGCTTGACGGGAGAACCTGCGTTTGGCCTGGATCGATCGGTTTGGAATGCTGGTCGGTCGCTAGGAAGGTCAGCGTGGGTCGAAGGATTTGAATCAGCTTTAGCAAGTTAAATAAAACAGAATATCGTGGCGAAACAACAACAAAACAAACAAGACGCGGCTAACAAGCGGCGCAAAATTCGGCGTAATGTCACGTCGGCGATCGCGTTCGTCAAGGCGACCTTCAACAACACGCAAGTGACGATCACCGATACCAAGGGTGACACGATTTGTTGGGCGAGTGCGGGAACGTGTGGGTTTAAAGGTTCGCGGAAGAGCACGCCGTTTGCTGGTCAGATGGCGGCCCAGCAAGCTGCTGAAAAGGCTGCGAAGTACGGGGTCAAGGAAATCGAGGTTCGCGTGAAGGGACCGGGTTCTGGCCGCGAATCGGCGATCACCGCGTTGCAAGCTGCCGGGATCACCGTCAAGCTCATTGAAGATACAACGCCGATTCCCCACAACGGATGCCGACCTCGCAAGCGGCGACGAGTCTAGGTTGCACCGTGGAATGGGGCGACCGTGGAATGGGGCGTTCGGGCGAGCTTTTTGGTTTTGTGAAACGAAGAGCGAGTCTCGGTGCCTTGCAAATTCGGCGGGCCGGCTGGGTTGGCTTGCCGAGTGTGGCTCGGGGATGATTTAGCGATGGCGAATGTTTGGAAGCACAGTTTCGAATTGGAATTTACTCGGAGTTAATCATATGCACGTTCGTTGGCGTGGTTTAGAGCTGCCCAGCCAAGTCAGCGTTGATAGAGCAACGTTGACCTCCAGTTATGGCAAGTTTACGGCGGAGCCTTTCGAGCGCGGTTTCGGCGCAACGATTGGCAACAGTCTGCGTCGAGTGCTTTTGTCCAGTTTGGAAGGAAGTGCGATCACTCAGATCAAGATCCGTGGTGCTCAGCACGAGTTCAGCTCGATCCCGAATGTCTTGGAAGACGTCACCGAGATCGTTTTGAATGTAAAGTCGTTGGTGGTAAAGAATCACAGCGAGAACACGCGTGTTCTGACCATCATGCGGAGCAAAGCGGGTCCGATCACCGGGGCTGACGTTCAGACGGACTCCGACGTCGAGATCATCAATCGAGACCACGTGATCGCCACGTTGACCGGCGATACCGATTTCATGATGGAAATGGTTGTCGAGAATGGTCGAGGATACGTGCCTGCATCCGAACACAGTTCGGGAGACCATGAAATCGGCATTATCCCCGTCGACGCGGTATACAGCCCTGTCGTCCGGGTCCGATATACGGTCGAAGAGACACGCGTTGGGCAAAAGACCAACTACGATCGGTTGATCATTGAGATTTGGACCGATGGGTCGTTGCAGCCTGAGTTGGCGATGGTCGAAGGGGCAAAGATCCTTCGCAAGCACTTGAATCCGTTCGTGCAATCGAACGAGTTGGGCCGTCAAGTCCACGCCGTGGCACGTGGCGGTCCTGGAAGTGCCGAAGCGCAATTGGAAGCCAAGCTGAACATGCTGGTGAACGATTTGAAGCTTTCGGTTCGAGCGAACAATTGCTTGGAGAGCGAAGGCATTCGCTACGTTCGAGATCTGGTCCAACGAACGGAAGACCAGCTTTTGGAAGTGCGAAACTTTGGAGAAACGACCCTTTCCGAAGTTCGCGAAAAGCTCTCTGCGATCGGATTGCATCTCGGGATGCGAATTCCGTCGTCGATGCGTTAGGCGTTCATTTAAACTTTTAGATTTTTGAAAACTGTTGGACTGATAAATCATGAGACACTTACGTAAAGGTCGCGTGCTCGGGCGGAGCCCATCCCATCGAAAAGCGCTCTTCCGAAATTTGGCATCGGCGATTTTCTTGACCGAACGTGAAACCACCGAATTGGATACCAACGCACCGAAGGTGCCTGGACGGATCATCACCACGATTGAAAAGGCGAAGGAAATTCGCCCGATCGTCGAAAAGTGCATCACGATCGCTCGCAAGGGGTTGGCTGCCGAAGCCGAGGCGACTCAGTTCGCCACCACCGCGGAACGAAATAGTGAAGAGTGGAAGAAATGGCGAAAGAGTGAAGCATGGCAGAAGTGGGCACAAGCTCGTTCGCCAGGCGTTACCGCACGTCGTCGCGTTCTCACCATGCTCGGTGACAAAGAAGCGGTTCGCGTGTTGTTCGACAAGGTTGCTCCGCGGTTTACCGACCGGCCAGGTGGGTACACTCGGATCATGCGTTTGGCAAAGCCACGCGTTGGCGACAACGGCACCCGTGCGATCCTTGAGTTTGTAGGTAAGAACGATCGAGTGTCGAAAAAGTCCAGCAAGCCAGCGTTCGAAGGCTAGTGGCTGTCGCTCGACGCGAACCTAATGATTGAGAACGCCGGGGCAACCCGGCGTTTTTCGTTTTTGGAGCCTGCAAATCCGTTAGTCATCTTGGGTTTGTTGTTCGACTAACATTGCGTTTAGGCTAAGCGCATCACGGTGTTTGGGTTAAGCTAATAGCACTCCAACTCGCGAGGAAATCCAACCCGCGAGGGAAGTCGCGAGAGAAATTCGCGTCAAGGTTTTTGCTTCCTCGGATCGGAAGGCCTTGCGCGACGTACCGGTTTCGGAGGGGATGCTCTGAGGTGAACGGAGACGGTTCCCGGTGCGGGGCGTTGGAGATTCGATAGAGAAATTAGATCATGGGTCGACAGACATCGAGTAACGAACTTCCAGGGTTGATCCGTGAGCGGATCCATGTGCTCGATGGGGCCATGGGCACGATGATTCAGCGTCTCGAGCTGAATGAGGCTGCGGTGCGCGGTGAACGTTTCGCAGGGCATCACAAGGATCTGGTCCGATTCAGCGATTTGCTTTGTTTGACGCGGCCTGACGACATTACGGATATCCACTACGCCTATCTTCAAGCGGGCGCCGATATCGTCGAGACCAACTCGTTTGGTGCCTCCCCCATCGGCATGGCAGAGATGGAGCTGCCGACGGAATTGGTGCGGGAGTTGAACTATGCCGCCGTGGATTGCGCCCGCAAGGCGATCGATCGCGTTCTGCGCGAGGATCCGTCGAGGCCGCGTTATGTTGCGGGAAGTATTGGCCCGACGACCAAGCAATTAGCGATCAGCACCAAGGTCGAGGATGCTGCCAATCGGGATGTCGATTTCATGGAGATGGTGGAGAGCTACAAGGTTCAGATCGCCCATTTGGTGGAAGCAGGCGTTGACATTCTGCTCCCTGAAACGGCGATCGATACTTTGAATCTCAAGTCATGTCTCTTTGCGATCAGCGAATACTTCCGTGAGTCCGGACGTCGGGTACCCGTGATGGTCAGCGCTACGTTCGACAAAGGTGGACGCACCTTCGTCAGCGGTCAAACCGTCGAGGCGTTTTGGAATGCGGTAAGTCATTTTCCGATGCTTAGCGTGGGCATGAACTGCGCGATGGGGCCAGATATCATGCGTCCGCACATCGAGGAGATGTCTAGGGTGTCGAGCGTTGGGATCTCTTGCCATCCCAACGCGGGTTTGCCCAACGCGTTTGGCCAGTATGACTTGACCCCATCCAAAATGGCGGACTACATCGAGGATTTCGCGTCGAGCGGATGGTTGAACATCGTCGGCGGTTGTTGCGGTTCCAATCCGGACCACATTCGGGCTATCTCGGAACGGGTCGCGAAGATCAAGCCTCGGGTGGATCCTGAGCCCATCGTATGGACGCGGTTGAGCGGTCAAGAAGCCACGACCTTGAGGCCGGAAACGCAATTCACGATGGTGGGTGAGCGCACGAACGTTACCGGTTCGCGAGCCTTTGCGAACTTGATTCGGAACGACAAGTACGAGGAGGCCGTTGAAGTTGCGCGGCACCAAGTCCAAAACGGTGCCACGATCATCGATATCAATATGGATGATGCGTTGCTCGACGGAGCCGCGGCCATGACGCGATTCCTTCGGCTGATCGCTGGTGACTCGGTCGCTGCGTCGGTACCTGTGATGATCGATTCCTCGAAATGGGAAGTGTTGGAAGCCGGGCTGCAGAATGTTCAAGGCAAGGCGATTGTCAACAGCATCAGCCTCAAGGATGGTGAAGAGGAGTTTCTGCGTCGGGCCCGGTTGGTGCGTCAGTACGGTGCTGCCGTCGTGGTGATGGCTTTCGATGAAAACGGACAAGCCACCGAGTCGTCGGAGAAGGCGAGGATCTGCGAGCGAGCTTATGATTTGCTCATCGATCAAGTCCATTTCCAGCCACAGGACATCATATTCGATCCTAACATTTTGACGGTCGCCACGGGGATTGAGGAGCACGATAATTACGCGGTGAACTTCATTGACGCGTGCCGATTGATCAAGAAACAATGTCCGAGGTCGCGTATTTCTGGTGGGGTCAGCAACATCAGTTTCTCGTTCCGTGGCAATGACGTCGTGCGCGAAGCGATGCATTCCGCGTTCCTGTACCACGCCATCCAAGCGGGAATGGATATGGGGATTGTGAACGCTGGGCAATTGGCGGTTTATGAGGATATCCCGAAGGAGCTTTTGGAGCATGTCGAGGATGTGCTTCTCAATCGCCGGTCGGACGCCACCGAGAGATTGCTCGTCCTGGCTGAGTCGTACAAAGGGTCCGGTACGAAGAAGTCGGTAGGTGAGAATCTCGAATGGAGAGACAGGACCGTTCATGAGCGATTGAAGCATGCCTTGATTCACGGCATCGACAAGTTCATAGAGGTCGACACGGAAGAGGCCAGGCAATCCTGCACAAGGTGCTTGGAAGTCATCGAAGGGCCGCTGATGTCAGGCATGAGCGTCGTCGGAGACTTGTTCGGTGCCGGTAAGATGTTCTTGCCTCAGGTGGTCAAAAGTGCCCGTGTGATGAAGAAGTCGGTGGGCTATTTGCAACCGTTCATGGAGAAAGAGAAACAAGAGGCTGGATTGGAAGGTCAAGCGTTTCGTGGCAAGGTCTTAATGGCCACCGTGAAAGGGGACGTCCACGATATCGGGAAAAACATCGTAGGCGTGGTGCTCGGCTGCAACAACTACCAAGTGATCGATCTGGGGGTGATGTGCTCGTGCGAGAAGATTCTCGAGGAAGCTGTCAAGCATGGCGTTGAAGTGATCGGTTTGTCCGGATTGATCACCCCGAGCCTCGATGAAATGACCCACGTTGCGAGAGAGATGCAACGCACTGGAATGAAGATTCCGTTGCTGATCGGAGGTGCCACCACATCGGCAAAGCATACCGCTGTAAAAATAGCCCCGCATTATCAAGAGCCCGTGGTGCATGTGCTCGACGCATCCCGATGCGTTGGAGTGGTTGAGTCGTTGTGCAGTAAGCAGTCCAAACCCTCGTATGTAGAGAACAATCGCAAGCTGCAGGAGGAGTTGAGGGCGAGTTACGAGGCGAGGCAGATCAAGTTGGTGCCGTACGCCGAAGCGTTGTCCAAGCGGTTTGCGACCGATTGGAGCACGGTTCGCATCGACAAGCCATCCTTTATTGGTCCTCGCGTTATCAAGAATTACTCGCTGGAGAAAATCGCGAAGTACATCGACTGGTCTCCGTTCTTCATGGCCTGGGAACTGCGAGGAAAGTATCCAAAGATCTTTCAGGATGATGTGGTCGGGACGGAGGCGAAGAAGCTCTTTGATGATGCCAATAAGATGCTATTCGATTGCATCACCCAAGGCCGATTGGTAGCCAATGCGATCTACGGTTTCTGGCCTGCAGCCTCCGACGGGGATGATGTGGTGCTGTACACCGATGAATCGCGCAACGTCGAGTTTCGCCGGTTTCATTTCTTGCGGCAGCAATGGGAGCGCAAAGGGCAAACCGACTTCCGTTCGTTGGCGGATTACATCGCCCCGATTGGTTCCGGGCGGCAGGACTACATGGGGGCGTTCGTGGTCACGGCTGGGCAAGGAGCCGATGAAATCGCCAAAGAGTTCGAGAGCAAGCATGACGATTACTCATCGATCATGGTCAAAGCGATCGCGGACCGGTTGGCGGAGGCGTTTGCCGAACTGATGCACGAGCAAGCCCGATTGGATTGGGGATATGGAATCGAAGAACAGCTGACCAATGACCAACTGATCGAGGAAGAGTATCGTGGCATCCGCCCCGCGCCCGGTTACCCAGCGTGTCCGGACCATACCGAAAAGAAGATTCTTTTTGAGATGCTCGACGTCGAGAAAGAGATCGGAGTCAAACTGACCGAGTCGTGCGCGATGTGGCCTGCGGCGAGCGTGAGCGGTTTCTACTTTGGACATCCCGAGTCGCGGTATTTTGCGGTCGATCGAATCACCAAGGACCAAGTCGATGCGTACGCGTTGCGAAAAGGGATGAGCGTTCGGGAGGTGGAGCGTTGGCTCTCTCCCAATTTGGGGTATGAACCTTAGGCATCCAACGAGGGGACCATGGAGACTGCGCTAGCGATTGCGTTTCTGCTGTTCATCGCCGCGTTGGTGGTGTTTGTGATCGATCTGATGATCCCGACCGGTGGGATTTTGATCGCGGTCACCGGATTGCTTGGATTTGGTGCTGTTGTGTTTGCGTTTCGGCACAGTCCTGTGAGCGGCTATTGGATGCTGATTGCAACGTTGGCATGCATTCCCGTCATGATGTTTGTGCTCCTCTACGTTTGGCCGCATACACCGTTCGGGAAACGGATGATTGCCAAGCCCGACTCTCCGGGGGAGTTCGTCTGGTCGGACGCCGCCGCCGTTGGTGATCCGACGTTGCTCATCGGAGCAACAGGCCAAACCATGACGGAGTTTTTGCCTCACGGTTTGGTTCGAATTGCGGAAAAGAGTTACGAGGCGGTCAGCGATTCAGGGCCCATTGACCCGGGTGTTTGGGTCAAGGTGACGCGGTTGGACGTAGGTAGATTGGTGGTAATCCCTGTCCGAACACGAAGCGGAGACGAGGAACCGATGTCATCCGGTTCGGGGCTCGATCGACCGATCAGCGAACTCAATCTCGATTCGATGGAGTAATTCGATAGAGTAAGAAGATTATTTCTCGGACTCAAAGCCGGATTTCGAGAGTTCTTCATAGCCTGGTTTGAGCGGTCGCACATCGTAGCCGTACTTCTTTAGGATTTTGGCGGCCCGAAGAGATCGGTAGCCAACGGCGCAGTACGTGTAAACGATCTTGTCCTTCGCCACTTTTTCTCGGACTTGATCCTCTTTGATTTTGTCTTGCAAATCCCGCCAAGGAAGCAGCGTGGCCCCTTTGATGTGTCCTGCGTTCCATTCGATGAGATCGCGCACGTCGACGAAGACCGCTTTCTTGGCTTCGATGTTTTGCTTGACGGTTTCCAGGGAGTCTTTGGTGTGTTCTTTGGGCTCGTCATTTCGATCGTCTGCCATCGAAAACGAGAGTGCAATGAAGCAAAGAACAAGGGCCTGTGGGAGCAGGGCAAAGCGCATCATGGTAAAAAGTTTCTAAGTGCGGAAACCAGTCGAATGAAAGCAACCAATGCATCTGCCCGCACCGGTTCAGGACCGAATGGGAGAGCCATTGGGGAATAGGGCTGATTCAAAAGGACAAACGGTGGGCGCGCTCTCCGACTGACGACCGAGCCTAGCGGGCGTACAGGCAATAGATCGCGTCAGTTCTCTTTGAATCGACAGTCATTTATAGGCATCGCAGTTCAGGGTTGTCAACGACAACTTGCTCGATGGCAGGAATGAGCGGCCGACCAATCAAGTATATGTCATGCAATGCGCGCGGATATTTCCGCTTTGGAAATCGACGTGGATTGCGCGCGGTGGGTCGTACAATCGTAATATCTGTTACGAGGGAAACGGAGGGTTCTCTGATTTGTTAGGAACCGTCGGTTGATCGCAATGATTTCGATTGGGCGGCCGATGAAATTGGCGAGATAAAATAAGCGGATCGAAAGGAATCGGCCGCAGGAAAGAGATGTTGGAGTGTAAGCGATCGGGAGCAGAAAAGGAGTTCGCCCATGAGATCCTTCTTTTGGTTGGCTGTGGTGTTGTCTTGTTTTTCGATGGGTTTGGGGTGCGCCCCACGGGTGCGGGTCAAATCGAATCCTGGGCCGCACGATCAAGGCATACGGTACTACAGGCCAAAGCCCTATCTGCTGATCTCGAACATTGCAGAGAGAGTTCCTAACGAAAATGGTAAGCCAGGACGCGCGGTTTTGGATGAACGGTACGTCGATATTCAGCTTCAGTATTTGCCCGATTTCGAAGAGGAATATGCCATCGACGTACGGACGGGGTTTGGCGTCGCGGATGTCGCCATCACCCTCGAAGACGGATGGAATTTGACCGCCATCAATCAAAAGCTCGATTCGCAGACCGATGAAAATTTGAAGGCTGCCGCCGACTTGATGGGGAGTGTCGCCAGTGCTGCAGGTGCTGGATCGCGTGTTTCGGATCCCGGCAAGACGGCATCGCCAGCGTTTCGGGTCAAGGCGACGAATGTTCCTTTGGGGTATTACGAATCGGTTATCGGTCGAGACGGTTGCGGCCGCAAGCGGCTTTATGGGTTCCGGTACGTAGGTTTTATTCCGTACCAATCGTGCCCGACATCGATGAGTGGAAGCGAATGCGGCAACTGCCAGAGCACCGAGATTTATGGCTTGGTGTTCGAAAATGATGCGATGGTCTTCCGGCCACTGCATCGCGTTGAAAGCCTTGTCAATTCCTCAGACATCGTCGAGCGAGTCTCATCGTTGGACGTGCAGACTGGAGTTGTACGTTGATTGGCAAGCCTGCTGCAATTGCTTGTCGGCTTGTTCGAGCAGCGTATCGACCCTTGAGTCCAGGCTTTCGCGAGGAAGTGCGTGGGGGAAGTGGGATGGAGCGCTGGTAGCGCAAAACTCGGCGCTGCACGCGTGGCAGCGAACCTGTTTGCCGTGCAGTTCGATCGGGACATGCAGTTTCCTACCGCACGTGGGGCATGCTCCGACAAAGCGAATGGATCCTGTCATCGATTTGCTTCCCTGTTTGCCAGAAAATCCTGTTTGCCCAAAAATCCTGAAAGGGGAGACGTGGTCGCTGCCGCCATCAAGGGAGCTGATTATTGTGGCGTATTCTTCCTCTGTCAATATCGTAAAGTGGTTTTCATCCCCTGTATGCCATGTGAAATTGCATGGTTGGGGTGGGGGAACAGGGGAAACCAGGGGGAAAGATGGACGGTGGGACCGGCAGAAGGACCGGCAGAGGGACCCAAGGTGTCCGAGGGGTGCCGTTTGATAGGTGGAGTCGGAGATTGGGGTTGGTTGTTGGAATGGGATTTCGAGGAATCGTGGACGACGTGCTCCTGGAGTGCTAGCATTGCACGCTGAGGTGGCACTGATCCGGTGTAGGGAAGCATGGCAAACGAAGCAACAGAATCGATGGCTGCAGGTAGGGCAACAGGGCATGTGACGGGTCGGCAGACGGGTCATGTTGCAGTGGGGGCCTTGGACGGTTTCGTTGCCGGAGTGGGGGAGACTCGTCAGGACCAAGTATCTCGGTTATCGCGAGAGATTCGAGCATTGGAGACGGCTGGGCGTCCGGGAGGGGTGCGTGTTTCGAGCGGGAGTGTTGGCATGGACCGATGCCTTCCCGGTGGTGGGTATGCGAAAGGAAGCATGCTGGAGTTGGTTCATGGAGGGATGAGTCATCGCCGTGGATTGTTTTGCGGCATGGGATTGATGGGGTTGGGGGTTCGTATTGCGAAGGAGTGGATTTCCGATGGCAGGTATATGGTGATCCTCGATCGCGATCGCCAGTTTTATGCGCCAGGGGTGGCTGCGATGGGGGTGCCGTTGGAGCGGTTGATTGTGTTGCAACCCAGTTCGGAGTCGGATGCGATTTGGGGGATGGATCAAGCGTTGCGGAACAGTGCTGTCGGTGCCGTGGTGGCGTGGGTGCATCGTTTGGAGGACCGGGTGGCAAGGCGTTTGCAGTTGGCGACGGAGCATGGGGGAGGCGTCGGTGTTTTGCTGCGAGATTTTCATTCGTCCCGCACGAGTCCGAGTTGGTCGGATGTGCAGTGGCGAGTGCGAGGTTCCGGTAACGCTGCCGATCATGCTTCCCGTGGCACTGCCGATTGGCAGAAGCGTTGGTATGACATGGAGTTGACGCGAGCGATTGGGGGGCGGGTAGGAAGTCGGTTGCGTCTAGGGATAGGCGCATGTGGAGATTGGATCGAAGAATCACGGGAGTCGGGAGCCTCGCATGAGCAAAAGAGTTCTTTGCATTTGGCTGCCCAATTGGCCCAGCCAGCGCGTAGCCGCCGAGAAATGGCGGGCTGAGGCCGCAGATTCGCAAGTGGTACAGGTGCCAGTACCAGTTGAGCCAGTACCAGTTGAGCCAGTACCAGATGAGCCAGTACCAGTTCGAATGGGCTTGGTCGGTCCATTGGTTTTGTATACCAATGATGCCAGGCGTGGCCGTTTGGTTGCTGCGGCCAACGCGACGGCTCGCCAGCGTGGCGTGGTACCTGGGATGACCTTAGCGCAGCTGACAGCGATCTGCCCTGAGGCTAAATGGAGCGAGCACGATCCGAGCGCGGACGTTGAGGAATTGCTGACGATTGCGGAGGGGTTGCAGCAGTTTTGCCCCTTGGTCGGGCTTGAGACGTTGGGTCGGCAATTATGGGCAGGACGCTCCATCCATCAGTCGCAAGGTATTTTCTTAGACATCACCGGGTTGGCTGCTTGGTATGGCAGCGAAATGCGACTCGGGGTGGCGATCCAACGTTGGTTGGCTGGTGAACGGTTGCTCTGCACCATCGGTATTGCTGGTTCTGTGGGGGCGGCATGGGCGATCGCGAATTATCGCTGCCGCCACCAGATTACTGATGCGATGTTGCGATTGGAGTCGGGTGAGGAGTTCCCTGCTGACGGGGATTGGGTGTTCGAGGTTGCACCCGGAGCCGACATGCCGGAATCGCTTGGAAGGTACCCGATCGAATCGCTCCGATTGGAGTTGGACGTGGTTGCCAAGCTGCATCGGCTCGGGATAAAAACCGTCTCGGCGCTCCTGCAACTGCCGCGAGCTTCCTTGACCTCCCGATTTGGACCGGAGTTGTTGGAGAGAATCGATCAAACCATCCACGGGCGGGATGAGTTGATCCGAAGTTGTTCGGTGGGGACACCGATGGAGATCGATATCGAGCTCGAGCATGTTGTGTTCGATCTGGTTTCGCTCGAAGGGATCCTTCGTCAAGCATCGATCGAGCTTTGCAAACGCCTCGATCAGGTTGGGCATGGGGCTTTTCGCATTGTCTGTCGGATCGCGTTGGAACGCCAAAGCATCGCAGTCGATGCGAGTGATCCTCAACCCTCTGGGATGCCTTTGGCGCACGTGATTCAATTGAGTTTGTTTCAAGGCTCTCGCGACCCTGAGCATTGGGTTTGGTTGCTTTTAGGGCATCTCGCCAACAATCCCTTAAAATTGGCTCGAGGTGCAGCCGCATCTCGAATGCGGGGCCACGGCGAGTTTGGGATCCGGGCCGTTCGAATCGAAGCCACGGCCACGGCACCGCTGCACTGGCATCAAAACCAATTGTTTGATGGAGCGACGAATCGGTATCGCGACGATGCGGCGCGATTGATCGATTCATTGAGTTCCCGCCTCGGTCGCAATCGCGTGTTGACACCATCGATCCAGCGAGATCCTATTCCGGAGAACCAAGTCCGAATGCGTCCGCTTACAGGCTTGCGCAAGGACGGGGAGTCGCAGCGGACTAAGAACAAAATGGGCCGCAAGCAAGGGAGCAAATTGGGCAAGGATCCCAAGCGGGATTTTTCAGACGAGCATTCGCTCGAATCGCGACCCGAGGAGTATCTTTCTAGGCCGACTCGCCTTATGTCCGAGCCTGAGCCCGTCGAGGTCGTCCAATTGGAGAACGGCGAATTGGCGTCGATCACGCATCGTCGCGAAAAGTTCGAGGTTTCTGCGTTCGCTGGTCCCGAGCGCATTGAGAGTGGATGGTGGGATGGACCGACCGAACGGCGGGATTATTTCCGAGTGGTTTTGTCGACGGGGGATTGGTGGTGGATCTATCGCGATTTGCAGCGCAAACAATGGTTTTTGCACGGCTGTTTTGATTGATTGGCTGATTTGATGGATTGGCTGCTTGGATTGATTGGCTGCTTGCGTAGTTTGGAAGGGGCTCGGCGGTTCTAGGACGGTTCCAGAACCTTTCTTTGTCGCGTAAACTGGTAAGCAATTCAGCGGGCTCGCATGGGGTGAGGTTCCGTGTTCTCGGTGTTAGCGATGACGACTCGGGACACCGCTGGATCGATTCCCTTCCGCGATGATTGAGAACCTGCATGAAGTACCTGAAGCGAGTTGAGTTATTGGCGATTGCAATTGCGATCGCAACGATCGCCCTCGGGGAAGGGTCGTTGCGTGCCCAGGATGGGGTGAAACCGACGGTAAAGGTTCTCAGGCTCGATGGGCCAGAGTTGTCTGGCGACCTCACCAGTGCATCTCAAGAAGGCATTGAGCTGACGATGGATGGAGCAAAACAACCATTAGCGGGGAACTCGCTCAGCCGCGTGGAGTTTCCCTATCGTGTTGGATCCGGAGGCGTACAACCTCTGCTGCTGGGACTCGTCGATGGTTCACGGATAGTGGGTGCAAAAATCTCAGGAAAAGAGCAAGGGTGGCAGGTTGCCGATTCCGCGGGTGGGGTGCTCACCATGGGACCGGGCAGCGTTCGATTCCTCCAAGTCCGCCCATTGAGTGGAGAGCTTAAAAAAGCGTTGGATGCAGCGATCTTGGAACCGGCAACCAGCGACTCGCTTTTGGTCGTGCGACCTGGTGACACACTGGATCGGGTGAATGGGTTGATCAAGGAGATCAAAGAGTCGAAGGTGTTGTTCGATTTGGATGGGGATGTGGTTGAGGTGTCGTTTGAGAAGTTGGCGGGGATGGTTTGGTTTCGAAAGGCGAGCGAACGTGTGAAACCCAAAGTCGCGGTAAATACTACCGATGGTGGGACCGTCTATCCCGACACGTTTCGACTTGTGGGGGACCGATTCGAGTTGCAAGGCTCCGCTGGGGATCTGTCGATTCCCATCAACCGGATCGCGTCGTTGGATTATGGCAGTGCCAATTTGCGATGGCTTTCAGAAATCGAGCTGTTGGATTCCAAAGCAGAAAAGCGAATGGATTGGAAGTTTGAATCCAAGACTCTTGGAAAGGCGCTTGCTCCTCATTTCGAAGCGAAGGATGCCGATACGGCGACTGGTTTTGGGGTGGATCTCCTCTTTCCGATGCCGGGCAGTTACACATTCCGCGTCCCTGAAGGTTTCACGCGACTTCAAACCCGTTTGGTCCGCGGTGACCGCGGTGAGCAACGGTCTGAGTTGACGGTCGAGGTTTGGCAGGATGACGTGAAAGTGCTCGACAAGCGATTGGCGACTTCGGAGGAAGCGTTGGAATTGGATGTGCCTTTAACGGCCGGAAAAAAGGTCCGTTTGTCCGTGCGTTCGAAGAGTCGTCTCATGGTTGGAACTGAGGTGCGGTGCCAGCAACCTCGACTGACGCGATAGCGGCTTTCAAGTCATCGATGCAAACATTAACAAATCGATGTGGGGAGGTTGGAATTTCGTCTCCGGGTTAGGTGTTTGCTAAAGATGATGCATAGAGCAAAGGTTCTAGCGCTACCCTTTCTAGATTGCAGATAATGCGATAGGGCGCGAAGTTCCATCTAAATTTTCGGCGAGGCCATCCGATAGAATAGCTTGCCCAGCCCGCAGATTTCCACAAAGATCGATTCGCTGCTGAAAGCGAAACAGAGATTTGATGGAAGGTTTGTTAGGCTAGGCACATCGCACCTGAATTGTGGATCTGAACACTACAGCATGGGTGAGTCGAATTGCCAAACTTGACTAATATTCGGGAAGTCGTTTTGCAGGAATTGTGCAACATGCACCAACTCCTTCCCAACGCCTTTCCATTGACCGAAAAATTATTGCGCAAGCAGGGTAACCCCTGCGGAATTTTTTACTGTTTGCATGGCCCTCGCAGCATCCGATTGACTGCGGTCTTTGACATCGAGACTGCCAGGGTCCTGTTTTACGATTCCACTGGACAGAGGTCCGGTACACGTTGCGTCAAGGACTTAGTTGTCGCCGCAATGTAACCGGTGTCGAGTCGAGTAGGAGTTGTGGGCGAATCGTTGCGACGATTCGAGGAACAAAACCCAAAACTCAATTACGGGAATGGAATCCAGTTATGTTGATATTGTCTCGTCGAGAATCTGAACGCGTTTACTTGGGCGACGATATCGTGTTGACGATCGTTCGAGTGAATGGAGACAAGGTTCGGATTGGGGTGGAGGCGCCGTCCAATGTAAAGATCCTTCGGACCGAGTTGGAAATTGCGGCCAACAAGTCCGAGGTGGTGGATGGGGCGCCGGAGTCTCGCCGAAAAGCGGCGTAACACCTTGATCGCAGAACGAATGATCCTGCGAATAGATTCTTGAATCAATCCAAAGGCGGGCGCCGATTCGATGACCCAACAAACATCGAGTCGGCGTCTTGTCTTTTCTCTTTTTCAGCCCCCGAGTTTGAGCGTTAAAAACGCTTGTTGGTAGGGCCAAAACAGATTGGCAATTGCAGCTTAATCGACAACCTTTGCGTCGATCCACTTCATCAAGCTGCGGAGTTTCTGACCGACTTGTTCCACCGGATGCTTGCGCTCCAACCGACGCGATGCCTTGAACGCAGGCGCACCTGCTTTATTCTCGAGGATCCATTCGCGAGCGAATTGACCGGTTTGAATTTCACGGAGGATCTTCTTCATTTCCGCTTTGGTTTGAGCCGTGATGATGCGTGGGCCGCGGGTGTAATCTCCGAACTCGGCAGTGTTGGAAATGCTGTAACGCATGTAGTTCAAACCACCTTGGTAGAGGAGATCGACGATCAGTTTGAGTTCATGCATGCACTCAAAGTAAGCCATCTCAGGTTGGTATCCCGCTTCGACCAATGTTTCGAATCCGGCCTTGACCAATTCGCTAACACCGCCGCACAAGACGACTTGTTCGCCGAACAAATCGGTTTCGGTTTCCTCAGCGATGGTGGTTTCAATGACACCTCCCCGTGTTCCGCCGATCCCTTTCGCGTAGGCCAACCCAATTTTTTTGGTGGTTTCGCTGGCTCCTGTACCGAGAGCGATCAAGCACGGGACGCCACCACCTTTGGTGTATTCGCTGCGAACCAAATGGCCAGGTCCCTTGGGGGCGACCAAAAGGGTATCCACACCCTTGGGTGGTTCAATTTGGCCGAAGTGCAGATTGAAACCGTGCGAGCACATCAGGACGTTGCCTGGAGAGAGGTTCGGCTTGATATGGGTGCGGAACAAGTCGCCTTGGACCTCGTCCGGAAGGAGAACATTGATGATGTCCGCTTTCTTGCTCGCTTCATCGATTTCCATAGGCTGGAAACCATGACTGACCGCGAGATCGTAGTTCTTGCTACCGGGGCGTTGCCCGATGATGACTTTGCAACCGCTGTCGCGCAGGTTTTGGGCTTGCGCGTGGCCTTGGGATCCATACCCCAAAATAGCGATGGTTTTATCCTTCAAAACGGAAAGATCGGCGTCGTTGTCGTAGTAAATAGTTGCTGCCATGGGAATCAATGCTCGTGTGGGAAAGGAGACTTTCGGGAAATGGTTCGGTGGTTTTGATCGGATCGGTTTGACAGGATGGGCGAGCGGTTATCGCTCGAGATGCCACAGGCTCGTCGTTACGACGAAAGTGAGGGGGTGGGCGTCGAAGTCTCGAATCAGTTGGCTTTGGTGGCCGAATTGGGGTCATCGGATTCGGTCAGCGTGTTTGGATTGCTGCCGCGGACCATCGCGATGCGGCCCGTCCGGACTAATTCGGCGATCCCATAAGGACGCATCCGCTCGATGAACGCTTGGATTTTGCTCTCGAGGCCGGAGATCTCGATCACCATCTCCTCGGGTCCGACGTCGACTACCCGTGCGCGGAAGATGTCGACCAACTCGCGGATCTCACTTCGCAGGGCCCCCGTGACCGCACGGACTTTGATCAACATCAAATCCCGTTCGACATAGTCGTTGGAGCTGATGTCCTGGACCGAAACGACGGTGACGATCTTTTCGAGCTGCTTGCGAATTTGCTCGACAATCCGATCGTCACCTCGGACCACAAACGTCATCCGAGAAACGCCTGCGTTTTCGGTTTCACCGACCGCTAGGGAATCGATATTGTAGCCGCGGGATGCAAGCATTCCCGAGATATGGGCCAGAACGCCAGGAACGTTTTGAACAATCGCGGAAAGTACGTGCCGCATCAGTTTGGGTGCCATAGAGGTTAAGATGGAGTCGGCGAGCCTTTGGCTTTTCTTTTGCCGTGTGGTAAGTTCGCCGCCAAGCACGTCGAATCATAAGTCGGCTCGCATGTTTCCTCAAGGGTTCCGACCACTTAACCTATGAACAGCACCCACCAAAGCTACGAGTTCATCGATTTTGGTAATGGTAGAAAGCTCGAGCGGTTCGGACAGATCGTCGTCGATCGACCTTGTCCAGCCGCCGTCGAGCCGAAATCGTCTCCTGAAGCGTGGTTATCAGCCGAGCTAATTTATGATGGCTCGCGTTTGAATGGGGGAGTTCGAGGTGGTTGGGTGTACCAAGGCCGCCGTGTCTCGGATCCGGAGGCAATCGAAAGCTGGGAGTGTGGGGCGTCCGGTTTGCGTTTTCGCGTGAAGCCTCAGCAGTCCGGACAACTCGGGCTGTTTCCCGAGCATTGGAACACATGGCCGTGGATCGAGGATCGAATCGCGGAGTGGCTCGCTGTGCGATCGGCCATGGCAGGCAGTCGAAATACTTCCGATGGACTGAACATCGATCCGGCAATCGATCCGGCAATCGATCCGGCATGTACAGATCCAGTAAGAGCAGCTCCTGAAGGTACCGGCGTGCCAAGGGTGCTTCATTTGTTCGCGTACACAGGCGCGACGACGCTCGCGATGGCTTCGTTTGGGGCTAGCGTTACGCATGTAGATGCGATGGAATCCGCGGTGGCGTGGGGGAGAGAGAACGCTCGATGTTCTGGATTGAGCGACAAGCCGATTCGATGGATTGTGGACGATGCGAGGCTATATGTTGCGAGGGAGCTGCGACGAGGCAAGCGGTATGAGTTGATCGTGCTCGACCCGCCCAGCTACGGGCATGGTGTGAAGGGGAAAGCATGGGAGATTCACCGCGACCTGATGCCACTGATGCATGATTGCTGGAAACTCCTGTCCGACTCGCCGATCGGAATCGTATTTACCGGCCATAGCCGCGACGTGTCCATGCAAAAAATTCGGGCGGAATTGGAGGATGCCCCAGGGACAACCACCGGTGTCTCTTGCGATGTGACTCAAGCAAAACTCATTGATTTAGCCGGGCGCGCGTTGGATTGTGGTTATGTTGCGAGTTTTGAACCTGTTCGGTTGTAGTGGGATATGCGGAACGCTTGAGCGAATCGCTGTGTAGAATATCGCTGTGTAGAATATCGCGGCGTAGAATATCGCGGTGTAGAGTGTGGACGAGAACCGCTGTCTCTTTGGGAAAGCACCTTTTGGGAGATGGCGTTGAGTTAAGGTCGTTATGGCGAGTCTGTTTGACGATGATTGCTTGCCAGTGTTGCAGTTTTTCTGGGTGCAGTTTTTGCAAAGGTCGCAGTAGGCTTGAAAGTGAAGCAGCACGAGACTGGTAGCACGGTGAAGCAGGACGTCGTCCTATACGATGGGCATTGCCGATTTTGCACTCGGCAAATCGAGACCCTCAGGCGGCTGGATGGCAAGAACCGGCTTCGTTTTTTATCGTTGCACGACCCGAGCGTCGCGACAGACTATCCCGATTTGAGTTTCGATCAGTTGATGGCGGAGATGTGGGTCATCTCCACCGATGCTGTTCGCTACGGTGGGGCCAATGCGCTGAGATATCTTTCGCGTCGATTGCCGATCCTTTGGCCCGTATCTCCTTTGTTGCACTTCCCGGGATCGATGCCTGTTTGGAGGTGGCTGTATCGCCAAGTCGCCAAGCGCCGCTATCGGATTGCTGGTCGAACCTGTGAGGATGGGACCTGTTCGCTGCATCGCTGACGCAGCCTTCGTTTTCCGCATTAAGGATGGTCAATTGGGGGGCTTTCACGGGCGATCGTTGGTGCTAGCATTTTGGAGATCGCGAGGAATCTTGGTCGATTCCATCTTGGTTTACAGCGAGTTGATTTGGTATTGTCTACCTCGCGACCCAAGAGGCGTGAAGTAGCAAACGGAGCGATGAGCGGGAAGGAACCTGCGGCGACTCCGAACCCCTAGGAAGGAACCTAGCTGATGCCAAAGCCACTGAGTACCCAATCCTCAGCCCATATCCGATGGATGATACGCCGAGATATGCCTGCAGTTTTGGGGATTGAGAACGAGAGCTTTGAGTTTCCCTGGACCGAAGATGAGTTCATTCGTTGTCTTCGCCAACGCGACTGCATTGGGATGGTGGCTGAGTACTCCGAGCAAGTCGTCGGGTTCATGATTTATGAACTGCACCGCACGCGCATTCATGTCCTTTCGTTTGCGGTACACCCCGATTTCCGGCGTCAGTCGGTCGGCTCCGCTATGATCACCAAGTTGGTTTCAAAGCTTGCTTACCAACGCCGCAATCGGATCGTTCTCGAAGTTCGCGAGACCAATTTATCGGCACAGCTATTCTTTCGTAGTTTAGGGTTCCGAGCCACGGGCGTACTGCGTAATTTCTACGAGGATTCGACCGAGGATGCATTCATGATGCAGTTGCAGTCGGTCACTCCGGAAGAAGCGATCGAGGCAGAGGCCGCCTATGGCCAACGCAAATCGGGTTAAGGATCGACGGGGACGATCCCGATCGCCTCTCACTCGATCCCGATCGCCTCTCACTGTCGTCTTTCATTTTGCAAAGCGTTCCCAACGTTGAAGAAAGCGTCGTGCGTTATGCCTTCGAGAAAGCTCTTATTCCGTGCCAAACGGTTTGACATCGAAGAGGTTCAGGAGCGGCTCGAAAGCGGAGAACTACTGTCGAGGCATGTCGTTCGGCATCCTGGTGCGGTGGTTGTGCTGCCGTTGGTCGATCGAGAGCACATTTGCATGATCCACACCTACCGTGTTGCGGTCGATCAGTGGCAACTCGAGTTGCCGGCGGGTACGTTGGACAAGGGGCTGCCGGCATCGGAGATGGCCCATCTGGAGTTGATGGAGGAGACGGGGTATCGAGCGGGAGTGATGACGCACGTCCACACCTTTGCGATGTCACCAGGGATCCTCGATGAAAAGATGCATTTTTATGTGGCTCGGGATTTGACCCCTGGTGAATCACAGCGCGAGTTGGGGGAGCAAATGAGCAATCGCATCCTGTCGTGGTCGGCGGTGGATCGGTTGCTTCGCGATGGCGAGATCATCGACGCGAAGACGCTGGTTGGATTGCTTTGGTACCTGCGATACCGTGAGCATGCGTAGCGATCGTTCGTTGCTGGGTTGTTGAATCGCTGGGTTGTTGAATCGCTGGGTTGTTGAATCGCTGGGTTGTTGAATCGCTACCGCATCGATACCTTTGGGGGGTGCGAAATGACCCATTTCTAAGAGAGTTCAGGCAGTCGTGATGGATGCTTTTAGCGTGTTGGATGCCTTTAGGTGGAACAAAGATCGATCGCGAGAGCGTCTTGCACATCCTGTCGCCGAGGTCGCAATCGAAGCGGCGTGGGCGGGTGGATTGGAGTTACTAAGGTTCTTTCGAAAGGAATTGCGGGTTCAGACCAAAGGGGTCGCCAATTTCGTCAGCGAAGCGGATTTGGCTGCGGAATCAGCAGTGGTTTCTGCCATCCGATCCCGCTTTCCGGACCATGCGGTGATTTCGGAGGAGACGCATAGCGACCGGGCGGATTCCGAGCACCTGTGGATCATCGACCCCTTGGACGGAACCAATAACTACTTGCATGGCATGCCCCATTTCGCAGTATCGATTGGGTATTACGAGCGGGGTGTTGGCAAGGTTGGTGTGATCTGCAATCCTGCGGTTGGGGATTGGTTTGTGGGGGCCGAAGGGAAAGGGGCATGGGCGAACGGTGAGCGTTCTCGGGTGAGTTCCGCGAAAGGCTTGAGCGATGCGATGGTGTCGTGCGGATTTTACTACGACCGGGGCAAAATGATGCAAACGACTCTCGATACGCTCGCGGAGCTATTTCGCTCCGACATTCATGGGATGCGTCGCTGTGGAGCGGCTGCTCTGGATCTGGCGTATCTCTCATGCGGTTGGTTCGATGTGTTCTTCGAATACCGATTGAGTCCTTGGGATTACGCGGCGGGCGGTGTTTTGCTCCGCGAAGCGGGTGGAACGCTAACCGATTGTAGCGGTGCGGAATTACCGTTGGGGCGGCATAGCAGCGTGTGTGCCACCAATGGCCAGCTGCATGATTCCATGCTTGGCGTCGTAGGGCCGCGCTGGCAACAGCTCCGATCCGAGCCACGCGTGTAAGCAAGTGGCGACTGGGCGTTGGAGCCTGCACTCCCCCGACGCTAGTGATGATCGAAACATTGTCATGAGCACTTCGTTAGGTTCCTCCAACCGATGGTGACGTAGAAGGCAACCGTGGAGGGCTGAATATTTGGCTGTCGTTACGAATCGGAAATAACGGGGGTAATTTCGAGCGTGATATGCTCGGAATCACGGATGAGTTTGACCGTGTACGATTTGTCGGCTGGCAGTTGTTCGACAACCCCTCTGAAGTCCTCGGGGGTAAATACTTGTTGCTGGGCGATTTCGAGAATCACGTCATCGATTTCCAGTCCCGCTTTCTGAGCCGGGCCATCGGCGGTGATGCGAGTCACCAAAACACCGCCACGAACTGGTAGCTTTAATTCATCTGCTAGTGTTTGGGTGAGTCGTTCCACCCGAAGACCAACTTTAGCGCGACGCACTTTCCCGTACTCCACGAGTTCACTGGTGATCCACTTGACCCGCGCGCTGGGGATGGCAAACCCTACTCCTTGAAAAGCCCCATTGGTGGTCATGATCGCTGTGTTGATCCCGACTAATTCTCCCTCGAGATCGATCAAGGCTCCGCCGGAGTTGCCTGGATTGATCGCTGCATCGGTTTGAAGCAGTTGGCCTTCGACCATTCGGTTCAACGCTCGACCTTTGGAGCTGATGATCCCGACGCTTACTGTTTGTTCAAGAGCGAATGGGCTGCCGATCGCGATGACCCAGTCTCCAACGCCGAGTCGGTCGGAATTTCCCATGGTCACGAACGGGAGCGTCGAGTCCGATTCGATGCGAAACGTAGCAAGGTCGCTCGAGGGGTCGGTCCGCAGATCGGTGCCGCTCAGTTCGCGTCCGTCTCCCAATCGAACTCGAATCCCTTTGGAGTCTTTGATGACATGATTGTTGGTGACGCAAAGTCCCGATTCATTGATGATCACGCCGGAGCCAATGTTGAAGTTTCGTGCAGAATTTGTATCGAGCAGATCGAGTTCGTCGAGTGTTGAGTCGACATCCGCGCGTTTGGCCAGCACCGTGACAACGGACTTCATGGCTTTGCTCGATGCGTTTTGGAAAGCGATCGACAAGTTCTTCGCTTGTGTTTTCGCAAATTCGTTGATGTCGATTTCTTGCGAAACGCAGTGGGAATGATTTGCGAGGAGCGCGAGGCCGATCGCAAGCAAGCTACGGTAGATGCTCATGCGGCGAGCGACGCAATGTGTTCGGCGATCGGCTTTCGTCCGGAGGACCGAAACTGGCAGATACATGGTGGGTGATTTCGATGAACAGGAATTCATGTCGGATCCTCGTCGTGGGCATCTTCGAATGGTCGCATTTGGTCTATCATCTCATCATACGTCGTTTTCATGATACGTTGCAGTGGTAGGTTTCGAGGCATTGGTAGGTTTCGAGCGATGATTCCAGCGGTAGTGATTGCAAAAAAGCGGGATCGGGAAGCGTTGACGCGTGAGGAGATCGATTTCATGGTCACCGGGTACGCGCGGGGCGAGATTCCTGATTACCAAATGTCCGCGTTGGCGATGGCGATCTACATCCAAGGCATGGACGCTCGCGAAATCTCAGATTTGACCGACATCATGATCGCGAGCGGAACGTGTCTCAAACGGGTGAGTGATCGGCCGAGGGTGGACAAGCATTCGACGGGTGGGCTCGGTGACAAGACTTCGTTGATCCTCGCGCCGCTGCTCGCCTGTTGCGATCTCGATGTTCCGATGATCAGCGGGCGAGGGCTTGGGATCACCGGTGGCACACTGGATAAGCTCGAAGCGATCCCAGGTTTCCGGTGCAATTTGACCGATGAGGAATCGGAGAGTCAATTGCAAGAGATCGGCTGTTTCATCACCGGCGCAACGGATTTGTTGGTTCCCGCGGATAAAAAACTCTATGCTCTGCGCGACGTTACCGGGACGGTTCCATCGATCGCGTTGATTACCGCGAGCATCATGTCCAAAAAGATTGCCGAGACATTGGATGCATTGGTGCTCGATGTCAAGTGTGGTAGTGGGGCGTTTTTGCCCACGCGCGATCGAGCTGAGGCGTTGGCGGATTCGCTGATATCCAATGGAAAGCGCGCTGGCATCGCAACGACAGCACTCATCACCGATATGAACCAACCGCTGGGTGAAATGGTCGGGAATGCGTGCGAAGTCGACGAGTCGATCCAGGTTCTAGAAAACTCGGGGCCTGAGGACGTCCGCGAGTTGACTTTGGAGTTGTGTGCCCGACTGTTGGTGGCAACCGGAAAATCGAACGATACTGCGTCGGCGCGAAGCACTCTTTTAGGGCATCTCAGCAGCGGGAGGGCGATGGAGCGATTTGAAAGGATGGTGGCCCGCCAAGGTGGCGATATGTCGGCGCCCAGGCCGATCGCGAAGACCGTGGCGTGGCGCGCGCCGAAAAGTGGATATTTGGTATCGATCGATGGGCAAAAGTTAGGGCAAGCAATTGTGGTCTTGGGAGGTGGACGCGCGTTTGCTGGCCAAGCGATCGATTTCTCGGTGGGACTTCGGATGCTGGCCAGGCTCGGTGACAGCGTGACGGCTGGCGAGGAGCTGCTACACGTTTATGGTGATCGGCAGGATCACGTTACCTCTGCCGTGGAGTTGATCACCCAAGCCATTCAAATCGCCGACGAGCCGAATGCGGCACCTCTGCTTTGGACCGAGTTCGTTCATCGGCCCAGATAACCTGACGGCCCATAGAACCTGACGGCCCAGATAACCTGACGGCCCGTTGCTGCAAAAGGGTAGGACTGGGCTGATTTTTGGGATTGAGTACACTGGTTGCCGTCAGTGAGAGAACGGGACTTGGAATTAAGGTCGATAGCGAGAGAGACATGGCAAAGATTTTGCAGCAACTGCCCGTTGGCAAGCGGGTTGGGATCGCGTTTTCTGGAGGGTTGGATACCAGTGCAGCGATCGTGTGGATGCGCGCCAAGGGTGCGATTCCTTATTGTTACACTGCAAATTTAGGCCAGCCGGACGAAGCCAATTACGACGACATTCCCAAGCGTGCTCTCGAGTGTGGGGCGGAGGTGGCTCGATTGGTTGATTGCCGTGAGCAGTTGGTCCACGAGGGGTTGTCGGCACTGCAATGCGGCGCATTTCATATCACCACCGCGGGTTTGCCGTACTTCAATACCACCCCGATCGGTCGCGCTGTGACAGGGACGATGTTGGTTCAAGCCATGAAGGCTGACGGGGTAAACATTTGGGGTGACGGTAGCACTTACAAAGGGAACGACATCGAGCGATTCTACCGCTACGGCTTGCTCGCCAACCCCGAACTACAAGTATACAAACCATGGTTGGATGAGCAGTTCAACCGCGAGTTGGGCGGTCGCAAAGAGATGTCGGAACTGCTTGAAAAAGCAGGTCTTGGCTACAAGATGAGCAAGGAAAAAGCGTACTCGACCGACTCCAATATTTGGGGAGCGACACATGAGGCAAAGGATTTGGAGCGGCTCGATGCGGGGATCAAGATCGTCGATCCGATCATGGGGGTGCCTTTCTGGAAGCCCGAATGCGTGGTGACTCCTGAGCGGGTTGAGGTCACGTTCGAAAACGGGTTGCCGGTGGCGCTCAACAACCGTTCGTTCGCGTCGAAGGTCGATTTGGTGCTCGAGGCGAACGCGATCGGTGGACGTCACGGTTTAGGGATGTCCGACCAGATTGAAAATAGGATCATCGAAGCCAAGAGTCGCGGTATCTATGAAGCCCCTGGGATGGCGTTGTTCTTCATTGCGTACGAGCGATTGCTGACCGGGATCCACAACGAAGGAACACTCGAGCAATACCGCGATATGGGACGTCGACTCGGGCGACTGCTTTACGAAGGTCGATGGTTCGACTCGCAATCGCTGATGTTGCGTGAGACGTTGCAACGCTGGGTGGCGAGACCGGTGACCGGTACGGTGGTACTCGAACTGCGCCGCGGGAACGACTATTCGATCTTGGACACGCAAAGTCCGAATTTGACCTACAAGCCTGAGCGATTGACGATGGAGAGTGGCCAAGGAGAGTTTACGCCGACGGACCGTATTGGTCAGTTGACGATGCGAAACCTCGATATCGCAGACACCCGCGAAAAGCTCGAGGTGTATCGTTCTGCTGGTTTGCTCGAAAGCTCTGGTGGAGATTCGATCAAGCTTCTTTCGGAGTGAGCTTGTTAGGGGTGGCTCGTCGAGCCACTTGGGCAGCTATTGCGGGATTTCCTGCTGTTCTGTCGCTTTGGCTTCGAAGAGTGCCAAGGCTTTTTGGAGGGATGGCTGGAATGGATCGAGTGCGACCGCTCGGCGTTGTTGATCGGCGGCTTCTCGGTAGCGTTTGAGAGAGGCGTAGCAGTGCGCCAATGTGTCCAGGTATGCCGCTCGATTTTCCATGGAGCAGGCTTTTCGGCTGAAGAAGAGAGCCTCGTCGAGGTTCCCTTCGGTGTTGGTCATCAGCCAAGCCAGCGTGTTCATTTGGTTGGCCAAGGCGCGTTGTTCGGTGGCCAAGGCCCGCGGGTTGTCCCGTTTGAGTTCTCGTTCCCTCGCATCGATTTCCGAACGCAGCGAGATTGTGATCTGTTTTTGGAGAGTTTTCCGCTGATCCTTTTGCTCGTCGGTTTCGGGCAATCGGTACATACCGATGATGGCATCGACGTTTTCCTGCGACAGTTCGATCGCTTTCAGAAAGCACTCGCGAGCTTTTTCGGGTTGTTCTTTGCGAGCGTAGTCGTTGCCTTGGAACAAGTAGTAATTCGAGACCAAGCTATCGCCACTTTGCTCGGAGACTTGGGTTCGGAACAAAGGTTCGTTTTCGAAACGTTTGGCGAACTTCTCGATGGATGCCGCTGCTTCATCGTCCCGCTCGAGTTCATGCAGCAACTGCGATAGTTGAGTCAGGTTGATGATGGTCGCCAGTTCCGCGGCATCTTCTTGATCTTTTAAAGCCTTGCGAAGTTCCGTCTCGGCCCATGGGAATTGGCCGCGTCGGATCAGGTATTCGGCGAGGGTAGAGCGTTCAAACGCTTGGGATGCATTCCGAGCGAAAAGGAGTTCCAATTGTGGATTGAGTTGATTCTTTGGATCTTTATCTTTGATCGCGGGTTCACCGCGCGAAGTGACGGAGATGCGATCCGAGGTTCTTTCGGCGACCTTTTGAGCGAGATCCGCGTTGCCTTGTTGGATCCAGCTTTCGGCGAGCAGATAACCGAATCTCGGGTCTTGGAGGGCTGAGCGAAGGCTCTCGTGTTGTTCCTGGACCAGTTCCGGCAGATTCACGGTGAGGGCCCACTGTGCGAACTCGAGCAGTTGCTGTTCGCGTTGAACCCCCATGGATTTGAACGATTCCGGGATCGTGCGTGCGAGGTCGAGTGCAGGTGAGCGATTCGCATCGGTTCTCGGGATTTGCTGAACGACCCATTGACGCAGTTCGTTCAGGATCTCGACGCTGGTTTCCATCGATTTGGATTGCAGCAAGTTGGATTCGCGGTTGATGATATCAAGCCATCGATCGAGTTGGAACTCCTGCGGTTTTGCTGTTTGTTCAAGGACCCAGCGGCTGGCAGAGCTTCGGGATCCATCGAGGAGCGAGGCGACCAGTTCACGCCGTTCGGTTACGGATTGTCCAACGTTGGGCTTGCCTCGCATCACATGCAAGGCGGCGAGTTTGGCCAAGCAGCCTTGTGTCTCGTAGCGAACCAGCCTGCAAAGCGCGTTTAGCCCTTCGTCGTTTTCCAGCTGATTGAGTTGGTTGATAAAACCGGTTTTTTCATGGAGTGCCGCGGCGGTGTAGAGCGTTAGGATCCGTCGAACACGCGGTGGGTCCGATTCCCAAGCCCAATTGAATTGGTTGCTTTGAACGAGGTATCGAGCTTGGCTGGCGATTTGAGGGTCGGGATCAAAGCTCGCTTGGTGGAGTTGGTCAAGGGCCCGCACGCCGATCCGTTCCAATTCGCTTTGAGCTTGCAATCGGGTGGAGTAACTTTCGGCGCCGAGTTTTCGAATCCAGGAGGCGATCTCTTGCTGCAGAGGATCGTCTTGCTGGGCAGAGTCGGTGGTTCCGGTCGAAGTTGTTCCCGACTGGAGCGGAGCCAAACCGAAGGATCGGAGGGAGGGCAATCCAAGGCATAGCATTGGGAAAAACACCATGATACCGACGGTGGCGATGCTCGCGCTGTGGCAGCTTTTTCGCGGGCATTTTTGTCGCGTGTTCTGCATTGGGGAATCCTCCGGGTCATCCTGTCAACGGGGCCTCGACGGCTAGTGTAGCGGATGTTGGTATTTTATGTTGTGTTTCACCCATGACGACCGCTAGGATCGCTGAGACCGACAATTCTAGGCAGCTTTCGGCTCTGTTGCATCTTTCGCGGGGCCGGATGCGATGCCTAATTCGATCGTGGACAAAAATGAATGTTCGAGTTTTCCTGAACATTTTCTTGGTAGGACCTCGAAAATTTTGACAGACCACCCTAGACCACGATACCATAGAGGATGACTGGATCGGGTCTTGCGCGGAGGCTTTCCAGTACTTGTTTCGCTCGTCAATAGCTTATCGATACATCCGATGCATCGTGGAACTGTCCGATGGCCGGGGGGTCGGATAGGTTTTTGGCCGAGCAGCTGCGCGAACTTGGATGAGCTGAGTGGGAGAATTTCGCACGATGGCGAAGAAATTGCAGCACGTTTGGGGGATCGAAATCGGCCAAAGCTCGCTGAAGGCCCTTCGTTGCCATTTGGAGGGAGATCAGATCGTCACGGATACGTTCGACTTTGTCGAGTATCCGAAGATTCTCTCGCAACCCGAAGCGGAACCGGAGGCATTGGTTTCCGATGCCTTGGAGCAGTTTATCTCTCGCAATGATCTCAAGGGAGCCATCCGAATCGGTGTGAGTGTTCCCGGCCAAAGCGGCTTGGCCAAGTTCTTCAAGCCGCCTCCGGTAGAAGTCAAAAAGATCGCTGACATCGTCAAGTACGAAGCGAAGCAGCAGATCCCGTTCGATCTCAACGACGTTATTTGGGACTTCCAGCAAATGGAAGGTGCGCAGATCGAGGATGGGTATGCGCTCGACAGCGAAGTCGGTTTGTTCGCGATGAAAAAGGAAGCGGTTTTCCGAGCGCTCAAGCCGTTCCGTGACAAGGCGATGGACATCGATTTGGTGCAACTGGCGCCGATCAGTCTGTACAACTTGATCTCCCATGAAAGGTTCGCCGAGAGCATGGCGAACGACGAATTTGATCCTGAGCATCCGCCGAAGAGTACGGTGATCCTGTCGATCGGTACCGACTCGAGCGACTTGATCGTGACCAATGGATTCCGGATTTGGCAGCGAAGCATTCCGATCGGTGGCAATCACTTCACGCGTCAATTGACCAAGGACCTGAAGTTGACGTTTGCCAAGGCTGAGCATTTGAAGCGGAATGCCATGCAGGCGGACGATCCGAAGTTGGTGTTCCAAGCGATGCGGCCTGTGTTCAACGACATGGTGACCGAGATCCAGCGCTCGTTGAGCTTCTTCAAATCGCTCAACAAAAAGGCCGAGATCGACGGCATGTTGGTGATGGGAAATACTGCAAAAATGCCGGGATTATTGCAGTTTTTGAACAAGAATTTGGGGATGGATGTTGAGCTTTTTGACAAGTTCCCCAAGCTGACGGGGGCTGAGGTTTTGGGAGCGCAACCGTTCAAGGAAAATGCGCCGGCTTTCGGTGTTGTCTATGGATTGTGTTTGCAATTGCTCAATCGCGGACCGATGCGTACCAACCTTTTGCCGCGCGATATTGTCATCGATCGCGTGATCCGGATGAAGAAGCCGTGGGCGGTCGGTGCGTTATCGTTGCTGCTGGTCGGGATGGCATCTCACCATGCGATGCTCGGACAAACCTATCGACCTGTTCGACCCGAGATTTGGAAGTCTGCCGAAGGGGACGTCAAATCGGCAGAAACGACATCGAAGGATGAGATTGCCAAGGACGACAAGTACAAAGGGGATCTCACCAAGTGGAAGAACGTCGGTTCGGAAGTCAGCAAAGGGGCCCAGCGTCGTTTGATGTGCTTGGAGTTGTACGAAGCGATCGAGCAATCGTTGAATCGAAAGCCGGAGTTGCTGGAAAAGACCCCGCAAGAGCTTCAGTATAAGGACCGGATGGATTTCCATATCACTCGAGTCGAGCAGCAGTATTTTGACAATCTTGCGACGTGGTATTCCAAAGACTTGAAGAGCAATTACGCGGATGAACTCAAGTCTCGGCAACAAGCTGGTTTTGCGAAGGAAACGCGTCCTGCGGACAAGGATCCAGATCCGACGGGACCAGGTTGGGTGGTCGAGTTGCGTGGTTACCACTATTACAACGGTACCGAGAAGAAGGGTACGGAGGGGGCGGCACACGTCACCAACTATCTCATCGATTTCCTGGAGAATGGCAAGGTTACGTTGCCTTCTGACAAGCCGGGTGAGATGAAAGAAATTTCGATGTACGATCTTGGAGTACGGCGACCCGTGCTTCGCAATAAAGACGCGCGACCCGACTACAAGTACCGCGTTAGAAATCCGGAATACGATCGAATTTTGGTGGAGCGAGGCATCACCCCACCGAGCGCAGGAGGTGCATTAGGGGGTGGTGGTAAGCCGAGTTTTGGTGGCACCGGTGGCAAGCCTAGTTTTGGAGGCACTGGCGGCGGCGGCGGCGGAAGCGGTGCAGGGACCATGATGGAGGAAGAAGGGAGTGGAGGTAACCTTGCCGGAGGTGGCTTCGGAGGCGGGTCGCTCGGAGGTGGGGCCGCTTCCGTGAATCCATCGGAACCGATCAAGGATGCTGCGGGGAATCTTGTTCCGATGGACTTTGAAGCTCCTAAATTTGAGTTTGTGGTTCAATTTGCCTGGAAACCGGGAGATTTAGCGACCGCCACAGGGCCCGCCGTGGCAGCCCCTGCGGCGGCGCCACCGACGACCATCAGCAACGACTCTGGGGATAATTAGCGGGCATTGGCTCAATGCCCGTTCGCCCGCTGGGAGTGGGAAACGTGGTTTTTGGTGGAATGCCAGAAGCCGCGAATTAGCTGGGGAAAACGCGAACAGTCGGGGCAAACCGGCGGCGCGAATGCGGAAATGTACAATTCGAGCGATACGTCAAAAAAGACAAAGATACGTTTAAAAATAAGGTGAATCCATGGACGATTTCAAACGTTACATGAACGAGGCGATGAAGTATTCCTTCTGGATTGTTTCCGGATTGGTGCTGATCTTGGCTTCGGTGATTTTCTACTTGACCAAGTCCGAGTTGGATTCCGCGATCTCGAGTCGAAAAAGTACACTCGATACAGCATTTAAGAATATCCAAGCGGTGAGTTCGAAGACTTCCACCCATCCCAATGATGCTTCTCATAAGGAAATGACCAAGCGGTTGGATATCCTGAAGCAGGATGTGGCTGAGGCGTGGAAGTTCCAATACGAACGGCAAAAAGAGTTTTTGACATGGCCAAAGGATGCGTTTTTTCAACCGAAGACCTACGAGATCTTCGATAGCTTGAGACCGTTCGAAAAGGTCGTTCCATTTCCGTTGCCGGACAAGCCACCCGCCCCTTTGGATTTGGTAACGGTGCGGGATCGTGAAGTTTATCGAGGTTACATCGCTCCTGAGTTTCCCGAGCTTTCCAGAAGGATTGGGAGCAGCTGGAAGTATTCCATCGACGCGTTCTCTTCGGGTACCGGTCAAGGTGGATTTGCTCCTCCGATGGGAACGGGTAGTTTCGCACCTCCGGGATTGGGTGGAGCTGCGGGAGGTACCACCGCATCCGCAGGGGCTGCAAACGATTCGAAAGACCTTGTACGTTGGTCTGAGGCATCGCAAAAGGAGTTGGTTTCGGCAGTTTTGCCTTGGTTTTCTCGGCAAGGCCAACCCCCTTCGATTCATGAGATCTACTATGCTCAAGAAGACATTTGGGTGATTCGTGGTTTGATGGATATCATCGCGCAGACCAACAGCGATGCTCGCGAGAATTTTCAGGCCGTCGTTCGAGAAATCGAGTGGATTCGAACCGGTTCCAAAGTCAGCCGCGATGCTGGGGCACTGTATGCGAGCGCCGCTGCGGGAGGTGGAGGCGGGATGATGGGAATGGGTGGGATGCCTGGTATGGGGGGAGGAGGTCCTCCTGCAGGATATTCCGGCGGCGGAGCGGGTGGTGCTCCAGCGGGTTACGGTGGTGCTGGTGGTGGCAAAGGGGGATTGGTACCTGCAGCCGCAGCGCAACGGGTCGACCCGGCCGATGGTCGTTATGTGGACACCAATTTCAAGCCTTTGACGGGTGCACAGCTTCGCTCAGCAATGAATCTGGCGACTGCCAACGATGCCGTTATCGCAGTCGCAAAACGAATCCCTGTTCGGCTTCGGCTCAAGGTCGACGAGTCGCAGATTGGACGGCTGATTACCGAGTGCGGTAATGGGAAAATGATGCTCGAGGTGCTGCAACTGCGTTACAACACCGATCCGGCCCCAGCGGCCGGCGCTGCAGGGGGCGGCGGAGGTGGTGCAGATATGGCGGGTGGCAGTGCGAAGCCGTCCTTCGGTGGTGCAGGCGGGATGGGGATGATGTCCGAAGAAGGAACATCAGGGACCGGGGGAGCGGCGGCGGCGGCCGGTGCCGACGAGTCGTCCACAGGAGAAATCCCCATCGAAATTTTCGGGCTGATCTACTTGTTCAATCCCCCCCTCCAAGACCTTACGGCGGTGCCAAACGGGGCTGCCCCCGCCAACGCGAGCCCAGCGGCTGGAGCTGCGACTGCAGCAACCCCAGCTGTAGCAAATCCGCCTGCGGGGACGGTTACGGCACCCGCGGCACCTGCGGCACCTGCGGCACCTGCGGCACCTGCGGCACCCGCGGCAGGGGCTGGAACAACTCCAGCGAACCCGCCTGAGAACGCTGGCGCAACGACCGACCCGGCCGCAGGAACCGAGGGAACACCGGCAGGTGAGGCTCCTGCTGGGGCGCCGGACCCGGCCGCAGGATCCGGTGATGGGGGTACCCCGGCGACACCGCCAGATGGGACCGGGACTACCGAGCCTGCGGGTGATCAAGGTGGCGGATGATTGTGAGTTCCGGCTTGCCGCAAGAAATCCAATCGACGCGAAACTAGTGATGAAATTCGACGCAATGGTAGTTATGCTGCTGTCGCGTCAACCTGAGACGAAAGATTCCACCAGTTTGTAGCTCTCTCCTAAAGGATGAGTTCCATGTTTGGAAAAAAGAAAAGCAAAGACGAAGCGGGTACACAGCCGGTAGAAAAAGCACCGGCCAAGGCGAAAAAGTCGAAAGCTGGGGGTAGCTTCAACGCCCAGGAGTTCATGCTCTATCACGCTGAGAAATTCGTTTTCGGTTTGATCGCATTGTTAGCTTTCGGGCTGGTTTATCTCGGCGTCACAGCTCCATCTTTCGATTCCACGAAAGATCCCCAGAAGTTGTCGGCTACATCGCGCGAGACGCTCACAAAGATCAAAGAAAACCATTGGGATGCGATCAAGAATGAAGAGGCTCGCGTCAAGGGTGTGACGGATGTCAGTTACACCGAGCGATCGGTGGAGACCACGAAAAAGATTCCAACGGACATCTACAAACCAGAGATCCCAAGGCCCGGTTCGAGGATCACGGGATTCCGTACCGACCCTGCATTGCTCGCCCCGATCAATGTTGAGTCGAATTACTACTTCGGACCGATCGTGGTTGGGAACGCGAACCAGCAACTCGTGGATTACTTGAACAAGTTGCCGGATGCGAAGGTGAAGGAAGAGAAAGAGAAAAAAGATAAAGACAACAAGGGTGGCCGTGGGTCGTTGCCGCCAGGTTATGGTGGCGAAGGTGGCGGGCCTCCGGGAATGGGTGGGCCTCCAGGTACGGGCGGCGGCAAGTCAACGGAGAACAAGGACGCAAAGCGTTATTTGGCGACCGGATATGATTTGGGTTTCCCTTCCCATACGTTGGCTGCGCCTAGCGACAAAGACAAGGAAAAGGATCCGAAGAAGAAGTTGGTCGGTCCCCGTGATATTGGCTTCGTTTCTGTAGTGGCTTTGGCCCCTCACCAAGAATTGGAAAAAGAGTACAAGTCAAAGCTGGCGCCTGGCGGAAACTTGGTGCCAGGGCGAGATACGCCGAATTACGTGGGTTACGAAGTGGAGCGGGCGGATGTTACCGATGACCCGGGCAAAGAGTTGCAGGAATCCGATTGGACAGCACTTCCTAACGCGGGTTCGGAACGAATTCGCGAGTTGGCAAAGAGCGTCTGGGTTGGGAGCAACCAAGAGGTCTCTCAAGGAGAATGGGTCGCTCCTGGAATCTCGATGCCTATCCCCCCGGTGTTGCTCAAGGACTACCGCAAGTTTGCATCCCATCCAGATGTTCCAAGCCTAGACCAGACCGTGTCGGCGATGCCATCCGGTGGTGCGGGTTCAGGAGGCGGTATGCTCGGGGGTGGTATGCTGGGGGGATTCGGCGGTCTCGGAAACGA
>CAIYZV010000012.1 GCA_903930765.1 uncultured Pirellula sp.
CGATACCATAACGGACCGGCTCACTTGGCTCTTCATTCGTCTGTCGGAATAGCGTTGCATAGGAAATCGAACAGTTCTCCATAGCGTTTGCCATCTAGGGTGATATCCATCGGGATCATCTGCAGACCCGGTGGCAGTTTGGATAGATCGTCTGCCGACAACACAACTTTGAAGGTCTTTTTCGACTTCGGTGCTACGGTCCCCTCCAGGATGGATGGTTGTGCAGTCAAGCCTAATGGTGTGCGTAGTTGGATCTTATGTAGCTGAGGTTGCTCACGAAAATTCCGTACTGTGATTAAGATCTCTTGCGAACCCTGATTTCGGAGGTCGACGCGATAGGGATAGGCCGCAATCGAGCAACAAGCCGTGCCCTTGGTCGGAGATAATGATCGAAAAATTCTTACCTGCGAGTTGATCGCTAAATTTGTAAAGGTGCGGTGTCACTTGGACGATTTCAGGAATCGCCGTGGGGATGACATTCGGGTCCAACTTGGGTCGCTGCGTTAGATTGTTTACTGGATAGCCACGTACGTAATCAGGGCGAAATTCGACGAGTTTTTGGTGATAGGAGCTCAATTGCTGGTCTGCATTTTGAATCACCGGCCCTTTGGCTGGAAATAGATGGGTGAGTTTTTGGTCCCTCAATCGCTGGACGGATTCAGTAATCGCATCTAGCCCTTTCGCGAATCCGTAATCCCATTCTGTGTCGAACCAATTCGACATGCGAGCGCCATCGTGGATGATGCCACCTGAAAAAGCGCACGCGTTCCCGTCTTTCCTTAGCAGGTAACACATGCCTCCCGGAGCGTGTCCCGGTGTGCTCAGGCAGTGAATCTCGTACCCGTTCCACTTGAAAACTTCATTGTCAGTGAATGCGCGGTTGAGCTTTATGGCATTTGAAGGTGGACGCACATAACTTGCTCCATGGACAGTGTAGGCATCGCCGAGAGTCGGTCTCCATTTGCGAAATTGAAGTGGTGATTCAAACAACTCTTGCTCGCCTTTCGGCGCTGCGACTTGGGTGACATTTCGATCGATACGACCGATTCCTTGGTTCTGCTCGCGGTGGTGATCGGTAAAAAGAATCCATTCGATCTTCGAAACGCCGATTTCCTCCAAATGGTCGAGGACACTTCCATCGCCGAGAGTGAATAGAATCGCTGAGTTGCCTTTGCGAATCAGATAGACTTGGCACGTATCGTCATAGACGTAGATGTTCGGCCAATTGTCAGAAGCCAGTCGAAACTGTGTCGTAGGGTGTTCCGGTACAGTCGGGACTTCCGCTGCACCGATTCGCAGCGATGAAAAAAGCATCGCTATGAATAATGCGAATGCGACTCGATATCGGGAAGTTGTTCCAATAAAACGCCAAGCATTGAATGTCGAGGTCATGTCGATTCTTGGAAGCTGTTTTTCATCCGAAGGGCTGATGACAGACAAAACGGGCATTCAGGTTCTGTTTGTTCCAGAACCTGAGCCCGCGCTTTTCCTAGTGGAGCCACTCCATCATGGTTCATTTCGAAGGAGTGTAGAAACCGCAACCGAAATTGTATTTTCCGTTGCGAGTAATCCAAGTGAACTTATGTTCTACTTTGTTCGTAGCTGGGTCGAGATAGTTATAGTCGACCCATGCCCCCTGTTCGTTTGACTTTTCTTGAAACCATTTTCCGATAGGATCACCGTCTGGACTTTTCACCTCCCTAGCCAGCGTGCCGATGGGGTTTTGAGCGAGTTTAGGCCCGCCATACGCCAAAACCTTCCCTTCCGGACCGGCTTCGTAGACGAACACGTACAAATCTCGATCGCGCATGCCTTCCTTGCCAGTACTAATTTTTTCAAAAGCGGACTCACCCTCTTTATTCACCAAAGCGATTGCCTTTGCAACCATCTGTTTGGCTTCTTCGGCGGTGCCGTGAGAGACGCCTGCGTTCGGAGTTTCTTGATAGAATATCTCTTGCCATTTGCCATCGCGCTGGACATAGAGCGACGACGATTCGATATCAGCGTACGCTTCTTTCTGATTCTTATGCGTACCTTGGTAGGAGATGCGGTACAAGATCATTGCTGCGTCGTCGGAGATACGAAGCAATGAGGTTTTCCCCATATTGTAACTGGTCAACTTGAACTCATCGAGATTTTTCAACACTTGATCGCGACCTACCTCAGAGCCGTCGGCTAGGAACCATTTGGAATCGGGTGCCAAGTAGGTCCGAAAGAACTCTTTATCGCCTCGAACAGCCGCTTCCCAACTCGCTTTTTCTAAGACGGTCAACTGTTCTAGAAGCTTGGTATCCCCGAGTTTCTCTTGGGATTTCGCGATTGGAGAGGTGGCATTCACCAAAATCATAGCTAATAAAAAAGATAGTAGTCGCATGGGAGTTCTCTCGATGTGGAAAGGATTACGGTGGATTCTTAATGTCGTTGAAGAAAGCTATTGAGCCATGGTCGCTTTTTCGACAAGTCCCTTTAGGACGTGGCCTGCCAAATGGAGCACCGCAGTTTAGCGTAAGATCCACACTCGCGTGGTTGATGCCGGGCGTCTTTTCCGAATTCATCCCCTCGATGTTCTGAGTTTGGGTGGATTTCCGGCATTGATTTGACTCAAGGAAGCATGCGATTGGGAATAGAGGATCGGCGTTTTGGCTTCCGTACGTACACGCATACGACTCCGAGACACTTCAACGTTTGTCTCCCCAGCCAGCATTCCAACGGGCGACCGATAGGGGCAATCGCTTGCGGAAGTGCCGTTGAGCGTTCTATAATTCAAGGCACTTTACAGCGTTTCAAGGAGGCAGCACTCTTGCCAGGAGTGACGTTGTACTTTCTATCCGATGTCATCCTAGACCCTATCATCGTCGTAGAAATCGATTCATGTTCTTCATTAACAACGTATCCTGAACGAGGAACCCAAGAAGTGTCACTCTCCATTTTCAATGTTCAAATTCGATTGTTTTGCGTGCTGCTCATCGGCTTGATTGCGACTCAAAACGCCCAAGCGCAGGACGCATCTAAAAACAGTTCTGGGATATCCGTGGCTGTTTCTCAGCAAGTGAAAATCACCGCAAACAAGCTTCGCCTGATGCTACCGATTCGGGTCGAAACTCGCGATGAAGCGAGTGTCCTGAAAACGATGAAGAAGCATCAGGAAGCTGTAAGGAAGGAGCTAAAGACGTTTGGAGTCGACGATTCTGCAATTGAATTTTCATCGCCGCTGGTGACTGCAGGGATCCCTGGAGTCGAAGATCCCGATGCTTCGAGAAAGGCAGCGCGAAGTCAGATAATTCAAATGCGAAATATGAACCCAACGATGAGAGGCCAGTTTCCACTCCCAAATTTGGATGACGAAGATGACTCGGAGTTGCCTGTTGTCTATGCGGCCGACGCAACACTTGTTGTCGACTGGAACCTGGAAAAGGAATCGGAGGAGGCTGCAAGTCTTCTGCCATCCAAAGTGAAGAGGCTGTACGAACAAAAAGACCTTACTGGGAAAAAGTTGCGGGCGGAATTGACGGAAGAAGAGCAGAGTCTCGTAGAACCACTTTTAGGTAATGGCTCAAGTTACATTTCCTATCAGGTCCAGTCATCCCCGAGCAATCAGCTCTACTATGTGGGAGAATTGTTGCCAGAGCAGGAAAAAGCCGCTTTTGCCGAAGCGATGAAAAAGGCAAGAGCCCAAGCGGAGTTGATTGCCCAGTCCTCTGGACTACGACTTGGAAAAATTCGGTCCATCCAAACATCGACGGGGAGTGATCCGACCTTTGAGCAAATGAGCGTTCTTTCGGCGGTGCGATCAGAATCCTCAGTCAGTACCCTCAGGCAGAAGAATGAACGCGAAGTTCTTGGCACTCGTGACGGTTTAACCAAGCGAATCCAATTAGTGGTGGTATTCGACTTTGAGTAGTGTAGCAGCCGCGGCGAGCCTGCCCCGTCCTACATGGTTGGCAATTGCCGAGCGATAACAATTGCCAAGCGATAAGTCGTTAGGGGATGACCATGTGGTTTGATGAATTTAAATCGCCAATTGGCAAGCTTCGAGTTGCCGTGGATGAGCGGGGATTAAGGTATGTTTTGTTCGACAGCAACAAGCACCCACCCAAGCACATCAGCGATTGGCTTCGGGATTGCAGTCCTACCAGGCAAGCCAGGGAGCAGTTGCTGCAGTACTTTGCAGGAGAGATAAAGACGTTCGAATTGGCAATAAGTTTCGATGGGACTGAATTTCAGCAACGAACATGGAACCAACTCGCCAGTATCCCCTACGGTAAAACTTGGAGTTATTCCGACTTGGCGATCCGAGTGGGTTCGCCAAAGGCTGTTCGAGCCGTTGGATCTGCCAATGGACGCAATCCGATCCCCATTGTCTTGCCGTGCCATCGGGTTATAGGAAGCAATGGATCGTTGACCGGGTTTGGAGGAGGATTGCCGATCAAGAAATGGCTTCTCGAACACGAAGGAGTTCGATTGGATTGTGCCTAAACATAGACGCCGAACCAAATGCATTGAAAAAAGAGCATAGCCGTCGTCCAGACCGTCGGTCCACCTTTACACAAAGCCATGATAAACCTGCTGATGAGCGGCTGGACCTGAAACCATAAGAACGTGCTCACAATGATCATGAACGCCATGAGAAAGACCGCGGTCGCCGCCTAAGCTCCGCAGAACTATCCGCGAAGATGGTTTTATTTGAAAGTACTAGCAATCGCCGATTAATTGATTGAATCCGAGGGGTTGTAGCGTTTGCGCCTTGTATCGACACTCAATCGTGCTAGGTTGAATCTGTGCCGTTTGGCTTTGCCGTTTGGCTTTGCCGTTGCAGCGACAAACGCAGTGTCCCTCGCTTGATGGACTCCGATTATCGTGCTGTCGAGCCAGCACAAAAAAATTAGCTCGGATCGGGCGATAGGCATTTCCGTGACACCATCGAGTGTGCTCTGGATTGGGTTCCTTCTGGCCGTTGTCAGTGTTGCATTAGTTGCGATCGGCGCGATCGCAAAATGGGGTTCCTACTGGCTTCAGGCGTATTTCGCAAACGCGGACGTAAGTTTTGCAAGTCTGATCGCCATGACTCTGCTGGGCCTGGACCTCAAGACCATCGTCAACGCAAAGGTCATGGGTCGGCAAGCGGGACTACGGATCGATCATGGGCCGGGAGGCATGACCACACAACGGTTGCAAGCCCACGCGCTGGCTGGTGGAAACGTCGACCAGGTTGTCACATCGCTTGTTGTCGCCAATGGCGCGGGTTTGGTTTTCGATTTTGATGCGGCGGCCGCCATCGATTTGGCTGGCCGGGATGTGCTGGCGGCCATTCAAGCACGCGTGTTCCCCAAAGTAATCCGCTGCCCAATCGCAAGTGGCACAACGAGAACAACACTTAGTGGAGTATCCAAAGACGGAGTGGAGTTGCGAGTCAGCGTGTGCGTAACCGTTCGGACGAACATGGAGAAGCTTATCGGTGGGGCGACCGAAGAAACCATCATCGCACGTGTTGGCGAGAGTATCGTCGCCAATATCGGAGCATCCGAAAAACATACCGATATTCTGGCGTTACCCTCCTTGATATCCTCCGGCTCCCGAGCCAATGAGCTGAGCGAAAACACGATGTTCGATATCGTTTCCATCGATGTGGCGATTGTTTCTGTCGGCACGAACATCGGAGCGAGATTGGCGATCGATCAAGCCGAGGCGGATATGCTCGTTAGCATTTCCGATGCCGAGGGGCGACGTTGTCAAGCCGTCGCTCGAACACAACTCATGAAGGCAAGTGTGATCGAGCAACGGGCAATCGCCTTGCTCAAGGAAGCCGATGTGCAACTCGCCTTGGCAGAGGCATACCGACGGGGAGATATCGGTCTCGAGCCTGATTCTCCTCGAGGGTCGTTCGATCGAAAAGGCCACGCAGCCCAATCTCGGCGATTGAACTTGAAAATTGCGTAGAGGCGATGCACTTCCGCACGGACTCGGAATGGCTATCGATGCCCACCATTTTGGTCGAGCACGTTCTTCTGCGCTCGGTAAACTCGGGTAAAGTCCCCAACCCCTCCGAATCAATTCGCTGACTCAAACGCCATGCGATTCCATGGGCCTCACGGAAATTTATGGCTTCTACTCCGAAAAAACTCAAATTGCTTGACGGCGTTGCCGAAATTCTGCCACACTAACAACTGATGTCATGTCTCCGTTTGATCCCAAGTCGTACTCTTTGCCAAGATGAGGTGTGGGTTATGGATCGGTTAGACGCACGCAATCAAGGTCTCAAAATGTGCCTCGATCACAGCCAATCTGGGATCGAAGAGTCTCTTTTGGAAGTCGAATGCGACTTTCAAACATGGTTGAACCATCCGCATCAACGGACCGCTTGGAGCAAACTGATGGAGCATTTGGTGAGCTTCCGCTGGACGCTCGACCAGCACTTCACTCGCGTCGCCGGTGAAGGGTATTTAGAAAATGTCGCTTCCCTTCGACCCGGCCTCTACTCGGATCTTCGTGAGATCGAGTGCCATCAATGCCGATTGATCGATTTGCTCGACACGTTGATTCACGATGTCCAAACCTACGATCCTCAGCGCGATGAGATCGCAGATATGTCGGAGCGTTTTCGCGATCTGCATCGCGAAATTCTCGTTGAGGAAAATCAGGAACGCTTGCTGATCGAGCGAGGATTGGCTTGAGTGACCCCCAGCCCGATTCCTTAAACCCCTTAACGATCGCCGAGCAGCCGGGTGATTTGTCGTTGGCGGCTGGTTCGCAGCCAAAGTGCTGTCTGGTTGAGATTGCTACCACGCTTCCCGACGCGCAAGTCGCCGACGCGATCGCTCGGTGCTTGGTGCAAGCGCGGGCCGTGGCGTGCGCTCAAGTTTCCGAAACCCTTCGGAGTACCTACTGGTGGCAAGGGGTCATGGAACAAGGGGACGAGGTTAAGTTGATCCTCAAAACAACATCGATGGCGTCGCAGCGCGCCATCGAGTTGCTGCGACAATCCCATCCGTACACAACACCTGAGATCACGCTCCGGATGGTGGAATGGGTGGAGCCGAGTTACTTGCAATGGGTGATCGAGGAAACCCAACTGAGATAAGCATTCGATCAATGGCTTTAGGAACTGCACGAGAGCATCGAGCAGCCCGCCCGTTGCCGTGCCCATTCCGGCCGCTTTTCCGCGAAGCGCTCATTGCCCGGCTGATCGTCGTAGGGGCGTCGCAATGCATCGTGCAACGCCAGCAATTCCGAATTGTCGCCGGCTTCGGCAGCGTCGATGGCGATTTGCGCAAGGTAGTTCCGCAAGACATACTTTGGGTTGACTCGATTCATCCGTTCGCGACGTTGGGTGGCATCTAGTGCTTCAGCGGCGACGCGTTCGGCGTATGGAACCAGCCAACGAGCGCACTGAACGCTCCACGCGGAAGCTTGGTCCGCCTCTCGATACATGGCGGGTGCAAAATGCTCCCGGACTTTCGCAACCCGCTCCTCCATGGATTGGTCGCGTACCGATTCCAATGGGTAGTCGGCGAGAAGCCGGTAAAACCAGGTCATATCGATCTCGGCAGCTTTGAGAAGATCGAAGAGTCCTTCGGATAAGCCATCATCGCCTGCTCCGCCACTATCACCTGGCTGAAACGTAGCCAAACCGAGCTTGTTGGCCATGCATTGATTCCAATCGGTTTGCAATTGGTCAACATAGGCATGCAGTCCGACTTGCAAAGGCTCCGACTCCGTGAAAAGCGGTGCTATGGCATTTGCGAGTTGGGCTAAATTCCAGTAGGCGATCTGAGGTTGCTGGCCGTAGCAATAGCGTCGGCCTTCGAAATCGGTCGTGTTCGGGGTCCAGGAGGGATCGTAGTCCTCCAGCCACCCATACGGTCCGTAATCGATGGTCAGTCCTAGGATCGACATGTTGTCGGTGTTCATAACGCCGTGGACAAAGCCGACGCGCATCCAGTGCACGATCATGGTCGCGGTGCGGCGGCAGATCTCTTCAAACCAAGCAGCATAAATCGCTTCGTTCAATTCCGTACTCGGAAGCTCGGTTGATCCTTTCAACCCGGGAGCAGAGGTATCATGGACCATACCGGTTTGCGTTACATCGGTTTGCGATAGAGCGGCCAAGTGTGGGTAATCGACTCGAATGACGTAGTCGACGAGCTTGCGCAGGTTGGCAACATCTTTTCGTGCGGCAAAGATTTCAAAGTTGCCGAATCGGACAAAGGTTGGGGCGACGCGGCAGACGATCGCGCCCGGTTCTCGGCGGGGCCGACCATCGTAAAACATATCCCGAACAACCCAATCGCCGGTCTGGATCAAGGACAGTGCTCTGGTCGTAGGTACCCCGAGATGATGCATGGCTTCACTGCATAGGAACTCTCGCAAACTCGATCGAAGAACGGCAAAGCCATCCGCGCGTCGCGAATAGGGAGTGGGGCCGGCACCTTTGAGTTGCAGCATCCAGCGTTCGCCATGGGCGTTGACAATCTCTCCCAAATTGATCGCACGACCGTCTCCTAATTGACCTGCCCAATGGCCGAACTGGTGCCCACCGTAGCACATGGCGAACGGTTGCATGCCTGGAAGGAGCGTATGCCCGGAAAATGCGAGTCGAAATGGGTCGGAGTGAACGAAGGCATCGTCCATCCCGAGTCTCTCGGCAACTTCCTGGGAATACGCCAACAACTTCGGCTGCGATGGAGGTTTGGGCGCGGCCCATGAATAGCACGCGCCGAAAACTTGACGGGACTCGATCGGTGATAATTCCGATGCAGGTGAATCCACAGGGGAGTGATGCGTGGGTGCCGTACCCGAAGAAGTGGACGCGTCGTTGCGAGCTTCCTCGGCAGGAAGTTCGCGCACGAAACGATTGTCAAAGACGAGCATAGGGAAAACTTAGATGCCGGATGGCTTAGATGCCGAGGATGCACTGGACCAGCTTGCTGCTATCCAGCTGTAAAAAGTCACTTGGGATTCTATGCCCTGTAGAAATAAAGCCAAGCGGCAAATTGGCTTGAGTAAGGCTCAAATAGATCGCGCTCAACCCGCATGCCTCGTCGAGTTTGGTCATCAATAGATCGGTAGGAGTGTACGATTCGTACCATTCCAAGGCTCGACGAAAGGAGACTGCGGACGACGTTGCGCTCATGACCAAGTGGGTTTGCGTCGTCGCGAGGTTTGTCAGTAACTCAGAGGTTTTCTGTTGGGTTTCCGTGTCGCCGATGGTACCGGAATGGGCATCGATCAGCAGGATGTCGCAGGACTCCATCTGCTGGAGGGTCGAGGGTACTGCGTGTGGAGAATCAATATGCAAAAATGGCCAATTCATCATGGAGCAGTACTCTGCGAGTCGGCTTGCGGAGTTGGTTCCCGACGCATTGCAGGAGAGGATGCCTGGTACCCAGCCGAGAGACTGCGAAACCAGCCCTGCGAGTTTGGCAACGCAGTTGGTTTTGCCATGTCCCGAGGGACCGATGCAAGCGATTCGTTCCTGGCCTTGCGACCACTCTCTGATAGGAGCCGAAACGCTGAGCGATCCGCGGATCCATTGTGCGATGAGCGCACGGATCACCCAGGAGTCGGTAACTTGATCTCCGAGGATTTCATTGGCTTCCAACAGCCATGCATGGATCAGATCGCGATCGAGGTCCGTTTGTGCCAATTCTGCAGCGAACTCGAGGTACGGACCTGAAAAGGGATTTGACTCGTCCTTCGTTCGCCTGAGTCCTGATGAGCGAATAAATCGCATTGGCAACGCCGAAGTCCCGAACAGGTCGTTGCGGTGGGTTTGGTCCGTCCCGCTCGTCGTGGGATCATCATCGGCTCCTAGGCCACCAGGATTATCGCAAGACGTGATCCCCGGTGGATCCGACTCCGGCGATGGATCGGTGGAGGGCTCGAGTGTCCCTTCGGGTGGTTGAGCAGATACTTGGGGATGGGCAGAGGGTGAGTTGGACGTGGCGGTGACTGAGATGCGATTGTTGCCGAGTCCCAGCAGCGATCTTGCGGCTGGTTTTGTTTCGAGGATGACCGCGTCGGGGCCTAGTTCACGGCGGATCCGGGCGAGCGCCTCGGAGAGTGATTTGGCTCGGAACGTTCTTATTTGGATGGGCTGTGTCATGGCGATGCTTGATCACTGACCATGCCTACGGACTCGATCGTCGTATCGCGAGCGATTTCGTTGTAGGACAGGACTCTCAAGTCGGAGATGGATTCTTGGGTGATTTGACGCAAAGCAACACGGATCTTTGGACTGACGAGAACGCATCTCGGTCGACCGAGTGCATCCAGCTTTTTCAGCTGGTCAGCGATGCGCGAGCATGTTTTGCTGACTGCTTCGGGGGACATTCGAATGAACACGCCTCGATCGGATTGTTCGGTCCCTGCGGCGATACGATCTTCCATCGCTGGATCGAGAGTGATCACGCGAAGTGTTCCTGTTTCGTCGCGATAGCGATGGGAAATGGTTCGGGCCATGCGATGCCGCACATACTCGGTGAGCCATAGCGGATCTTTGATTCGGTGCGCGTAGTCTCCGAGTGTTTCCAGGATCATTCCCAATTGACGGATGGGGATATCCTCTTTCAGCAACGTCTGCAGTACCTGCTGCACGTCCGACAGTTTCATCACCCCAGGGATCAGTTCATCGACCACGGTCGAAGACGTCTTCTTAAGCTGGTCGATCAGTTGCTTTGTCACATCGCGGGTGAGCAATTCATCCGCATGGCGCCGCGCGGTTTCTTGGACATGGGTTGCGAGGACCGAACCGCACTCGACCACATGGAAACCATACATTTCGGCTTGTTGGCGATTTCGCGGTTCAATCCAATACGCTTTCCGGCCAAATGCAGGATCGGTTGTCTCTTCACCTTCGATCTTGCCGAGTGTCAGTCCTTTGTCGATGGCCAGCAACCGATCGGGTCGTAGCGTTCCACTAGCGATACGGTTGCCTGCCATGGAGAGTTCGTAGCTGTATTCGGGCAGACTCATTCGGTCTTTGATCCGCACCATGGGGAGCAGCACACCCATCTCGCTGGCCAATGTGGCGCGCACGGTCGAGATCCGCTTCATCAAATCGCCGCCTCGATTCGGATCGGCGAGAACGATCAAACGAGCGCCGAGCTCCAATCGGAGTGGATCGACTTCGAGATAATCCTCGACCTTCTTCTCGGCGGGCGCTTTCTGTAGCTGTTCCGCATCTAATTTGCGTTTGGAGACCATCTTCTCTTCGTCCCGCGTTTGCTTTTGCAGGAGCAATGCCAATCCGATGCATCCGCCACCCATGGTGAGCATCGGTAGCGCGGGCAGTTTCGTGAAAACCATCAAGCAAAGAAAAACCCCCGATACGATCAGCGCGGGAGGCTTTGAAAAGATCTGGCGGATGAACTCGCCCGAAAAATCGGATTTTTGTGTGCTGCGGGTGGTGAGCAATGCGGCTGCCAACGAGATCAAGAACGCTGGCACTTGGCTAACCAAACCGTCGCCAATGGTTAGCTTGGAATAAACATGCGCGGATTGTGCGATCGTCATCCCAAAGTACATGTAACCCATGTACAGACCACCGATCAAGTTGAGCACGGTGATCGCGATACCGGCGATCGCATCGCCGCGGACGAATTTACTAGCACCGTCCATCGCCCCGTAGAAATCGGCTTGTCGTGTTACTTCTTCGCGTCGGCGTTGGGCTTCTTTTTCATCGATGGCCCCGGCGCTCAAATCGGCATCGATGGCCATCTGTCGACCGGGCATCCCGTCCAACGCAAATCGCGCGGCAACTTCGCCGATACGTGTCGCACCTTTGGTGATAACGATAAAGTTGATCAAAAAGATGATGATGAACAGAATGATACCCACCTCGAGCCGGTCTCCGGTCACAAAGGCCCCGAAGGCCTCGATCACGTGACCAGCGGCACTCGGTCCGGCACTGCCATCCCGGGTTAGAATCAATCGCGTCGTCGCTAGGTTCAATACCAAACGAGACAACGTCGTCGCCACCAACATGGCTGGAAAGATGTTGAACTCAAGGGGCGAGCCGACATAGATCGTGGTCAAAAGGATCACGACTGCGATGGCAATGTTGGCCGACAAAAGCAAATCCAACAACCACGGGGGGAGTGGAACCATGATTACGACAATACACGCGATAATCGACACTGGGACGATCGCGTCGCGGTACTGGTAAAAAAGTTTGGTCCACGGAGACATGGTTGATCCGGCAGAGATTCTTTGTTCTAAATCGGCCTGCATTGCTTCGAGGCCGGTTTTGGTCGTGAAAACTACCTGTCTTTCTGCCGCAGTGTCTATATCGGTTTTCGGGCCAAATTGGTAACTTTGCACCCCGTACGGGTTTCGGTTAGGGTTCCTGGCCGCAATCCACACCCTGTACAATGATTGCACCGAGATTGATTTCACCGCCGCGACAAAACTCCCACGATTGCTGATACGGTTTTCGGATGGTCAAGGAAGCCACACCCAAAAGTTATGCCTATTCTGCGCTGATGCCCCGATTTTGGCACGGAATGCCGGCGCGCGTCTGGTTCCCACTCCTGGCAAAGAATCG
>CAIYZV010000013.1 GCA_903930765.1 uncultured Pirellula sp.
AGCCGATTAACAATCGGCCTCACCGTTCGTTAAAATAAGCTGCGATAAATCGTACACTGTAGCCTTCGTGGTTTTCGCACCGAGCCGCCAATACCAGCCTCACCCAATGATTCTTTTCGGTCTTTTTTATCATGCAGCCAATCGAAGGTAATCCCGTTTTCAATCGATGTCTCGTTCGTGAATTGTCTGTCCGAATCGCTGTTGCCATGGCGATGCTCGGGGTATGTGCGCAGGGGGGTGCCCAAGACTCGAAGGCAAATCCGCCGTCAATACTTTCTGAGTTTATCTACGACCAAGCGAGTTTTCCTAGCTGTCACGCCTCGACCATCGAGGAGTCCCGAGGCCATCTCGTGGCTGCTTGGTTCGGAGGCACCCACGAAAAGCATCCCGACGTAGGCATTTGGGTTGCGAGAAGGATTGATGGGAAGTGGACAGAACCGGTAGAGGTCGCCAACGGTGTGGTCAAGAGCATCGAGGGTGACGAAAAGCGTGGTGGCGATCGCAACTCGGTGCAGAGCCCCACCCAACGCTACCCGACGTGGAACCCGGTGTTGTTTCAACCCAAGAGTCGTTCCGATGGAGATGAGCAGCCGTTAATCCTGTTTTACAAAGTCGGTCCAACGCCGCAGACGTGGTGGGGAATGATGACCACCAGCAACGACGGAGGCATTTCATGGAGTACCCCGACACGATTGCCTCCAGGGATTCTAGGCCCCATCAAGAACAAGCCCGTGGAGCTGAAGGATGGGACATGGTTGTGCCCCTCCAGTACCGAGTCGGACGAAGAGGACAGCAAGTGGTCAGCGCATTTCGAATGGACTTCGGATCGAGGAAAGACGTGGAACAGAACCAATGCTTTGAACGATGGCGTGGGAGTACAAGCGATCCAGCCTAGTCTGCTCAAACTAGGTGAAGAGCACTGGTTAGCCATCGGGCGTTCGCGACAAGACAAAATATTTGAACTAGAGACGAAAGATGATGGGCGGACATGGTCCGCGTTGCGTCTGGGTAGTTTGCCGAACAACAACTCTGGTATCGATGCGGTTACGTTGGCGGATTCCCGGCATTTGATTGTCTACAATCACGTCCAAGGGACGCCGGGGGAGTGGGGTGGGAAGCGAACACCGCTGAATGTCGCCATTTCGAAGAACGGCTCTCATTGGGATTCTTCGGTGGTTCTAGAGTCGGAACCAGGCGAGTTCAGTTACCCTGCGGTGATCCAAACATCCGACGGTTTGATCCACATCACCTACACATGGAACCGCAAAAAGATCAAACACGTCGTCCTCGATCCGAAGAAATTATAAGCGGCGAGCCGCAAGCGTCCCGGTGCCGCATTGCGTACCGTTGCTCACCTCGCAACGAGTCCCAAACATTTTGCGGTGTGACGGCTTGATGTTTTCAAAACTGCCAACCGTGACATCATCAATTCGCAGAAAAAAACTCGCGGTAAAAACTCACGGCATGAACTGGCGGTAAAAACTCGCCAACGATCTCGGTCGCATCTGGCCCGTGGGACGCTTCTTTTAGTGCATCTTCTTAGTGCAACTTCGTTTTGGTACAATCGGAGTCCGTCGAGACGAGGAACCGCTTGAGTTTGTTGGAGATTTCCAACGCAGAGCATCCCGAATGATTTTTAGAATCGTTGAAAAGAACAGTAAGTAATTTGCCATGGTAAAAACAGCCAGTACGATGTTGCCGCTAGGAACTTTAGCTCCCGGCTTTCGACTTCCGAATGTCGATGGTTCGATCGTTTCTATTGAGGATGTCGCGGATGGGAAGGCCTTGGTGGTTGTCTTCATGTGCAATCACTGTCCGTTTGTGAAGCATGTTGCGGCGGAGTTGGTGCGATTGTCGCGCGATTACGCGAGCAAGGGTGTGAAGCTGGTCGGTATCAGTTCGAACGATGTGTCGACCTATCCAGACGATTCGCCGGAGGCGATGAAGGAAGAAGCCAAGGTGCAGGGTTATGATTTTCCGTATTTGTACGACGAGACCCAGGAAGTGGCACAAGCGTACCGGGCGGCATGCACCCCCGACTTCTTTGTTTTCGATGCGCATCGAAAGCTCGCATACCGTGGCCAGTTGGACGACTCGAGACCGAAGAATGGCCTCCCTGTCACTGGAGAGAACCTGCGCAACGCCTTGGATTTGATTTTGTCAGGACAGAGCGCACCCGCAGAGCAGCGGCCCAGTATCGGCTGTAACATTAAATGGCATGCAGGCAAAGAGCCTTCCTATTTCAATCCATCTGGCGTTCAGTAGTTCGTTCAGTAATTTCCGTATCGACGAACGTCATCACCGCTCGAAAGCAACAAACAAAGGAATTATGCCGTGGAGACATTCAAGCGGTTGCGCGTGGGTCTTGGGTTCGATTCTCACAGAATCGCATCGGGAGGCCCCATGGTCTTGGGAGGCATACGGCTCGATGTCGATTTGCATTTTGTTGGTCATTCGGATGCCGATGTGTTGCTGCATGCGATCACCGATGCCGTCCTTAGTGGTGCTGGGCTCCCTGACATTGGCCAGTTGTTCCCCAATACCGATGAAGCCAATCGCGGGCGGGACTCGGCAGAGATGCTCTCGCAAGCGATGCAGGCGGTGCGCGATGCGGGTTGGGAGTTGATCAATCTCGATGCGGTCGTGCAAATCGAACAGCCCAAGCTCGCGCATCATAAACTCGCCATGAGGCAACGCATCGCGACGATTCTCGACGTTACGGTGGACGAGGTATCGCTGAAGGGAAAGACGGGGGAGGGGATTGGCGAGATCGGTCGAGGCGAATTAGCGACCGCGCAGTGCGTTGCCTTGCTCTACAAAACCCAGCTATAAAAAACCCAGCTATAAAAAACCCAGCTATAAAAAATCCAACTGTAAAAAAGCACAGAGCAAAACGACCCTGTGATCGTACTCGTCCAACTCGACCGGGCGTGGCGATTTTGGACTGGCAATTCTATTCGACCTTTTGGGTTTCGATGGCCCGCAACAGGGTTTGTCTCAAGGTGTACAGTCGCGTTGGTTCGCTGACTTTCTTTCCGTCGACATCGGTCACATAGAAAACGTCGACCACTTGGTCGAGATGCGTACTGACTTTGGCGATTTGCAAGTCCAACTGCAGGTCGAACAAGGTTTTTGAAATATCGTACAGCAAGCCGGTGCGGTCATACGCAAAGACAGTGATGATGGTAAAGTCGTCCGAGGTGCTGTTGTCGAATCGAATCTGGGTGGGTTGGGTTCGAGCGGCGGAGGCTTCGACTGTGGATTTGGTTTTCCAAACGCGGCGGAACGACGGCGGGGCTGTTTCGGTTGCCAGAATGGAATCCACGATCGTTTTGCAAACTTCTGCGATGCGATAGGGTGGCGATGATCCACCGTAGTCTGGGTCGTCGACGACAAACCTGTCCCAAGCGAATGGGCCTGGCTGGGTGTGGATTTCCGCCGATAGGATGCTGAGAGCTTGGCTGGTCAACGCGCCGGTGACGCGATGAAAAATGCCCGACGCGCGGTCCGGGTGCACAGCCACCACGTACTCGGTCGCATTGCGGGCAGGGATGTAGTGCCCCCAGGCTTGTGCTGGTTGCTCCGACGAGAGGCGTTTGATCCTGCGCAGCTCTTCGAACAGATCCTTCGGTTTGACTTGGGCGAGGTAGGTCGCTGGGATTGCAGCGATTTGCTCAGCCCACCATGGATCGTCCCGTTCGTGAGACGTTCGCTGGGCGAGCAACGTCGTCCGCAACGCGGCATGGGTGCTGGATTCTTTGTCCGGGTTGTTGCCAGAGGTGAGTTGTGTTTCGGTTGCGTCGTAGAGCTGTTGGATCAGGTTGAGTTTCCAGTCGTTGAGTGCGCCGGGTCCGACGGCGGCGAGATCGGCGCAGGATAACAAGGTCAACAGTTGCAGACGTTCGAGGCTACCGACTTGTTGGGCGAATCGGACGATGGTGGAGCTTTGGGTCAAATCAAATCGGAACGCGGCGTGGGTCATCAGCAGGTGTTGATGGACCAGAAAGACAATGAGTTCGCGATCGGCATCGGAGAGTTTGAGCATCCTCGCCGTTTCCTCAGCGATCACTTGACCGACTTCGCTGTGATCCTCGATGAAGCCTTTTCCTAAGTCGTGAAGGAGGAGCGTCAAGTGGAGGAGCATTTTGTTCTTGAGGCCCCGGTAGAGCTTGCCCAAAAAATCATCCCGCTTGATGAACTCTTCAGCGCATTCGACCGAGCGGATGCAGTGCGCATCGACCGTGTACTTGTGGTACTCATTGAACTGCAACAAGCAGCGGGCGTGGCGCATGGCGGGGATGATTTGCTCGAGCACTCTCAGTTCGTGCAGTCGCCGCAGGATCTCACCCAATCGGCCTGGTTTGCTGATCAGATCCAGGAAGCGGTCGATGGTTTCGAATCCCATTTGCCCGCCGACACGTCGCAACATTCCTTGGCGGATGGTCCGCCAGGTACGGTGCTCAATGCGTCGGTTGAAGCGATTGGAGATTTGCATCAACTCCAGAACCTTGGCTGGGTCGGATTGCAATTGCGAGAGTCCCTTGCGAGTCGACCAGACCTCCTTGAATCCAAGCCTTAGGTTTTTGCCGACAGGGATGCATAGAAACTGAAGCAAAAAGCCGAAGGGGGATAGCCGTGAACGCGCCATGCCGACGAAGTTTGCCGAGCTGTATCGGACTTCGCTGGTCCGCTCAAAAAACTGTTGCATGAACTCTTCGACGGGGAGGACGCCATCGGTGCCTTGGAACCCAAGCCACCTCGCTAATTCCACTTGTTTGCTTCTGTCCAGGGAGTCCTGGGCGCGGCCCGAGGTGAAATGAAGCTGGTTACGGAGATGGAGCAGGTACTGGTATCCGTCTCGGATGGCCGTAAAGTCCTCGGGAGCGAGCAGTCCCATATCGACCAATTGCTCAGGGCTCTTTTCACCGAAGCAAACGAAACCTATCCAGCGAACGATCTGCACATCGCGCAGACACCCTCGAGATCGTTTGACGTTGGGGTGGAGCAGGAACTCCGTCTCGCCATATTTTTGCCTCTCGGCAATGCGTTCCTTTTCGATCATCGCGGAGAGGGATCGCCAACGTCGTTTGGCTCCGGTCCGGATCGAGTTTTCGAAATGGTCGTAAAGGGACTGGGACCCGTGCAGCAATCGCATTTCGACGAGCGCCGTCAATGCGGTTGCATCGGACCAAGCAATCTGCCGACACTGGTACGGTGTACGAACGGAGAAGCCCAGCTGGAATCCCGCATCGACAATCATCTGGGACACTTTGCGAGCCAGAAGAGAAACGTCGTTCTCTTTGACTCCGCGGTGCAGCAGCATCAAGTCGATATCGGAAAACGGCGCTAGGTCTCTGCGTCCGTAGCCACCCAGTGCAATCAATGAATAGGCAGACGGATCGGCCTCGGAGCCTTCGCTCGCGGCTTCGATCAGCCGACGAATAATCGCGTCGACAGAATCAGCCCAAGCGAGACAAACCTGAGGCCCCGTGACACCTGAGGCATGGAGATTTGAAGCCTTCAGACGCGCTTCCGCAAGTTGCGTACGCGCTTCAATGACCTGGGGATGGAGAGAGGACAAGTCAGGCTAACCGCGCTTGCAACGAATTACAGCGCGTCTTCTCCTTGTTCACCGGTTCGGATTCGGACTGCGTTCTGAAGGTCAGAAACGAAGATCTTACCGTCGCCGATTTGGCCCGTCTGTGCTGTCTTGACAATCGTGTCGATCACCGACTGCAGATTGCCATCAGCGCATACCACTTCAATCTTCACTTTTGGAACAAAGTCAACGGCGTACTCGGTGCCGCGATAGATTTCGGTATGACCTTTTTGACGGCCATAACCTCGAACTTCGCTCACGGTCATTCCATGAATGCCCTTTTCAGTCAACGCGTTTTTGACGTCTTCCAGTTTGAAGTGGCGAACAACAGCTTCAACTTTCTTCATTCGACAAACTCCAGAAATATCTGTGCCGCGCCGAACCATCGGTCGGCAATTGCAAAAAAACGCGGGACCGCCTGTGCGTTACTCGCACTCCCTCGGGAGATGGTTCGCATCTACCCTCACTTGTAGTGTACCGCTAAAGATTCGACCGGAACAAGGGTATCTCGAGGATTCCCTAAATCTGTTCGGACCAGGAACCGGTATCGGTTTGCCTAATGAAGCGGCTCCGCACATTACCTAAAGCGAGGTTGCCCGCGCGCGGCGGGAGTGGGACGGGCCCTGCAATCAAGCGAGTTTAAGTACTTCTTTGAGATCGAGCCGCCCTTCGTAGAGGGCTCGGCCAATGATGGCACCGTGCGTCTTTTGGCGGATCAAGTCTTCGACATCCTTCAGGGTCGTGACTCCCCCGGAAGCAATCACTGGGAACGGGCTGCAAGCCTGCACCACAGCCAGGGATTCGAGGTTCGGGCCTTCGAGCATCCCATCGCGTGAAATATCCGTGTACACGACGGCAACGCAGGCCTGGGTGTGTTCTCCGATCCTCTGGATCAATTCGGTGGCAGGCGTCGTCGACGTCTCCAGCCAGCCCTCGGTGGCGACCATTCCGTCCCTCGCGTCGACCCCCAAAACCATATGACCTGGGAATCGTTCGCACATGGATGCGAACCACTTGGGATCTTTGAGGGCTGCGGTTCCGACCACGAGTCGCTGTAGGCCCAACCCCAGCAAGCGTTTTATGGTGGCTTCGTCCCGGACACCTCCGCCGAGCTGCACCGGTTTGCCTTGGGAGGCAGCCACGATCTGCCGGATGGCGGGCTCGTTGACGATACTTCCAGTTTTGGCACCGTCCAAATCGACGCAGTGGAGCAGTTGGGATCCAGCATCAAACCAACGCGAGGCAATTTCTCCCGGCCGGTCGCTGAAGATTGTGTCGCGAGCGTAGTCCCCTTGTTGGAGCCGCACGCATTTTCCACCGAGCAAGTCGATCGCAGGCCAAATTTCCACTTGGTTCGTTTCCTTTGCGTTTCTCGTCGTGTGCCACCGTTTGGATTCCTTGCACCGTTTGGATTCCACCGTTCGGAAAAGCTTAACAGGATCACCTCGGTTTGCTACGCCAATCAGCGATTCCAAACCATCCCGTCGAACCAAGCGTTGCAACCGGTCCCCATGTCGACGAATCCCACCGGACGGTCGGGATCTCTCCCCGCGTCCGCTTTGAAGGGGATCGCCGGAACGTTACAATTCCGCCGAAAATCCACATTGGCTCCCGCCGTTCATGGGACGACCCGACTGAAATCGGATATCTTTTCCTTTTTGCAAATTGCCCTTCCAAAAACCAATCATGACCTCGATCTCCGAACGCTACAACCAAGCCGAAAAACTCAAGGACGCTGGCCAGTCCGATCAAGCGGAGCAGCTCTTGGTGGCTTTGCTGGCTGATGAGCCGGGACACGTCCTTTCGCACATGACACTCGCTCGCATTTACACGGCTGCTGGCAAGCACGAATCGGCGGTTGCGCATGCTGAAAAGGCATGCGAGCTGGAACCTTCGGAGTCCTTTAATTTCACTCTCCTCAGCGTGACCTATCAGCGGGCTTACGCAGGGACGGGGGACCAACGTTTCATTCGAATGGCAGAAGACGCGATGGCCCGATCGCGTATGCTTTGATCTCTTCCCCACCCACCTTTCTTTCCCACATCCCACCACGAAAGGCTTTTTCAATGGCTCTCTCCCCTTGGTCCATTGGTGTATTCACGAGCATCGACGCAGGGCTTGGTGTTCATCTCGATGTGGCTCGCGAACTCGGGGTCCCTTCGATCCAGCTGCATACACCGCACGCAGCAGGTCGAACTCCCGCAGCGGCCGAAGCGTTTCTGAAGAAGCTCGATCAATACGGCATCGAGCTGACCTGCGTTTTCGGTGGGTTTGACGGAGAAAGCTATGCCGATATCCCGACGGTCGAAAAAACCATCGGGTTGGTCCCCGCCGAAACCCGAGCCGCCCGGCTGAAAGAGATGAAGGAGATCGCCGACTTTGCGAGACTCCTCGGATGCGATGTGGTCGGTTTGCATCTCGGAGTTGTCCCGCACGACATCAAGAGCAAAGAGTACCTCGATGTGGTTGAAGTGACTCGGCAATTATGCGATCACGCGGCAAAAAACGAACAAGCGATCCACTTGGAAACGGGCCAGGAAACAGCCGATTCCCTGTTGCAATTCATCTCGGATACACAGCGTCCCAACCTCTTCATCAATTTTGATCCCGCCAACATGATTCTCTACGGCATGGGGGAACCGATCGAAGCTCTTCGCAAGGTTGGCAAGTATGTTCGCAGTGTCCACTGCAAAGACGCAACCTGGAGCGATCAACCCGGGAAGACGTGGGGAGCCGAAGTCCCACTCGGTAAAGGACAAGTCGATATCGCTTTGTACTTGAAGACGCTCAAAGATATCGGGTACACAGGTCCGCTCACGATCGAGCGAGAGATTCCTCAAGAGCCTGAACGACAAAAAGCCGAAATCCAGCACGCCGTTGACTTGCTGACCAATCTTAAGGCTTCACTCGGCACCAAGTAGCGATAACACGACCGAAATTTCGCCGTTATCTTTTTCGCATGCGCCGGCAACCCGCAACCGCCGGCAACCCGCAACCGCCCGCAACCATCGAGGTGCCATCGGATCGGCGATGCCCTGCGGGTGCGTATCGACCAGCAGTCACCGTCGTCCGTCTGCATATTCGGCGTCCCAAAATATTCGGCGGCCCAAAGATGCTTATGGCTGGCCGGAGATCGCCTCCTGAAGCTTGCGGACCGCAAGCAGCAACTGGCCATCGTCATTGAGGCTCGGATCGAGTGAATCGCTAGAGGGCTTGATCTCGGTCGATTGAGGGATCATGCCATTGGCCGACGGGTCGCTCCTTTGGCGAAATCTTGCAATCGTTTTGGCAAGCTCCTCCTCTGTCAGATCGATCACACAGCCCTCGCTGGGGTCGACTCCCCAATCATCCGTCGGTTGGTTTTCCCTGCGATGGATGCGATGGCCGCTAGGTGGGTAATAGTATGCAGTCGTGAGACGTAATGCCGCCCTCCCTCCCTCGAGTGGGATCACGTTCTGAACGCTCCCTTTGCCGAAAGAGCGGACACCGACAACGAAGCATCGATGTCTATCCTTGAGACACGCCGCTACAATCTCGCTCGAGCTGGCCGAGTTTTCATTGACGATGACGGCGATCGGTACTGAGTTCGGTACGACCGTGCCCACGTTGGCATCGATCTCTTCATCGATCTTTTGGTCCCGGCCGCGTGTGGTTACGATCTGCCCATCGTTCAGAAACATGTCGCAAATATCAGTTGCCGCGAGCAAAAGACCACCGCTGTTATCTCTAAGGTCGATGACGAGCCCTCGCGCGGTGTCTTTGCAACTCTCGATGGCTTTCTGAAGTTCCTTTGCTGTCCTTTCACCGAAAAGTTCAATGCGAAAGTAAGCGATACGTGGGTCGTATTGCATGGTGTAGTCCCACGTCCCATCGCCGCGTCGACGATCGCCGATCACGCTTTCGACATCGATCTTTTCACGCACAATGGTTTTGCTGAAAAGGCTTCCGGCTCGCTCGATCTCAAGCGTAACCGACGTTCCTTCCTTGCCCCGAAGCTTTTTCGATACTTGCTCCACCATGCTGTGACGGACTTCTTCGTCATCAATTTTCGTGATCACATCTCCCGGGAGTAATCCGGCACGGAAGGCGGGTGAATTGAACAAGGTCGTGACCACGGTCAGGTACGGGCGTCTCGGGGGACCATCGAGGCTCACCCCGAGCCCCCCAAACTGCTGCTCAAAATAAGATTGAAACGATTGGAGTGAGTCAGCAGCGATGTAGCTGGAATGTGGGTCGAGTGACTTCATCATTCCGTTCATGGCCGAACGGTATAGGTCCTTAGGATCCGCCGGCTCAACGTACGCTTGTCCGATAATATCCATCGCGAGTGCGAGATCCCGGGTCGACCGGAAGCGAATCGCGTTGGAATAGCAAATGAGGCAGGCGATGATTGAGATGCCAAGGATACGGAGGTTCTTGAACGTCACTTGCGATCTCCGCTGATTACGGCGAAGGCTCTTTAGGTTTTTGGGCCAATACCAAATACTGGGCTCCGAACGGTAGCTTGCAAAGCCACGTTTCGAGCGGTCGCATCCATTTTACAGCTCTTGGAAAGTAAAAACGGGTGTCGACGGAAAGAACATTAAACTTATTGTCGACAATCATCTGTTTCGCTTGCGGGATCGATAACGTGATGGCGTCATGGTCAAAGGGGATTCGACTCATGACGTAGCGAGTCCCCGGATTCCATGGATTGTTCTCCCAAAATGCAAACCAACCGCCTGGCCGCAGCGAACTGCGGATCACCTCGAGCGCTTTGGGCCTGGCTTCGATGGGGATGTGATGGAACACACCATTGCAAAAGACAATGTCCAAATCTCCGGCCGGACGATAGGCAAACGGATTTGCAAACGAGAAATGGATCTGGCTGTACCGCTGGCGCGCGTGGTGCAAGGAGTCCTCGGAGGTGTCCAACCCGACGATCTTGGTCAGGCCGAGAATACTGGATAAATGGCGGACGCTATTGCCGGTCCCGCACCCAAAATCCATCCCAAACTTCAGTTCCTCTGCAGGTTTGAAACGGCCGATCCGATACCGAAGCCACTCCATGCGGCCTTTCGCAAAATAATCGGAATCCTCCCCGGAAACCCGCAACCCATGCTGAAGGGTTTCTTCGTAATTCCGAGCATATCCATCGAATTGCGATTTCGAATCCGGTTCAAGTCGATTCACGCAACGTTTCTCCGCAGGCTAGCGAATTTGTGATACGATCTCTGGATTGATATCAAAAACTTCATTTGCCATCCGCCGTCATTGGGTTACGGTCCAGAAGTAATTGGGCTAGCAATTGCCGTCTTCCGATCCTCCAACCACAAATCTTTCCACCACCAAGTCGGGGCCGGTTAACTCTACCGCGTGTTTGGACCGAGACGGTCTGGCGACGGAGTATTTTGAGCGATTGCTCTACCCTCCGTATCCTGTCCAAGAGGAAGCTTTGTTGGCTTGGTTCACTGCGGAGCATGGTGTTTTAGTCTGTGCCCCTACCGGTACAGGAAAAACGTTGATCGCTGAAGGGGCCATTTATGAAGCCCTCAGGACGGGAAAACGGTGCTACTACACGACCCCTCTCATCGCACTGACCGACCAAAAACTTCAGGAAATCCAACAAGCTGCCGTGCGGTGGGGATTCCCTGCTTCTTCCGTTGGTCTGGTTACTGGGAACCGTCGTGTGAATCCGGACGCGCCCGTTCTGGTCGTGGTCGCAGAGATTTTACTCAATCGCCTCCTGCAACCCGACGGCGTTTCGATGGACGATGTGGCGTCGGTGGTGATGGACGAATTTCACAGCTTCAACGACCCGGAGCGAGGCATCGTCTGGGAGCTGACCATCGGCCTGCTTCCCCGGCACATACGCCTGATGCTGCTGTCGGCAACGATCGGGAATTCGGTCGAATTTTGCAGCTGGCTGTTGAGGTCTCACGGTCGGAATATCGAACTCGTTCAAAGTTCGGACCGGAAAGTACCACTGCAATTTGAATGGGTCGACGATGCTTATTTGGATGAACATCTGGAGCGAATCGCCGAAGGAGACGACGCGCGCCGCAGGACACCGGGTCTCGTCTTTTGTTTCAACCGTGATCAATGTTGGCAAGTCGCCGAGTTGCTCAAGGGAAAGAAGCTGATCGATAAAGAACGACAAGCGATCATCACGAAACGGATCGAGCCATTCCATTTTTCAGAAGGGGCTGGGCCCAAGCTCAAGCAAATCCTGATACGGGGAGTCGGTGTCCACCATGCGGGGATTTTGCCCAAATATCGCCGGATGGTGGAGGTGCTGTTTCAAGAAAAACTGCTGAGCGTCTGTGTTTGTACAGAAACACTCTCCGCTGGCATCAACCTTCCTGCCCGCAGCGTTATCTTGCCGAGCTTGGTCAAAGGCCCATTTGGGAAAAAGAAGATCATCGAAGCGAGCACAGCGCAGCAGATTTTTGGCCGCGCCGGACGGCCGCAATTTGATCGGGAGGGATTCGTGTATGCGCTCGCCCACGAAGATGATGTGAAGTACCACCGATGGCGATTGCAATACGACCAAATTCCCGAAGACACCCGGGATCCCAATTTGATCAAGGCGAAAAAGCAACTCAAGAAGAAGATGCCAACTCGCCGCGCCGCTGAAACGTATTGGTCGAAGGAACAATTCGAGAAACTGCGCACGGCCCCCGCAGCGCGACTCGCCAGCCGAGGTCCTCTGCCATGGCGTCTCCTCGCATTCATGTTGCGGCAAAACCCAAGCATACAACCCCTCAGGGATCTCGTCGGGAAACGATTGCTTCCCCCAACCGATATTCCGCGCGCTCAGAGGGAGTTGAACCAGATGCTCGTGACGCTTTGGACCGCCGGTTTTTTGGAATTGGTTCCAAAACCACAACCCAAAGGACCGGTCGCTCCCACCAAAGCGACCGGCAAAGAGGGCTTGGTCTCGAAGCCTTGGTTGAATATCCCCGCGCTCTCGGCATCCAATCCGGACGTGCCTCTGGAGTCCGATGATGATGAGCCCGATGAGACAACCGTTGCATCCGATGCGAAGTCAACCGAAGACGCTGCATCGCGGGGCTACGAACTGGACGAGTATCGACCGGATCATGTCGAGTTCACTCCTCGCCTCGAACTGCTAACCGAGATCCGAAGTTTGAACCCAATCTACGGACTGTTTCTCATCAGCCACCTGCAGTTCGCGGACATGAAAGAAAAGATCCAGGCGCTCGAGAGCGTGTTGGAACTCCCTGCGAATATTGCCAAACTGGTTCCTGTCCCGCCTCCGGAGGAACTGCCGTTCGGTCCTTTGGCCACGGAAATTCTCCACCCGAAGCTGTTGGAACTCGGACTGGTTGGAGTTTCTGAGTTGTTGGGCCGGTGGGATGAAGATGACGACGATGACGATTCCCAAAAGCGTCGCGATGACGATCGCGGCTTCCGCCCCCCGCCCCCGAAACCACTGGCGCTCGGCGAAAAGCTAAGACGGCTTTTCCAATACGATTTCCCGGGCGTTCACGACGTTTACACGCGCGGTGTATGGGTCGTCGGCGAGTTGCTCGAGTTCCAATGCGACTTCAATAAATACATTGTCGCCCGAGGATTTCAAAAGCAGGAAGGGATGCTTTTTAGGCATGTGCTGCGGTTTGTATTGCTCTTGAACGAAATAAGCAGCATCGCACCTGAAAACACCACTCCCGAAGAATGGGAAGCCCCCTTCGACGCGCTGAATAGCCAGTTGATTGAATGCTGTCGGCGGGTGGATCCCGAAAGCACGGATGAAGCCCTCCAGGAAATGACAGACCGCAAAGCGAACCCTGGTAAAGGGCGACGGGCATGATTGGTTGGTGGTCGTCGTTGCTCGAGGATTGGGGAAGTATGGCTCCATCTTCATGGCTGCTGCTCGGTATCGCGGCGTTGGGAATAGGTATCACCAAAAGTGGCCTTTCAGGGGTGAGCTTGGTGCATGTCCTGGTATTTGCCTATGTTTTCGGCGCGAGAGCATCGACCGGTATCGTTTTGCCGATGCTGATCGCTGGCGATGTTATGGCCATGCTCATCTATGGCAAAGATGCCGATTGGCGTTATGTTCGCAAGATGATGCCACCTGCGATTCTCGGCGTCATTTGCGGATGGTGGCTGATGGATAAACTCGAAGAATCGTACTACCGACCGTTGATCGGCATGATCATCTTGCTGCTAGCTGCCATGCAAATCCTCCGCATGACGAAAGAGAGTTGGTTCACCCATATCCCTCATTCGATCTGGTTTGCATGGGGCATGGGGATTTTGGTCGGAGTAACCACCATGCTGGCGAATGCAGCAGGGCCCGTCTTTGGCTTGTTCCTGCTCGCAATCGGACTACCCAAGAAAGAGTTCGTCGGGACGGCTGCGTGGTTCTTTCTCCTGCTCAACGTGTTGAAAATTCCGTTTAGCTGGAACCTTGGATTGATTCGCCCTCAAACGCTTTTGCTCAATGCAATCTTTTTGCCGGTGATTGTACTCGGACTGTGGATTGGTCGGTTGATCATTCTTCGTATCCCGCAACGGTCGTTTGATCTTGTGATCCTCGGATTCTCGGGTCTGGCAGCGATCCACATGCTCATTACCGGTTGGTACGCCTTGCGATAGCCAACCTTTTCCGGAAGCGAAGGTGAACCTCTGCGGTTGAGCGATTCTTGCGTCCGGGATGCGGGAATGCGACCTAGAGTTTTGAACCTGAAGCAGTTCGGGGTTGGCGAATGACGTTGGATGGATCAGGCATGCGGATTTGCGGCGGAGCGGATCCTGTCCCAGGGTCCAGGCGTTGGTCACGCGGTGGCTCCAACTCTTCGACTTCCTTGGTGCGAATGCGATTGCTCGAAAAAGCCATCACCCGATCTCCTTCAGCCGAGTTGCTGTTCGCGCTAAAACCAGGAGCCACCGTTTTGGTCATTGGGGCTCGCCCATGGGCTGCGATCGACCTTGTTCCCTCGGTTCCGGATTGGTTGCCGGATACCAACTGTCCTCGATCTGGGCGAAACGATGTTCCCACCTGCGATGGCTGAAAGCCTTCGTCGGGCCACTTCTTTGATTCAGCCAAGGCTGGTGCGGGAGCCGCTGGTGTTGCAACCGGGCTTGTTGCGGTGCGTGGAGGGATACGAAAAGGGCTCGGAGCATCCAAATCCGCGGCGTTGGTCGCCAGTTGGGAGGTTGGCGATGATGCGTCGATGGGTTGGCTAGCGATGAGACCAGAACGGTTGCCGGATAGATCATCACCATCAACCCAAAGAGGCGGCTTGGCCGGAGGACCACGATGCAGTGGCGGCATCACTGGGATTATTGGCAACGGTTCTCCCGCGACGCGATCCTTCAGTGGAGTATCGAGCCGTTGGTAAGGGGTTAATTGCAACTCTTGGTCGCCGACGAGATCTCCCGGCAAATCCCCGGCACCAGATCCAACTGCGACTACGTTAGTGCCTGCACCGCCACGATCGTTTTTATCAGGACTGGCCTTGGAGAAAAACGAGGGGAACACGAGTCCCTCCAACCCCCATAGCGATTTAGGGGGAGCGTCCTCTTTTGAAGCCATGTCCCCTGCCGATGCGACGCTTACCAAGCCATTCGCAACGTTCTTCGCATCCTTTGGCAGTGGTCGGTACCAACACCAAGTACTGATCGCACCTCCCACGAGCACCATGACTCCTAGAAGCTTTGGCTGACGGGACGATGTGCCTTCCGGCGTTGTGCTACGCGATCGATTCTTTGTTTGTTTGGACATGGAAAAACCCGCAAAAGATCTGAGAATATCCAGGCGCCACGTCCATGCGACCGTCATCGAGCCGACATCGACCCTTCTCCCTGGAAACTTGAGGAGCGCGATGGAAGTTCTGTTTTTTCGATTTGTGCCGTTTGTGCGGGAATCGCCTAAAACTCTTTAGAAAACGATGTGGCCACTCAAAGCCGCACAGTCCTTGGAAAACCGTTGAGAACGAGCAAATTCCGCGTCTTCGGCCTGCTGATATACCGACGAGAGGTCATCGCCTCAAATCGGTTCGCTCCAACGAAAAAGTGGTCTGCTGCGGTCCGCAATCATAAGATTGAAGGATGCTTCGACGAGGACTCGCTCCAAACTTTGTCTTCGCCTGAATAATTCCGCAGCATCCCCACCCCCCGATTCCATTGTCGTGTCCCGTGTCCGTGGAGATCCATAGTATGAGATCTATTGCAATCGCGGCGCTTCTGTGCGCCGCGTGGGCTCCTGCCGTTTTCGGCAACCAGTTCAATCAGATGTTTCGGTCTACAAGCCATGATTTTGGCACCGTAGCAAAGGCCGCGAAAACCGAATATCGGTTCCTGTTCGAGAATCCGTATGGCCAACCCATTCACGTCCGTAGCGTCCGCACGTCCTGCGGGTGCACCACGCCTATCATCGAAACGGAAACCATTGCTCCCGGTGGTCAAGGGAGTATCTTGGCCCGGTTCAACACCGGAACCCATTCCGGGGCTCGCGCTGCAACAGTGACCGTCACGTTTGATAAACCATCGTTCGGCGAAGTCCAATTGCATGTCAAGGGATACATCCGAACCGACGTTGTGTTCCAACCGGGCGAAGCATCGTTTGGCACGGTCTCCCAAGGATCCGGCAAGTCCATCCAAATCGTGGTCGACTACGCTGGCAAGCCAACTTGGCAAATCACCGGTGTTCGCTGCGATGAGAAATGCATCACCGTCGAACGTGAAGAGAAAATTCGACAAAATGGTCGCATCCAGTACGCGATGACGGTAAGTATCCATGGTGACGCTCCCGCCGGCCCTCTTCAAAGCGAGATCGTTCTGCAAACCAATGACCGCAATCTGACCACGGTTCCAATCCGGTTGACCGCAAACGTTATTCCCGAAGTTTCGATCACTCCAAATCTCCTATCGCTCGGCGATATCAACCGCGAGGAATCGATCAAGCAGTTGCTGATCCTCAAAGCCCAGCAACCCTTCCGAGTTCTCGGGGTCGAAAGCGAAGCCTTTGCAATCGAGATCAACAACCGTAATGAAGAGGCTAAGACGCTGCACACGTTGCCCCTCTCGCTCCGAGCCATCGGGAACACCGCGTCCGGCGAGGCCCGAGGTAAGATCAAGGTGCTGACTGATATCGAAGACAAACCAAGCCTTGAGATCGACGTTGTTTACCGACTAAAAGCGGAGCTCCCCGCTAGCACAGCGCTGACACCGGGATCGTCGGAATCAATCGATTCGGAAATCGATTCGTTCTACAATCCTCTCCGCGAGTAACCAAGTTTAGAAATTCTGAGGGTTGATACGAAAACCACAGGGTCCATGGTACTCCCATAGATCCAACGTGGCACAGCCAACCCACTGCGGTAGTGGTACCAAGTAACAAGAAAGCCGGCGGGATAAGATCCCGCCGGCTTTCTTCATTTCGAATACAGATCATGGGGCTTTGCGAAACCCTAAAGACTGCATCATTCAACGCTAAATGCGTCGACGTAGTTTTCCGTTCCCCCGCTGGCCGGAACCGTCAACCCAGTTGGCGATTGTCGAGTCGTCATCGCTCCAACCGTACGAGGCGAACACCGAATCCGCGGCGGTGCTGGATACAGGGGGTGTCGATGCTGCGATTGCTGAAGGTGCAATTCCTTCCCCTTCCCCGCCACCTCCAGAGGCATTCGAGTTCAGCTTGTTTACCACAAAGAGGACATCGAGTGGGGTCGAGAATCCATCGCCATCCACGTCAACGAACGGAGGTACATCGGGTGAGTTCAATGGCAACTGGCCACTTCCTGGGTGAGCGTTGATGTAGTTCACGATCGCCAGTGGGTCCAGCGGCGTGATTAGCGTGTCTCCGTCCACATCCAAGTTGTTCACTTGATTCTGGAATGCGGAATAGAACGTAATAACCACGTTGCCCAAGTTACTCGTCACCCCGTTTTCGTCCTTCACATCGTATTGCAACACCAATTGCGTGGATGTAGCTACGCTATGGATGTACTCGATGCTCCCGTCCGGTCGAACCGTCGCCGTCCCGACCGCTGGCGGTGTTAGGATTCGCACGGTTGACGGGTCTAGAGGTGAACTGACCCCATTGTCGTTCGCCAACACCTTCATCGTAATCGGACGCCCATACGAGGTCCGGTAGTTGTCGCTAACTGCGACGGGTGGCAATTCCGAAAGGTTGTTGATGGTTACGATAAACGCCTTCTCATAGGTTAATCCGCCTGCATCCGTAACACGCACCCTCACTGAGTAACTGTCGCGAAGCTCATAGTTGAACTTAACATTGGTCTCAAGTCGGTTGCCGTTGATACGGAATTGGCTGTTGTCAAAACCGCCTGAACCGGAAACAAGCGCGTAACTTGCGGTATCCGGCGAGTCGACATCTTCGGCCGAGAAGAGGCCAACCAAAGATCCAATCGGCTTGTTTTCGTCGACTGCTTGGTTGCTCAATCGAATGTTTGTGGGACGCTCGTTCACGTTGGCGATAGCGATAACGATTTGCGTTGCAAACGTCGCACCGGCCTTGTCGGTGACCACGATCGACTCGGTATACGATGTCGCCGACTCATAATCGAAAGACTGGAGAGCCACGAGGCTGTTTCCGACGATCGCAAAACGGGAACTAGGGGACGTAGTTGCACCCGATGCAAAAGTGAACACGAAGGTATCCCCTGCGTCTTGGTCAACGGCGTTGAGAGAGCCGACCACGCTGTTGGCGGGTGAGTTCTCTGGGATGAACGAGGGCGTTAATGTCACACTGGTCGGCGAATCATTCACATCGGTAACCTGGATGATGAACGGTGCGATAACCGAGTGGTTGGCCGAGTCAATTCCTTCGATGCGAACCCGGTACGAGGACTTGGTTTCGTAGTCCCACGGCGTCTTCGCGTAGAGCTTGTCGCTGACGATAACAAACTGCAAATTGTCATCGGCTCCGGCTCCTGGAACGAGCCGATAGAAGACGGTTTCGCTCTGGTCAGGATCATTGGTGGAGAGGATTCCCACCAGCAGGTTCGAGGAGTTTTCCGTCATCACGGTGTTGCTCAATTGGATGGAGCTCGCCGCCTCGTTCACATCGTCGACCAGAACGGTAAAGCTCTTGTCTGTGAACGTGCCCGCCACATCGGTTGCGCGGATGAGAACCGTGTAGCTTGAACGGGACTCATAATTGAAGATCGCGTTCGAAAGCAGCTGTGTTCCGGAGACTTGGAACATCGCGTTATCGACAGCACCCGATACCAACGAGAAGGATACTTGTCCCGCCAAATCGGGATCGATGGCTAACAGAGTCCCGATAGGACTTCCGGGAGGATAGCCTTCCGGAATGGTGTTCCCGACCAACTTAAGATCGATCGGAGCTTCTTCGACGTTATCGACGTTGACTGCGATCTCTCGATCAATCGATAACCCACCCAAGTCCGTGGACCGTACCATGATCGCGAAGCTCGATTGTTCTTCGAAATTGAAGGGACGCGTCGTTCGGAGTTGGTTTCCGTTGATCGAGAACGCGAGATGATCGAAGCTGCCTTGTTGCGGGACTATTTGGTAGCTAAAGGAATCCCCGGCATCGACATCTGACGTGCCGAGTAGACCGACCAAGGAGTTCGCAGGTTGATTCTCGAGGATACTGCTGGGACTGAGCACCACGTTGCTCGGAACTTCGTTCTCGTTGAGAACAGAGATTACGAATGCGCGTTCGATACGTGCTCCCTGGGAGTCGGTCGATGCAATGCGAACCGAGTAGGATTTCTTAGTTTCGAAATCGAAAACAGCATTCGTTTTGAGTGAGCTGTTAACGATCGAGAACGCACTGTTATCCGTATCGCCAGATCCGCTGACGAACGCATAAGTATGGGTATCCCCCGCGTCCTCGTCGGTCGTTGTCAAACTCCCTACGGTCGTTCCGATGGGGCGGTTTTCGAGGACAGTTGCCCCGGCCAACGTCAGTTGCGATGGAGTATCATTCCGATTCAAGACCGCAATCACAAAGACATCCTCTCGCGTCAAGCCGCCACTATCGCGCGTGCGGACTCGAATTGAAAGGCTTGGCGTGGATTCGAAGTTAAGCGATTGGGACGCTTGCAAGGAGCTTCCAACGATCGAAAACAGGCCGTTGTTGGTGCTTCCGGTGCCACTCACCAGGCTGTACGTCCAGCTCTCTCCCGCATCCGGGTCGGACGTTGAGAACGTACCCACAGTTGTTCCTACCGAACTGTTTTCCGGAATCGACGCTGGGGTCAGCGAGTTTGAGATCGGTGTTTCGTTCACGTTGATGACCGTTACGACGAACGCGGACTCCGTCGATAGGCCTTGGGCATCGGTTGAGCGGATTCGGATTTGATAGGAGTTCTTCGATTCAAAATCGAATACCTGTGACGTCTTCAGTGCATTGCCGGTAATCGTAAAGGCACTATTGTCATCGCTTCCCGTACCGCTTACGAAGGAATAGGTAAACGTATCGCCGACATCGACGTCCGTGCTTGAAAGCGTGCCCACCGTGGTTCCAATGACCGAATTTTCGGAAATGGTCAGTCCGCTTAGACCGATCGACGTTGGCGCTTCATTCACATCGACAACGGTGATGACAAACGCTTTTTCGAAAGCCAATCCGCCAGCATCGACCGTTCTGATCCGAACCTGCTGGAATTTGGTCTGTTCGAAATTGATGGCGGCGTTCGAGACGAGTTGGTTGCCGTTGATTAGCCAGTTCGCATTATTGGCATCGCCAGCTCCGGTCACCAAACTGTAGGTGAACGTATCGAAGTCGTCCGCATCAGTGGTGCTCAAAGCTCCCAAAACAGTTCCGAGGGGCACGTTTTCCTGGATGGAGTTCGATGACAGGATAATGTTGGTTGGTGGGTCATTCACGTTGATGACTAAGATCACCAATGGGATCTCCGTACTCAGCCCACCGGCATCGGTGGTTCGAACGCGGATGCTGTAGGACGATTTGACGTCGAAATCGAACACCGCAGACGATCGGACTTGCGAGCCGACAATCATGAAACTAGCGTTGTCCGAATCGCCATCACCGGAAACCAGCGAGTACGAGAACGTGTCCGCGTTGTCAGGATCGACGGTCGAAAGTGTTCCGACGGTCGTACCAATCGCCATTCCCTCAAAAATCGTATTCGGCGAAAGCGAAACGAGGACAGGCTGCTCATTGACATTGAGAATCGAGATGACGAACGACTTCTCGAGAGAGAGCCCAAATTGGTCGCTGACACGGGCTCGAACAGAATAGGTTGATTTGCTCTCGAAATTGACGGCGGTGTTGGTGAAAAGTTTGTCACCAACGAGCGTAAAGCTGCCATTATCATCGGAACCGGTCCCAGCAACGAAGTCGTAGGAAAGTACAGAGCCGGCATCCGGGTCGGAACCTACCAGCGTGCCAACTACGGTCCCAATCGGAGAGTTTTCTGAGATTTGTCCCCCAACGAGTGTCAAGCTATTTGGTGCTTCGTTGACATCGACAATTGTGATCACTTGAACCGACTCGACGAAAGCACCGATTCGGTCAGTGGCGCGGATTCGAACGGTGTAGCTGCTCTTCGTTTCGAAGTTGAAGGATTGAAAAGACAGGAGTTGATCGCCGTTGATGGTGAACAAGGCGTTGTCCGTGCTCCCTGCACCTGGTTCGAGCGAGTAAGTATGCGTGTCCCCGAAATCCGGATCATCGTTGGACAGAACACCGACGATTGTCCCGATTGGCTGGTTTTCAGCGATGGATGAGTTGGACAGATTTACTACGGTAGGTGCTTCGTTCACATTCGTGACACTCACGGCAAAGACCTCTTCGGTGAACAGACCACCTAAATCGGTGCTTCGGACACGGATGCTGAGCGCGTTCTTCTGTTCGAAGTTTAGCGAGCCAATCAGAACGATTTGATTCCCGTTGACAGCGAATACTCCGTTGTCTGAGTCGCCGCTGCCATTGACGAGGCTGTATGCGAATACGGTATCGGTGAGCGAATCCGTATCGGTCGTCGAAAGCGTTCCTAGAACCGTGTTGGCGGGTGAGTTTTCGGGGATGGTGCGTTTCGACAAACGGATCGTCAGAGGCACCTCATTCACGTTCGTCACGTTGATCGTGAACGGCTTCTCAATCAACAAACCACCGGAATCCCTCGAAAGTACCCGAACACTGAACACGCTTCGAGCTTCGAAATTGAATACGTTGTTGGTGAGGAGCTGATTTCCGCTGACCGTAAAGAGCGTGTTATCCGCATCGCCCGTTCCTGGGACCAACGAATAGGTAAAGGTATCGGTATCGTCGGCATCGGTGGTGGTGAATGAACCGACCATGGTTCCCAACGGGCTATTTTCGGCAACCGATGGATTGGACAAGGAGATGTTTGTTGGGGGATCGTTGATGTTCGAGACATGGACAGCAACGGCTCGTTCGACCGAGAGTCCACCCAAGTCGGTCGTGCGAATTCGCACGGAGTAATCCCGTTTGACGTCATAGTCAAATACCGCGAGTGTCCTCAGTTCGTCGCCGACGATCGAGAAGAGGGCGTTGTCGTCTGCCCCTGCGCCATTTGCGAACTCGTATCGGAACACGTTGTCATTATCCAAATCTTTCGTGGTCAGTTTCCCAACCGTTGTTCCGATCGGTTGCGATTCGGGAACAGTATCCGGAGTGACCGAGATATCCGTGGGGGATTCGTTGACATTGAGTACCGAGATGACCAACGCAGATTCGAAGGTCAAGCCTTTGCTATCGGTGGCTCGAACTCGGATCTTCTGAGTATTTTGCGACTCGAAATCAAACACGTCTGCGGTGGAGAGTGAGGTACCGACCAGCGTGAACTTCGCATTATCATCACCGCCGATGCCTGGGACCAAACTGAGCGTATAGCTGTCACCCGCATCGACATCTAGCGAGGACAAGCTGCCCACGAATGTATCGACTGGCATGTTTTCGAGAACACGATCATCCGTGATCGAAATGGAGATCGGTGCTTCATTCACATCCGTGACGGTAATGACAAACGGCTGTTCAGTGAATAATCCAGCACGGTCTGTTGCTCGCACTCGCAGCAAGTACTGCGATCGGGCTTCGAAGTTGAAGGTCACCGCCGATTGCAGTTTGTCGCCGACAATCTTAAACATGATGTTGTCGCTATCGCCCGATCCGGAAACCAGCGAATACGCCACGGAGTCACCGGCGTCGGGATCATTGTTGGAGAGAGTACCGATTTCGTAACCGGGCAATTCGTTCTCTGGCAATATGTTGTTTGAGAGAGTGATTACAGTTGCCCCCTCGTTCATATCGATGGCTGTGACCGAGAGCACTTTTTCCACCCACAATCCGCCAGCGTCGGTGCTTCGTACGCGAATACTAAAGACGTTTTGGGTTTCGAAGTCGATAGGCCCGTTCACGACCAATTTATCGCCCGCGATAGCAAAGGTTCCGTTATCTGCAGAACCAGCACCCGAAACGAGACTGTAAGTGAAAACAAAATCGGTCAACACATCGGTGTCCGTTGTGTTTAAAGTCCCAACCACCGCACCGTTCGGAGAGTTCTCCAGCACGGAAGACGGATTTAATGCAATATCCAAAGGTACTTCGTTTACATTGAGCACGGATATCGTGAAGACTTGGTCCAAGAAGAGCCCACCTTCATCGGTGGTACGAACTTGGATCGACAACGATTGATCTTGTTCGTAATTAAAGGACTCATTCGTCCATAGTTCGTCACCGATGATTTGGAACCGAGTGTTATCAGGATTCGCCGGGGTGTTGGAGAAGCTATAGATGAACGAGTCACCGCGATTTGGATCCGTGGATGACAATTTACCTACTAAGGTTGAAGCGGGCGAGTTTTCGACGACCGAAGATTTTGAAAGGGACAGACGGGTCGGAGCAACATTAGGCAGCCTAGCTCCATATAGTCGGTCATAGATGGGACTTCCATCGGTTGTGATCGTATGCGTTCCGTTGGATGGGACTGTGTACTGGTAAGCACCTTGAAGTTGTAGAACGGCATTTGAGGTGCCGGCCGGCATATCGACCAATGCGTAACCGTTAGCATCGGAGACTGCACCCAATTCCCGAGAGATTTGCATGCTCCAATCGAGGATCACACCGGTATCGGAGGCGACAGTATCTTCTACTTTCAATTGCCATAGTCCAGTGAGCGTTTTGTAATTCATCGCGGCGAGCGGCTGGGCCGGAATAAACGTACCGGTGAATGGGGGGGCACCTGAACCGATTGCTACCGTCGCGGAATCGTCAAAAACCGTGTTAGTGAAGTTGTCTCCATCAAAGCCGACACCACCTGCGAGCAGCACCTCTGTTCCGTCGGGAGCGATGAGCGAGATGTTGAGATCGGAGTCCCACGTGTGCGTAATATTGACTCGCACATTGATATCGGTGATCACGCCACCAGACGTTACTAGGATTGAGGAATAAGCGGTACCAGCATCGATGATGTCTACTGGGCCGGTGCTATTCCAGGTAACTACATCGGAGCCTGTGGAAACGATAAAACCTTGAAGAGGTAAATCGAGGCCATCGATGGCACCATCCCCCTTGAGATCCTCAAAAACCCTTGAGTACAACCGATCAGCCAGAGAGTAACCAAAGTTGTTTCCGACCGAGTAGTCAGTCCCACCAGCCAAGGTAATAGTATATAAATTGGTAGCAGGTGATGTTTGGATCCAACCTGGGAGAACCGCTCCTATGGTGTACGTGCCGGCAGGTAGGGACGCAAACGTGTATCCGCCTTGCGCATTAACAATCGCTTGCGTATCCCCCGGTGTATAGCTTCCACTGCTATCGCGGTCGATATACGCAAATGCCGTCGTGCCGATGCCACGTTCGAAGGATTCGTAAAGTCCGTCACCATCGTAATCCTCGAAAATAGTGCCGCCGATGGATGGGGCTGTCGACGTGCCTGTCAATCGCAGTTGGAAGTTGGGGGTATCCGGATCATTGGATTGGATGGTCAACAGCTCGTTGTAGTTGCCAGGAGCCGCGGGTGAAAATCGAACCACAAAGGTTGTTGCTTCTCCGATCGCCAATTGGATTGGAGAGAAACCAACAACAGAAAATGGCGCCGCGACGTTCATGCTGGGAATGTCGAGAAGCTCCGTACCCTGATTGCGGATGCGCAGGGTCTTCTCAACGAATTGCCCGCTGAGCACAGCACCCATCGGCAAAGTGGCTAAATCGGCAAATTCTTTGAGTTCATCGACAATGGAAATTTCTGCAGAACCAATCCCCTTGACCAAGGTCCTTGCATTGATTCTTCCAAAACCATACTGAAGATTTTTGCCCGTGTTGATGTTGTAGGTCACGCCGCCGATCAGGTCCGTCGCATTTCGAATGAGCGACCTGAAATTACTCGGAGAAAGGGAAATCCCCTTGAGTTCGGCTTGGGCCAACGCCAAAGCCCCAATACCCGCCGCCAGAGGCGAAGCGGAGGAAGTGCCGCCGAAGCCAGTCGCTCCAGTTCCCGTGTAATCACCTGTGGCATAACCATCGGCGCCCGTGCGGTCCGTGGTATCGATCGCTAACGATCCACCATTGCTAGGAGAAACGATATCGAGGGCAGCACCATACTGGCTGTAGCTGGAACGGACATCGGAGTTCGTCGATGCGCCGATTGCGATAACACCAGGCGTAAACGCTGACTGTCCCGCTGGCTCTCCGAGAACGCCAGATCCATTGTTACCTGAGGAGAAAAAGTAAGTCGCTCCCAGCCCACCACGACCTTGCACGGTTCCGACTGCGAGCGCCGCGTTCATGCTCGGAAAAGGCCCACCGCCACCCCAGGAATTATTCACGAGATCCCCGGCTCGCCACGTCGCACTTCCATCGGCTTTCATCCCCCCTGCGTATAGCAGTGCCGATGCGAAATCATCGAGTGCTCCCGTAGCCCCATCGTGAAAGACTTTGATCGATATCACAGGGGATTTGTAAGCAGCTCCTGCGACTCCAAGTCCGTTGTTACCCTTCGCTGCTGCAACCCCAGCGACAGACGTGCCGTGAGCATCACTACCTGTTGGCTCTGAGGCATTGTTACCTGTTACAAAGTTCCAACCAGTGACGTCGTCAGGCCAGCCATTATTGTCATTGTCGATCCCGTCCCCGGCGATTTCACCAGGGTTGTTCCATACGTTGAGGTCTGGGTGACCCGATTGAACGCCGTCATCAATCACCGCAATCACAATCGAACTGGATCCGCCTTGATTGATATCCCACGCTAAATCGACGTCCGCGTCCGCATCCGCAACTCCACCACTTGCACCAAGGTTTCGCAAATGCCATTGGTTCCCGAATCTCGGGTCATTGGGAATGAAATGCTTCTCAAAGTTAACATAAAAATTAGGGTGTACCCACTCCGTCGATGCGTCCGAGAGAAGTCGGTTCGAAAGATCGATCGCGGCGCGTCCGCCGTTCTGCGCTAGTTTGCCAACGTACTGGTTCTGGGTTCCCAATACCCTTTGGAAAGATTCAAATCCCGAATGACGAGCAAAAAACTCCGAGGCATTCTCATTAGGCTTGAATCCCACGATGATCTCATCGAGGACCGACATGTCTGTACCGGATGCCATGTCTACATACACCGGACTAACGTCAATCACCCCAGCCAACGATGAAAGTTCTGCCAAATAAGCTGGGGTAAGCTCTGTTGAGGTTTGATAAACCACCGACTCGGTCCCCATGCCCCATAGTCGAGTAAGTCCTTCAGGTAGTGCAACTGTCGAGTTCGCGGTGGAAATGGCAACTCGATTCAGACTCAATTGCAATCCAACGTTTCCTCGCCCACCCCAATAGAATGCATCAGCCCCCTTCACGACCGAGCTGTCATCAGGAGCATCGGGTGATGCATCCCAATTCGGGTTGTTCCACACAACGTCACTTGCCAACATCGTTCGCAACTCGAGTCGCTCGATACGAAATGCACGACGCCCGAAACGCCCGCGGCTCTTTGCCATGAGAGTAGTCCTTCGATCTTTGTGTGTGAGGTTCAGTCTTCCGAGAAATAGGAAAAGTAGGATCTGGTTCGGAAAACCGGAATATGCCGAATGTGATGAGAATTTCTCCCGCGCCCAAAATCAATATGACAACTCCTACACGCTCCAAAATTCCCTGGAAAAACGGGACTACCCAAAGCCCGCTCTTGGACGCGGCTCGAACGATTGCGCCACCGTCTCGAACCAAAAACGATCGCCATTCCCATAATTTTCCATTGAAGAATGGGAGTGTGATCTACAAGAAGGTTAGTCCTGGTGCACTGGCGCCCCCCTCAAGAGAGGGGGCGTAAGACGGGTGGTAGTTGTCGCTGGCGGAACCAATGGGCTAGATCGTTGCATCCTGCCCGATCCGCTCCGTTGGCCACCAGACTTACAAAACACTTTCCAAGAAATCCGACTGCAAGCTTCATCATCGTGTTCCATTTCCGCAGCAACGAACCATCGACGATCGAACCAGGCTCGCGACTCCAGTCCTCGCGGCTGCTCGACAAGCCATTGGCGGTCATTGGCGTCTGGTTCGCGCTATGCGCCCTCACGCTTTTCGGTTCCCCCAATTTCGAGTGGGGCAACGAACTAGGAAGCACGCCGTACGGAGCCGACTTCCTCCAAGAGTGGGTCGGTGCACGAATGATCCTAACCGGGCATTCGAGCGACCTCTACAATCCCGAAGTTTTCCAAGCTTGGCAGCACGATCCATCGGTCGTTGGTTTTGCGTGGGATGTGGATCAATACTACCCCGCGGTCTATCCACCAATCCACTACGCGTTCTACGCGCTGTTGGCTTGCATCCCATACCGCATTGCGACCATGGTTTGGGTCGGTGTCCTGTGGGGAGCGGTTCTCGCCTCGGCCAAACTGATCACCGACATCGCAGCGAACGCCTTTTCACCCGATCCAACGGATCAGCAGAGGGTCCGCGATCGAATGCGACATATTTGGATCGCACTGGTGTTCTTTCCACCCGTACATTTTTCGATCATCCTTGGACAGAAGAGCGTGCTCTGGCTTCTGGTCCTTTGCATTGTTTGCCGATTGCTCCAAATGCGACGCGAGCTTACCGCCGGATGCATTTTCGCGCTCTTAGCGGTCAAGCCGACATTGTTTTTTCTAATCCCCTTGCTCATGTTTCGCCAAGGAAGATACCGATTTTGCTCCGGTATCGCTTTGGGGATCGTTTGCCTGTTCGGATTGGGCGCACTGACGATTCCAACCGCCACGTGGCTCGAGTATTTCCGCTCGATCGGTGACCCGACGACCTACGCCAACCATTCCGGTTACCGTCTGGATTGGTCCTGCAATATCATCGCTCTGGCGAATGCACTGCCACATGGCTGGGTTGCTTGGGGCAAGTTTGCTCTTTGCGTTCCGCTAGCAGTCTATGTGGGGCTCTGTGTTTTCCAGCATCGACTCAACCCAACGAGTCCCGATTTCTTCCTAGTAGCTATCGCCGGTACTGCGTTACTTAGCCCCCACACCTACCACTACGATATGTGCTTGTTCATGCTGCCGGTTCTCTGGGCATTTGCCGACCGGCCCCAAACATCGATCGCCTACTACGCATTGCTGTCGGTCGCGATCGCAGCCTCGCCAAACGTAGTGGATTTCCTTGGAATACCCATCGTTGCGATTCTGCTCATCGGTATTCTTTCGGAGTTCAGGCTTCGAAATTGGGCTGCCAATCAACTGGAAACCCCGTTTTGCAAACACAAAGTGAATGTAAGCCCGGTGGCACATAAGCTATACTCGTCCCATATCGACGCATAGCTCCAGCACACGGCAACCCATGGACTCTCCGAAAATTGACGAACCTCCTCGTCCCCTTCCGAATCGTCCGAATCGAAATCTTTTACGAACCATCGCATGGTCGCTGCTCGGGCTCCTATTGATCCTAACGGCATTCGTTGCCAGCCTTCCCTCCATCGTCGGTTCGCGTTGGTTCTACCAAAAGCTGGTCGACAAGCTCGCCGTCGAAGGCTTTCGACTCGAGATCGGCTCGGCGGATATTAGTTGGATTCGGCCGATCGCACTTCGCGATATCCGCATCGAGCAGTTGGATGCTCCAAAACCCGTCGATCCATTCTTGGCCTCTTCTGATAACCCTCTGTCCTCGTCCGATCCCACCGTATCGCTTGCTCCATCTGCTACTTCGCAAAATACATCGCGAAAACTAAGTCTGCTATCGGTCGAGGCGATCGAATCGAATCGCTCGCTTCTCGGGTACCTCATGGGCGGCAGGAACTTGGGCAAGATCACGATCGTCAAACCCAAGGTCGACATCGAGTTGCTCGAGAACTCATCGAATCTAGAGAAGCTGGTTCGATCGATCGAGAACACGCAGACAGGGGCGAGTGAGGCCAAAGCCAAAAAACCACCGAGGATCGATCTTGAAATCGCTCTGAGCGATGCCTCGGTCGCGGTTGTCTCAGAGAAACGCGAAGAAGAACTGTTGGTAGTCCCTCCCTTCAGTGTCGACGTCCAATACAAAAGCCTCGACGGGAACTCCCGGCTCCTCATCGCGCCGTCACGCATCCTTAACCAAGTCGACATCAGTCAAGAATTGGTTCGACTAGGACTCGGTCGCGCGATCCCACTGCTTGCAAAATCAGCGTGGTTCGATGGCAAAGTGTCCTTGGATATCGATGCGATCGAGATCCCACTCGATCATGCGGAACGGTCCACGGGTAGGGCGCAACTGTCGCTGCACCAAGTTCGCAGCGGTCCCTCGGAACCGGTAGTGATCAATATTCTGGAAATGATCGCGAGGTTCCGAAACAAGGAGGTCGTCAACGAACTCGTCTTTGTCGATGGGTCGCTCATCGAGATCACGCTCGGCGATGAACAGGTTTTCCATAAAGGCGTCCAAGTCGGCTTGCCGAAACTGGATCCTCGTTTGCAAATCACCAGCAGCGGTAGCGTCGGACTGGTGGACAAATCGCTCGATGTGCAACTCGGGATCCCTGTGCCCGTCGAAATCTTCGCAAAACGGGATGCCGTAAAACAGATAGGCATTCCGCAAGTACTATTGCCAGTGCGCGGTACCTTGGAATCTCCCTCCGTGGATTGGACGGCTATGCGGCATGACTCTGCCGACCTGCTAACCGTCATCTCTGATGCTTTAGGCAATGAAGCACCCGGAACCGCGGCGGCGGTCGATGCATTGAGTGGCTTGGCAGGTGGGGATGCGGACCAAGCCATCGGGGCAGCGGTCGATGTCCTGAAGGAACTTCGACGACGCCGTCAGGAACGGGCCAAACAGTCAGAGGCCAATGCACCATCGGATCCTAGTCGCTCCAAAGAGAATGCATCCCAAACCCCTGCACGCAGGCCCTTCCGAGACGCTCTGAAAAACATCCTCAACGGCCCGCCGAAAGATCCAGGGCAAAGAGATCCTGGAAACGGCCAGTAGAAAATGTGCTAGGACCATTCCCTCGCCAACCGATCCAGGGTCCCGCAGCCCGGAAAATGGTGATGGCCCATCAACGCTCTGGCCGATTATGCCCTACAGATTACCGACCGAGTCGTATACTTTTCTGGGATCCGTTAGCGTTGGGGTTTCCTTATCGCTGCGCCCACGTATACTGCTAACGTGCTTGAGAGGGGCTCTCGCGAGGGGGAAGCGTGAACCGGGTCAGGACTTAAGTGGAGCAGCCATAAGCGTCGTACTCTTGTGCGAGGGCCTCTCCCAAGCACCTTCTACCTCATGGCCCATATGCTCACGGCCAAAAATCTCACTGGCCAAAAATCTCACCAGTAAAATCGAACTTCTCTCGTCGCAACCGCTTCTCGCTTCCAAACTCGCTCGATCCAACAGCGACCGCACCCCAGCATCACCGCACCCCAGCATCACCGAAACGGTGTTGATCTCGACCGCGACATTCAGATGCAATTCAAATCGCTACAAACCATCCGGGATCGCTAAACCAATCCGCCTTGAATCGCGATTGCGATCGCGCGATTGGCTTTCAAGTTCTCGATCCGCACGGTTCGGTGGTTGGGATCCGTGGGATGGACTTCGAAATGCAGCCACAAGCAATCTGTTGGCATGCAACCAGGGAACCGATCTGCCCATTCAACGATGCTGATCGATGGTTCTGAGAACAATTCCTCAACCCCCAACTCTAAAAACTCGTCTTCATCACCTACGCGGTATGCGTCCAAGTGATAAACCGTCGGGGTCGTTCCGTAGCGTTGCACCAGCACGAACGTTGGGCTGGATATTTCCTCTGGGTGAGCCCCCAGTTTCATCGCAAAGAAACGGGTCCACTGAGTCTTTCCCGCGCCGAGGGTTCCAACCAACGCGATCGTCTTTGGGGCCGTTATCGTTGTAGCAATGAACTCAGCGAGTTTTCTGCAATCGTCGAGCCCATCGAGGTGCACGAGGCACCGGTCGGCATCGATCGAGCTGACGTCCATGGTGTCACTCCACCGACTCGAGCTGTTCTTGAAGTTCGGACCATTTGGTTTCAGCGGATTCCAAATCCGACGTTACTTGCGTTAACTCCTCGTGCAATCGCATCGCCTCTTTGGGGTCCGTCGCCTGCATCATTTGATCGTTGAGCTGTTTCCGCTGAGTGTCGAGTTTGGCGATTGTTTTTTCGACGTTGCCGATTTGCTTACGCAGTTGGCGTTCATCCAATTGGGACGGAGCACCGGATTTCGACGAAGGCTTGATTGCGGATTTCGCACTGGCTTTAGGCTTGGCTTCGTTCCGCCGACTCTCTTCGTCGTCGATTTCCTTTTGGACCATGTACAAATATGCATCGTAGTTGCCGCGGTAGTGGGTCACGCCACCATCTTTGACCTCGATAAAGGCAGTCGCAACACGCTTGAGAAAATGCCGATCGTGCGACGTGAAAATCACCGTTCCCTTGTAGTCGATCAACGCATCGGCGAGCGCTTCGACCGTTTCCACGTCCAAGTGGTTACCCGGCTCGTCGAGAATCAATATGTTGGACTTGCCCAGGAGCAGCGACGCCATACACAGCCTTGCCCGTTCACCACCGCTGAGGACCGGAATGCGTTTATTCACGGCGGTTCCCTTGAATAGCATCGCGCCGGCCATGTCCAAAATGGTTTGCGTCTTAGTGCCGGGTATCGATTCGTACTCGAGATACTCTAAGACCGTTTTGTTCTCGGGTAGGCTTGTGTAGACATGCTGTGCGTAGGTTCCCAATTCGCATCCATAACCCCATTTCACTTCACCCGCCAGCGGGTTCAGCGACTGGACCAAGGTCCGCAACAACGTCGTTTTGCCTTGGCCGTTATCCCCAACAATCGCCGCTCTCATGCCATGATCGATCTCGAGCGTGATCTCCGATGCGATGACGCGATCGCCATACCCGATTGAAAGGTCGCGGCAACGTACGGCTGGACCTTGTCGAGGGTCGACTTGCGGGGCACGGACGATCGCCCGCGACTGATCGCTGACGACGTCTTTCATCTCGAGCCGGTCGAGCATTTTGCTCTTGGACTTTGCCCGCGTCGCCGTGCTGGCGCGGGCCCGATTCCGATCGATGAACTCTTGCAATTGCTTACGCTTAGCAGCGATCGACGCATTGGTGCGCTGATCGTGTTCGTTCAGTTCCTGCTGGTATTCGAGAAACGCATCGACTTTGCCTGGAAATAACGTCAGCTCCCCCATCGAAAGGTCGAGCGTCGAATCGCAGGTGGCATTGAGAAAGGCGCGATCGTGGGAAACGATCAAGCACGCTTCGTTGAAGGACCTCAGGAAATGCTCCAGCAGGATCTGTGTGCGCAAGTCCAAGAAGTTGGTAGGCTCGTCGAGGAGCAGCAGATTCGGCTCATGAAGCAACAGCGCAGACAGCTTGACGCGGGTCTGCCAACCACCCGAAAGGGATTGCAAGGGAGCTTCTAAGTAACTGCCCTTGATCTCAAATTCGCCTGCCACTTCACCGCATTTCCAATCGGGCTGGCCGCTATCTCGCATCAAAAACTCTAGCGCTGTTTCACCCGGCAGGAACGGATCGTGCTGACGCAGGTATCCAATCTTCAATTTCGGATGCCGAATGATCTCTCCCGTGTCCAGCTCGTCATCCCCGAGGATACATTTGAGCAACGTCGATTTTCCAGCACCGTTGCGTCCGATAAATCCGACCTTGGTGTCGCTGGTGAGCGTGCATTCGGCTCCGTCGAGTAGGATTTGATCCCCATACCTTTTATGGGCGTTTCGTATCTGTAGCAAAACAGTCATGGGAACAACGGGCTATCGGACGAGCAAGGTTGGTGACGGACTTTGGAAACTAGCGTGGCGAATCACGCTACGTTTGCTATGTTAACAGCAACGCGAATGAATCGTAAGGAGAAACGTCGCTTCATGGCAGAGATCTCGCAGTCGGTAACGGAATTGGTAGAGCAATTGGGCAAACTGCCCGGCATCGGTAAAAAAACCGCCGAACGGTTGGCGTATCATCTGCTACGCGTGCACGTTTCGGAAGCCCTTGCCCTCTCCGATGCGATTCGCCGTGTCCGGGAAAATGTCCGGTATTGCTCGGTTTGCTTCAACCTCTCCGAATCGGATCGCTGCGGCATCTGCGAGGACGCGCGACGGGACCAAAGCCTCTTGTGCATCGTTGAACAGCCTCGCGATTTGATCGCGCTCGAGCAAGCCGGCGTGTTTCGGGGCTTGTACCACGTACTGCTCGGCCGAATCGCACCCTTGGACGGTATTGGGCCGGATCAATTGACCATTGAACACCTTGTGGATCGCGTGCGGACGGGAAACTTCAAGGAGGTGATCATGGCAACCAACCCAAACGTCGAAGGAGACGGAACGGCCTTGTTTATCTCCAACCGCCTTGCGGATTTCCCGGTCCGGCTGACTCGATTGGCCCGCGGAGTAACCAGCGGCAGTGTTCTCGAGTTCACCAACAAGGAAATCCTCGCCGACGCCTTGAAAGGGCGGCAGCTTCTGTAGGCTTCATCCAGCACCATCCCGCTTGCAGCATCCCGTTTACTCCCCAAATCTTTCGGAATTATCGGGTGATTTGAGTACGTTAAAATCCTTAAAACTCTAAGAGATGGGAGTCCTCCCAGATCCTCAGCCCGGAATTGTCGGCAATTCGCCAGTGCCAAACCGCAGGGAAGTTCTGGCCAGGCTCTTTCCACCGCGTCGAGTCTCAGTGAAAATAGAACCGGTGTGAAAAGAGAACCGGTGTGAAAACAGAACCGGTCCGGTTCGATTTGGGCTCTTCGGCTGGTCCATGAACCATTACTTCAGCAAGGGTGAACGCGTGGCTCCTTTTCTTCGACCGTCTCCTCCGTCCGTCGCGTTCCGCCGGTCTCCGGCCCAGTCCGCAAACCGGGTCATAACCAGCCTGTTCTCGGGCTGGTCGCGGATCTCGCTGGCTGGATTGGTCGTTGCCATTCTGTGGTGCGGCGCCTCGCTCGCAGAGGATCCCACACCCCCGAAAAACATCGATGACGCCAAAGAGCAACTGAAAAAGGCCGGACAGCTGTTCAAGGATAAAAAGTTCGGGGAAAGCTCGGCGCTCGTCGAAGCCTGCACGCAAGCGTTCGTGCCAATGGTGCTCGATTCCGACAAGAAAAACTTGCCAGAGTGGGAGAGGATCCACAAGCAGCTATTGAAAGCTTCCGAAGCCCTCTCGATCGAAGGCGCTGAGTTCTCGCCCCTCCCGGAATGGAGTGAGATCGCCACCATGGTTCGGAATGCAAAGTCGGACAAAGGAAAGCCTCAGACAACCCCATCGGCTCCAACCCCATCGGCGCCAACCCCGCCAAAATCGGATCCCAACGTCGTGAGCTTTGCCAAAGATGTCGCGCCGTGGATCGTCGCATCATGCGGTCGCTGCCACGTGGATAAAGAAAGTGGCGGATTCCAAATGGCGAACTACGAACAACTCATGAAAGGCTCCAAAGCAGGCGCTGTCCTCTTCGCCGGTGACCCCGATGGTAGCCAACTCCTCAGTGTGATCGAGACCGGCACGATGCCCCCCAACGGATCCAAAGTAGCCCCTGAGAATCTCGCCAAATTGAAGCAATGGATCCAACAAGGAGCCAAATTCGATGGGGAAGATCCCAAAGCATCGCTAAAGACCCTCGCGGGGAATGGGAATCCAACCATGCCCGCCAACGACAAACCTGTCGACGTGAAGCAAAGCACCGGCAAAGAAACAGTCAGCTTTGCCAATGACATCGCACCAATCTTGGTGGCTAATTGCAACGGTTGCCATTACGGCGGCACTCGCCCCTCCGGCGGTTTCGCATTCAATAACTTTACCGGGCTGCTCAAAGGTGGAACCAGCGGCCCCGCTCTCGATCCAGGCAAGGGAGACGACAGCCTCATTGTCAAGAAGCTGCTCGGAACCGCTGGGCAACGCATGCCCGCTGGTGGACGACCCGCACTCAGCGATGAGCAAATCAAACTTGTGAAAACATGGATCGATGAAGGTGCCACGTACGATGGAGACAGCCGTGAAAGCCAACTCGAGTCGGTAATCGCCAAGTCGTGGGCTGCCAAAGCAAGCCATTCGGAATTGATGGCAAAGCGAATGGAGCGGGCCAAATCGCGTTGGCAACAGGTTGCACCCAAGTCGACTCCTGATGAAGCCAGCGACGATGAGTTTCATATCGTGGGAAACATCGGCGAAGGAGGAGCCAAACAACTCCTCGCCCAAGCGAACAACGCTGCGAAAAACCTCAAGAAACAACTGAAGATCAGTCCCAAAGATCCTCTGATCAAAGGAGGCATCACCATCTATGCCCTCAAATCGCGATACGACTACAGCGAACTAGGCAACATGCTCGAGAAACGAAGCTTGCCTCCGGAATGGTCCGGGCACTGGCGCAAAGACGTCCTCGATCTCTACATTGCGATGGTCTACGATAAATCCGATAGCAAGCTGAATGAGACGTCGCTGCTCCAGCAACTTACGAGCGTCTGGGTCGCATCTCACGATGGTGTTCCCAAATGGTTCGCCGACGGTGCTGGCCGGAATGCGATGGCAAACGCCGTCGGACAAAATGATGCCCGTGTCCAACCATGGTTCCGCCGATTCCCAGAAGTGCTCCAAGATCTAAAAACGATCAAGCCTCTGACGGACGGAAAGATGAATGACGAAGACGAAGCCATCCTCGGATTCGGACTTATCCGGAATATGCAAGTCTCCGAAATGAAAAAGCAATACGATCTGGTGCTCAAGAATCTTGCTGGAGGAGCCAAGTTCGACGATGCATTCACCAAGAGCCTTGGACCCGTGGATACATTCCTCACACGCTCTCTCGGCAAAGGGAAATAGCCGGCCGACTGATTTCTGAAGTTCAGCTCCATGGCTCGCTTCAAACACGGAGCCGTTGGTGGCCTGAGATGCACTCGTAAATAGATTGAGCGACCTTGGTGCTTACCGGCCAACCATGGGTTGAGCATACCCCGGTGGCATCGCTGCACCTGTGGCTGGGTAACCCGTCCCTGGGATCGGTTGGCCATACACCGGAGCCGTCACGCCAGCCATCGGCACTCCAGCTGGCATCGCGCCGCCCGCCGGCATAGCCCCGGCTGGCATCGCCCCAACAGGCATAGCCGCTCCCGCAGGAACCGTAGCCCCCGGAGCGCCATAACCTGGATAATTCGTTGGGTAAGCAGGATACGTTGGGTACCCAGGTTGCGGTGCGCAGGTCTGAGGGCTCGAGCATCCCAATGCATGCCCCATAATTCCCAAGGCGATACAAACCGCTGTTTCCCTGAGACGAGTTTTCAAAACGCGGCTTTCCGCTGGAGTGCTGCTGGGATTTTTACACGCGTTCAACATAGGTGCCGTCCTCAGGAAATCTTTAAAGTGGTTCGGGGAAATCCAACCAAACGTTGCTCCAACTCCGAGGCCTCGCTTGCAACCCCCTGAGCTGTCTCCGGGATAGTCTGAATTTCATGCAGCGGTGTCCATGCCAATCTGCAGTCGCCATTGCCCAATGGGCGATATTTTTGCTACTAACGAGAAATGCTATGCCACGTAGGTACTTTCGAACCAACTCGACTCCTGCTCCCTAGGGATTGATCATGCAAATCTCAATGAGAATGCTTTTTTCCCTCTGGCCAGGAACGCTAGCCGCATGGCGGCTCGGCGACCCTCGGTCCCTTCTCATCGCGATCGCCTTTGGACTCATCGTTTGCACCGCCTGGATCGGAACCACCATTTGGCCGTTGTGGCTCGATTCATGGAAAATACGGGGATTGTGGTGCGTGGTAGCCGCCGGATCGCTGGTCTCTTGCGCACACAATGCAATGGTAGGACTACTCTCTCGCCCTAAACTCAATATCGGTTGCCCCCTCGATCAATGGATGCTCGCGCAAGAACACTATTTGCAAGCAAACTACTTCGAGGCTGAACGCATCCTGCAACCATTCGCATTTGGAAAAAGTACCGACGTCGAAGCCGCATTGCTCCTTTCTTCAATCATGCGCAGGACCGAACGCTACCATCAGTCCATGGAACTCCTGGACCAATTAGCACTCCTCGACAATGCATGGCGATGGCACGATGAGATCGCAAAAGAAAAGCGTTTGGTGCTCCAGCAAAAAGTTCGATCGCACACGGAAAGTCTCTGATCCCACACGTTTTCTGTGATTCTCTCGAATCTCAATTCGTATATTGCCCAACTGTCTGATGGACACTTGGGCTATGCTTCGTTGGTATCCATCGTTGGCCCCCCTTCAATGCAATGATATCTATGCTGCAATGAAGAAAATTTGTCGGTCCTGCTACCGGAACGGGTTTTGCTGTATATATGTTCCATGAGGTGCGAACGGCACATTGCACGGGGAGTTTTTGATAAACACTTTCCCTTCGTAACCAATATTCGATAGGCCCTACGCAACGACTTGGACCCCAGCCCGCTTTGGCGCTCAACGCACCCAGTATTTACGGCGTTAAACGCAACCAGTATTCACGGCGCTCAACGCACCCAGCGTTCGCAACGCTGAACTTGAAAGGAAGGATTGAGATGTACGAACGATTTACGGACCGCGCTCGCAAAGTCATGCAGTTGGCCAACCAAGAGGCCCAGCGGTTCAACCACGAATACATTGGTACCGAGCACATCCTTCTCGGACTCGTCAAGGAAGGAAGCGGTGTTGCCGCCAACGTTCTCAAGAATCTCGATATCGATTTG
>CAIYZV010000014.1 GCA_903930765.1 uncultured Pirellula sp.
ACAAAACTCCCACGATTGCTGATACGGTTTTCGGATGGTCAAGGAAGCCACACCCAAAAGTTATGCCTATTCTGCGCTGATGCCCCGATTTTGGCACGGAATGCCGGCGCGCGTCTGGTTCCCACTCCTGGCAAAGAATCGCTGCCGGATTTCTCTCTCCAGGCTGCACCATGTCCTCGGCGTATCGCTCTTTACCCCGTTTACAGGAATGCTGGCATTAAGTCAGGAATTGCTTTTCGGAAGATCGATCCGAAAGACGGAATTAACCGCCCCGCCGATCTTTGTTTTAGGGCATTGGCGGAGCGGGACGACGATGCTGCACGAATACCTCTCGTTGGACGAACGGTTATCGTCGCCGACGACCTTCCAGTGCTTTGCACCGTGGCACTTTCTGTTGACCGAAGATGTTGTGACCCGCTTTGGTGGCTTCCTGCTGCCGGACCGGCGACCGATGGACAACATGAAGGCGGGTTGGGCATTGCCTCAAGAGGACGAGTTCGCCTTGATGAACCTCGGAGCGCCGACCCCTTACCTAAGGATTTTGTTCCCGAACCATCCGGTACCGTTCGAGGATACGTTGGGCTCGCAGAGTTTTGCCCCCAATCATCTCGAGATTTGGAAGAAGCGATTGGACTGGTTCCTCCGCGCGATCACCTACAAGACTCACAAACGGTTGCTCCTGAAGAGTCCGCCCCATACCGGCCGACTGAAGATCCTGCGATCGATGTATCCCGATGCGAAATATGTTCACATCGTGAGGGATCCGCGCAAGCTATATCCGTCGACGATGAAGCTGTGGAACTCGCTCGACTCCGTTCAAGCACTTCAGACACCGACGGACCAATCGCAGCTTCGTACGTTTGTTCTCAAGTCCCTCACGACGATGTACGATTCGTTCGAGATCGACCGCAAGGGGATGGACAAAAATCAAATCATCGATATCCGATACGAAGATCTGACCGCCGATCCCATCAAGGTGGTCGGCGATATCTACTCGCAACTCGACTTGGGGTCGTTTGAACCGGTAAAGCAGAAACTGGTTGAGAAGACTCAAAAGGAGCGGGACTACCAGACAAATCGTCTCGAGTTGAGCCGCGAGGATGAAGAAGCCGTCCTGCGAGCGTGGCATGCCTATGCGTCGCACTACGGTTACCTATAGTTCTGGCTCGCAGGCTGTCGGATCCCCATCTTGCTCGTGCTCGTGCTCGTAATCGATCGGCTCTCCAACCCGGCATCGTTGCATCGTCCATTGCCACTCGCGGTTCTAAACGGATCGTTCCCCAGTCCCTGGATCCCCGTACTCCGTTGGGACGATTGGAAAATCCAACCGAGTTCGTGCATCGAGCAGCGCGGAATGGTACACTCGCACGGAACAACAGCCGAGCACGAGCACCGTCCCGTTGGACTGAGCACGAGAACGAAAAACAGCCAGAATAATTGCCTTTTGAATGCTAGGTGGGCGAAATCCGATAGGCACCCATCCACCGGATAACTCGGCTAAATGCGATCACCATCGCAAGGGTTTTCGAGAACCACGCACTTCGAGAACCACGCATTTCGAGACCCAGTCATCCGGAAAACGATCGATTACTCGCTCAGCACTATTCGTGAACCATGAAAACACAACTTCCCTGGGATCCTGAGATGGAGAGCCCCGCTTCGGTCGCGGTGATCGGTGGTGGGCCCATTGGCATTGAGGCCGCGATCTACGCGCGGTTCTTGGGATACTTTGTGTCTATCTTTGAAGCCAAACGGGTAGGCCATCGTATGCTCGATTGGCACCATCGACCACTTGGTATCGCTGCCGGGGAGATCACCACTCCACTCGGTTGCGCAGCGATTCGAGCTCAGGACCCCGAGTACACACTACCGAACGCCGACCGGATCATGACCGGTCAGGAATACGCTGACGAGTATTTATTGCCGCTCGCAAAAAGCGATCTACTCTTCGACGATATTCACTTTCTCAGTCCTGTAGTGGATATCGCTCGCGTTCGCACGTCCCGAAACGATCCTGTGCTCTGGCAAGAGCGATGCAATGATGAATTTCGAATTGTCGTCCAAGGTCGACATCGTGGAACGTGGATCGCCCGCGCGGATTGCATCATCGATTGCCGTGGCGATGCGATTGAATCCTCGGGAATGGGCCCCGGAGGAGGGCTTGCGATCGGAGAGCCAGAATGTGAAGCCGATTTGTTGATCCATGCCCCTGGGGATCGCAAATTTGAACGCAAGAAATTGGAGGGAAAGCATTTGGCATTGGTCGGTCAAAGCCCTGAGGCGTGCGTTGCTGCGGCGGATTTCGTGCGCGAGTTTCCTTGGGATGATTCCACGGAAAACCCGACCCGTCTCACGTGGGTCATCCGCCCTCGAGGGGATCATGAATCGGAGTTGTTCACTCGTACAATTGCACCCCTTCGGGAGAATACACCTCGAAACGTGATCCTCTTGGAATCGCTCGGAGTGGATGCGATCACCAAACGGGACGAAGGGGGATTTCGTATCAAGATGCTCAAGGAGGACGATTCGAGCGTCGAGATGAATGTTGACTTCGTGATGCGGCGGACGGGATATCGCTACCGCACCATCGCTTCGGAATTGAATGTGCATCCGACGGGACCGATGCTACTCGCGTACCCGGCCGTGGGCCAGGAAGCAGGCGACCTGCCCGATTTCTTCACGGCAGAACCGGGCTATTACCGGATTCATGGTGGGAATTTGGCGGAGGGGGCCGGGGTCGGCATCCCGAGAGGGTTGGAGCAGATCAAGGCCCTATTCGCCAGGATTGTGGGACGCGACGATCTCGATCTTTACGAGATCATCAATCGTCAGAATGGAGGGTTCCAGTAGAACGACTGTACCGGCTGGCACTGGGGCGGGTTATAATCGCGACGGAAACCAAGGACGATTGTTGAGTATTCGATCTTGGGAATCCTCCTAAGACTTCGATTCCTTCCACTAAAGATTCCTTCCACTAAAATCGCCGACGCAGCGCAGGGCATTGAGAGCATGTTGACATTCATCGGTGACGGTTCGGCCCAAATGTGCAACGGAGCAACACGCCGCGACTTTTTGCAAGTCGGCGCATTGGGGGCTGTTGGATTGGGGTTGCCGCAGTATTTGGCCGCGAGTGAAGCGGGCAAGATCGATCCGTCGAAGAAGAATCGGTCGGCCATCATGATTTTCAATCTGGGTGCTCCGAGCCAACTCGATACGTTCGACATGAAGCCCGATGCGCCATTAGAGGTTCGGGGACCGTTCAAGCCGATTCCAACGAAGGCCTCTGGGATCCAAATCTCCGAGATCTTTCCTCGTCATGCCGAGATCGCAGACCGGTTCTCCTTGGTCCGCTCATGTTTCCACCGCGGAGCCGCGGTCCACGATGCTGGTTGGCAAATCATGCAAACCGGGCGGCAATTCCAAGGTGGCGTGAACACGCCGCATGTCGGCAGCGTTCTCGGCTATCTGCTGGGACGGCGATCGGATTTACCACCGCACGTCGTACTCCCTGAGACCATGGGGCGCGGGGGTGGGAATTTGCCAAACGGACAAGCGGGCGGATTTTTGGGCAAGGCGCACGATCCTTTTTCGTTGATGGCCGATCCATCGAAAGCGGACTTTAAAGTTCCCGATTTGCTTCCTCCCGAGAGTATCGGTACGGCTCGCCTCGAGCGACGTCGTCGGATGCGCGATATCGTCGATTCGACGGTGCAGAGTTTTGAAGCGAGCGAGTCGGCGAAGATGATGGATGACAACTTCCAAGCTGCCTACCGGTTGATGACGAGCACTCAAGCCCGTGAAGCATTCAATCTGAGCGCGGAGCCAGCCGCCGTGCGCGAGCGTTACGGAATGAACCGGTTCGGTCAATGCTGCTTACTGGCACGCCGTTTGGTGGAAGCGGGTGTTCGATTCGTGACCATCAATACCTTTTTGACCGTCTTCGATGAGATCACATGGGACATCCATGGCAGCAAGCCATTCACGTCGATCGATGGGATGAAGAACATCGTCGCGCCGATGTACGACCAAGGCTACTCAGCGCTGATCGAGGA
>CAIYZV010000015.1 GCA_903930765.1 uncultured Pirellula sp.
ATGCGATGTGCTGAGCAAATCGCGAAGGCTTTCCGCGCGGCGAATGCCTAACGCTTTATCGACGCCATCGCTCAAGTAAGGATCATAAAAGCATACGTCGAATCCGAACGCTTTGGCTCGCATGGCGACGGCTGTTCCTATCCTTCCACAACCTACGATTCCGAAACGAGTACCTCGCAACCTTGGTATCGGTAACGCTTGGTCAACATTCCACTGGCCAACGCCTCGTTTAAGGCGACTGTTGAGAAAGTGGGTCCCTCTCGCCAATGCGATCGCCATCCCCAATGCGGAATCGGCGACTTCTTCGGTTCCATAGTCAGGTACGTTGCATACCGGTATACCTCGTTCTCGTGCTGCGGCGATATCGATACCGTCGTACCCAACCCCCGGTCTTACAATGATCTTGCAGTTTTGCAACCTTTCGATGCTCGCGCGGGTGAACCGAAAGTAGTGGTAGACCATGATGGCATCGGCGTCTTCGATGCGTCCGAGCAAATCAGCCTCGTTCATCGCGTCCAAGGCGATGATTTGAGCGAAATCCCCTAAGACTTCGCGTTCAAAACCCAAAGGCTCCACGATCAGGTCGGTGATGACGACCTTCCAAGGTCTACTCATTATGGCTTCCAAGGTCTACTCATTATGGCTCGCTCGTCAACGACGGATGTAGTTTGAGTTGGGGCAGGATCGATGTGCTACATTGGAGTGCCACATGAACGCGCCACGCAGGTGTCTATCGTATCAAGGGATCTGATGGGCAGCACGGGGGCCTTTGGGTAGCAAGAGGGCGTTTGGCTCAGGATTAACCTCGAATTGAGGCGGGTGATGCCCACGCCGCGTAGACGGCGGGATGAATCGGAGGCTACAATAGAGGTGTGCGTTTCATTGTTGGTGCATCGGTTTTGGCATAAGCCCAATTCTTCGTTCCCTTGGATCGCATTCCCACCCAATGCAACCCGATTTGCGGGTCGCTTACGAGAACTCCCCTACCAATACCTATGCGATGATGGTTGACCCATGTCGGCGACCTTGCACTCGGTTTCAGCCTAAATGGTTGTGCATCCTCGGTTGCTGCCTCTTCGTTGTCTTTATTCCGAGTTCGCGTATCGTTTCGGCGTGCGTGGAAGAGGATTCTTCGGACGCTCCTCGACCGATTAGTCTGGTCAACGACGTTGTCCCGGTCCTTACCAAATCGGGTTGCAATGCAGGGACATGTCATGCCAAGGCGGGGAACGGCCAAAATGGATTTCAGTTGTCGTTGCTCGGGTTTGAGCCCAAAGAAGATTTCTCGCACCTGGTTCTTGAAGGTCGCGGTCGGCGATTGTCACTCGCTGCCCCTGAGCAGAGCCTGCTCCTGCTCAAGGCGACGGGTACCGTGTCGCACGGCGGAGGGGCGAAAATTCCGGTGGACTCCGACCGCTATCGAACATTGCTCGAATGGATTCGGCAAGGTGCCCACGACGATATGGCTACGGCTCCCAAGTTGCTCTCGCTCGAAGTGCAGCCCAACAAAGGCAGCTTGGCCGTGGGTGGCGAGCAGCAGCTCAAGGCGATTGCAAAATACTCGAATCAGACCGCAATCGATGTAACCCCTCTAGCTCTGTTTGAATCCAACGACTCCGCCATGGCCGTGGTTTCCGAGTCAGGTCTGGTTCGGATTCTCGATATCCCGGGCAAGGTATCGATCATGGTCCGCTACCAAGGCAACGTCGCGGTCTTCCAAGCTTCGGTGCCTCAAGGTACACCGGTAGCTTTGGTTCCTCCCTCCAAAAATTTTGTCGACGATCACGTGTTCGGAAATCTTCGCGAACTCGGTATCCCACCATCTCCCGTGTGCGACGACAGCACCTTCCTCCGCCGTGTTTCGCTCGATATCGCGGGCCGCTTGCCCCGCGATGAGGAACTTCAAGCGTTCCTGAACGATCCATCGGATCACAAGCGCAACGATGCGATTGAACGCTTGTTGCAAAGCTCTGAATACGCTGACTATTTTGCGAACAAGTGGACGGCGATGCTCAAGAATCGACGCGATGACGCCAGCGATATCACTTCGAATTTTGCCTTCTATTCATGGGTGCGGGATGGCTTGCTGGCGAATAAGCCTTATGACCAAATGGTTCGTGAACTGCTCGCTGCCACTGGAACTGTTATCGCAAACCCTCCGGTCGCTTGGTACAAGCGCGTCAAAGAACCGAAGCAGCAACTCGAGGATGTGGCGCAGCTTTTTCTAGGCGTGCGGATGCAGTGCGCTCAATGCCATCACCATCCCTTCGAACGGTGGAGCCAAGACGACTACTACAGCTTGGCCGCGTTCTTTAGCCAAGTAGGTCGTAAGCCGACCGCGACTCGCGGTGAAGATATGATCTTTCACAAGCGTGGGATGGCTGGTGCGGCGAATCTCAAGACGGGGGTGACTCTGCGTCCGGCACCTTTAGGAGAACCGACACTCCCGATCGCACCGGATACCGATCCGCGGCTCAAGCTTGCAGATTGGATGGCTGCACCCAACAACCCATTTTTTGCAAAGGCACTCGTCAATCGCTACTGGAAGCATTTCTTCCGACGAGGTCTGATCGAACCTGAGGACGATATTCGGGATTCCAATCCACCCTCGAATCCCGAGCTCCTGGCTGCGCTTGAAAAACACTTTCTCGATAGCCATTACGATTTAAAGGAGCTCGTTCGAGTTCTGGTGCGATCCCATGCCTACCAATTGAGTTCGACTCCTAATGAGCACAATGCGCGGGATGAACAGAATTATTCGAGGTACTATCCGCGACGTCTCCAAGCCGAAGTGTTGCTCGATGCCATCGACGATCTCGCCATGACCAGAACCGATTTCCCGAATCTGCCCAGTGGCACGCGGGCGATTGCGCTCCCGGATAACAGCTACAACAACGCGTCACCGTTTCTCAAAGTTTTTGGACGCCCTGAGAACGAAAGCGTCTGCGAGTGCGAACGGATCCAGACGTCGAGCCTCGCTCAGAGTCTTCACTTGATGAATGCTGGTGATGTCAAAGGGAAACTAGCCAATGGCAATGGGCGTGCGGAGCTTCTTGCCAAATCGGATCGGCCGATGCAAGATCGCGTTGTTGAGTTGTATCGAATCGCGTTTTCGCGTCAGCCTACGGCAGATGAACTCGCCACCGCTGTGTCGTACTTGAATGAGCCCCGATTCGACGCGCAAGGCAATCCGGTAGATGCCGGCAAATCGCTTCGCGAGAATTTGCACGATTTGCTTTGGGCGCTGATCAACACCAAAGAGTTCCTCTTCAACCACTAAGCGAGCGCACTTATGATACGGTCCATCCCCATCATTCAGCCTGCCCGAGCCGTCGCGGCATGGTGGCTGCTCTGTGCCTCGTGGGTTCTGCTAAGCAACGGCATCGTGTCTGCCCAATCGGTTTGCCTTCCCCTTCCCAGGCTCCTATCGATCATGCCGATGGGAGGCGCTGCCGGGACGACTGTCGAGGCAACAATTACCGGCGAAAACCTTGAGGATGCCGGAGATCTTCTGTTCGATCATCCGGGGATCCAGGCTACCACCAAGCGTGATGCGAATGGCAAGCTGGAACCCAACAAGTATCTCATTGCAATAGCACCCGATTGCCCTGTGGGATTATTTGAATCCCGAGTGACGAGTCGCCTAGGTATCTCGTCAGCGCGGATTTTTTCGGTCGGGAATCTAAGCGAATCCATTCCATCGACGCCCAATACCACATTGGCTACCGCGGCCTCGCTCGCGGTAAACTCCGTTTGCAATGCGGTTGTGTCGTCGCGTGCCGTGGACCATTACGCGTTCGAAGCCCAAGCTGGCAAACGCTACATCGTCCATTGCAATTCGCGCGGCATCGACTCGAAACTCGATCCCGTTGTGATTTTGGCAGATGCCAATGGCCGAGATCTCAAAGTAGAGCGAACTGGAAACACGCTTGATTTTACTGCGACGGAGTCGGGCAAGCACATCATCAAGATCCACGAATTGACCTTCAAAGGTGGCCCGGGGTACTTCTACCGATTGGTACTCCAAGAACTCGCTGCTGACGCCGCTGTTCCGGTCTTTCCCTCGACACAATCGGTCAGTGCGTTTTCGTGGCCACCGGCGAATCTTCCCGAGGCACCATCGGTCATGGAGGAAGAAAATACAGAGAACCAGACGATCGCGTTGCCATGCGATCTCGCCGGACGGTTCTTCCCCGCAGCCGATGTGGATACATACCAATTCACGGCCAACCAAGGTGACGTGTGGTGGATCGAAGTTGCCTCGGAGCGATTGGGCCGACCCACCGATCCATCGATCGTGGTGCAGCAGTTGCAAGGTCAAGACGCCGAGCAAAAATGGGTTGACTTGACGGAACTCAACGACATCGCAAGTCCTGTAAAAGTGTCGAGCAATGGGTACGCCTACGATGGCCCTCCGTTCGACGGCGGGTCCACGGATATCCTCGGCAAACTCGAAATCAAAGAAACCGGCACCTACCGCATTCTGCTCACCGACCTTTTCGGTGGCACTCGCAAAGACCCGCGGAATACCTACCGTTTGATAATTCGCAAGGCGGCTCCGGATTTCGCGGTCGTTTCATGGGGGCTCCACATGGAACTCAGGAACGGTGATCGCAATGCATTGTCCAAGCCCCTCGCGCTCCGCGCCGGGGGAACGATCGCTTTGGAGGTGGTTGCGGTTCGTCGCGATGGATTCGATGGTGAAATCCATCTTGCCATGGAGGGACTACCTCAGGGGGTATCGGCCCATGGTCTCAGGATCTCTGCCGGCAAATCGCGAGGTATCGTTCTTTTGACCGCGAGCGAGTCGGCGCCGCAGTCACTTGCTCAAGCAACATTGATCGCTTCGGCGACTATCAATGAACAATTGGTGGCTCATCCAGTTAGAACCGCACAAATGGCGTGGCCGATCCCCGATGCCTGGAGCGAAATTCCAAGTCCGCGGTTGGTTCGCGGGCTTCCTGTTTCGGTCACCACTTCAGAAACAGCCCCGCTGACAATCTCCGCTACCGAAACCAAAGTCTACGAAGTCAAAGCGGGTGAAAAGCTCAGCATTCCGATTCGCCTCACCGCGCGAAGCGAGTTCTCCGGTGCAGTTTTACAGCTGAAAACGTTTGGGCCTTCGTTCGAGGGAAATCCGCCATTCGATGTTTCCCTCACGAGCCCAACCGCCGAAGCAATCGTCAATCTCGCTTCGATCAAGCCTGCGGCGGGGGATTATACAATCGCTTTCTATGGAACCGCGGTGGCGAAATACCGATACAATCCACTGGGTGTGTCCCTGGCGGAAAACGAAGTGAAGAAGGCTGAGGCCGAAACAAAACGAATTTCCGATGAGTTGGCCCAGCAAACGCAAGCGTTGGCGTCCAGCCCGGTTGAGAAGAAAACAGAAGTCGAGCAATCCATCGCAGCGCTGAATGCCCAAAAGCAATCCGCCGATGCAACGCTCGCCGCTGCGAATGCAACGTTGAAAAACGTGACCGCCCAAGCCGCGCCGAGAGACACGGCCGAAATTGTGATTTCAGAGCCGATCACGATCCGTGTGAATCCTTAAGGAACCACCTATGAGCGATCCATTTTACGCATCCTCCTGCCAAAATGCAGAAAGTCTCCCGTCGCATCTCGGTGCTGGGAACGGCCCATGCTGCGGACCGCAAGCGTTTGGGCACGCAGGGCGTCGTGGCTTCCTGCGCATGGGACTCGGCGGATTCGCCAGCTTGAGTTTGCCAGGCCTGTTCCGCCTGCAATCGGCCTTGGCAAGCGACGGCCAAAGATCGCCCCGTGAGAAAACCGCCATCATCATGGTATGGAAACCAGGCGGTTGCTCCCACATCGATACCTACGATCCTAAACCCGATGCGACGAGCGAATACCG
>CAIYZV010000016.1 GCA_903930765.1 uncultured Pirellula sp.
ACCGCCTCAGTGTGACTTGTGCCCCTATCATGGGATTCATTAGATTATTGCCCGCACGCCAAAGTTCGACTCCTGCTCGCTCCAACTCAATCTTAGCCGTAATTGCTGGGCACTTCATGACGAAACACCGAATCTACACGATGAGCGTAGCAAGCGTTTATCCACACTATATCGCCAAAGCGGAGAGGAAAGGGCGCACTAAAGAAGAGGTGGACGAAATCATTCGTTGGCTCACCGGGTACAACCAAAAGGAGTTCGAGGACCTACTCAAGAACAAAACGGACTTCGAAACCTTTTTCAATCAAGCGCCACAACTCAATCCGTTGCGATCGTTGATCCAAGGCGTCATCTGCGGCATACGCGTCGAAAATATCGAAGAGCCAACCATGCGCGAAATTCGTTACTTGGACAAGCTCGTCGATGAACTGGCCAAAGGCAAAGCGATGGAAAAAATACTTCGAAGTCCTAAGGAAGACTGACTATGTGCTGGAGAAGGTGGTAACTCATGGATCAACGCGCATGTAGCTACGAATCCATCACACCGACAGGGATTCGCTCCTTACCACCGCCATGCTCCAGGCACCCTGACCTCATCGGTCACAAAACCGCCCGTCCATCGCGGCAATATGCGGCAATACCGGAAGCCCTTCTCGCTTCGCGAACTCCAGTTCCACTTGCATTGTAAACGCCCCACGTACCATTCCATCCGGCAACGTCACCACCCAATCCTCGAGTGCGCTCAGCGGCAAGCCATCGGTCATATCATCGATTGGTTCGCCAGCGACCAGAGGCGTCTCAAGCGTTGCTCGGAACGAATCCTCTCCCAAGAATTGCAACTCACCCCACACGTGCTCTGTCGTCCCTTCGGTTGTCTTTACTTCATATTTCACCCAGGCTGCATGGTTGTTTGCGTCACGCAACTCATGAAGGATTGGCAATGTGCTGCGCGCTTTCGATACGGCATTCTTCCACTCGATCGAATCTGGATCGATAAATGTTCCGCGTGAACCGTTGGCCGTTTGTATCAAGAACAGATAGGCCTCCGGTTGTATCCGTTCGCGGGGAACGTGTTCCAACAGCAGTTTTGAAAACTGGTGCAAGCCCTCCAGTAAAACTGAAATGCGAGCCTTAGCCCCACTCGAAGATTCCAGCACGTACCAACCCATCGTTTGCGAAATCGATACACGCTGAAGGCTCTTCCATGCCATAAAGCCTTGCTTGCCAAACATGCCACCGTAGTCGATCCCTTCCTCGGTGAGGCGATGGCGAGAAAAAAGGTAATCCGCGATCAGTGGAAACCCGAGTAGACCAAAGCCCACGAAAAAGGAAGTCGTCCAGATATTCGTGGATGCGTTCTTACCAACTGTATTGGAGATAATTGCAAGTCCGAAACCGAAAAGGACTGCAACAGCACCTAGGATTGGAACCCAACCTTGGTGACGCAGTGTCCGAGATTCGTCATCCTTCCAACGTCGACTTAGTCGGCGATTGATGACTGTCATACAGAGATAGAATAGAACCGAAAAGAGTATCGGCTTGAGCAGTGGGATCCACCAAGGCTGGTTCATAGCGAGCGTTCTCATCAACGTTTTTCGGGACTCTGGAGTGTGTCAAAAAACGGTAGTACTGTCGCGCCCTCGAGGCAAACGGATCCGCACCTTTGTGTGCAGTTACCAATTGCTCCACCCAGTCTAAAACGGCTGTATCGATTATCCGGCTGTCCGAATGGTCTTCGGCAAACCGTATTCCAAACTCGCCCCTCTGCGTATACTATGCGTTCGATCCTCGACACACTTCCTGAGTATTTTCTAAAACAACATCTGTTTTGATGGAGCCTTTTGTGAGCCGTCTAGCTGATATTTTCCAAGGGTGCATGCCCGCGTTGATGACTCCGTGCAATTCCGCAGGAGCGCCCGATTTTGAGGCGTTGGTGCGCAAAGGCAGAGAACTGATCGGGCTGGGTATGCGAGCGGTCGTTTATTGTGGTTCGATGGGGGATTGGCCCTTGCTCACCGACGCCCAACGCCAAGAGGGTGTTGCTCGCCTCACCAGCGCAGGCATACCGGTCGTCGTAGGCACGGGCGCCCAAAATCCAAAGATCGCTGCGGCGCACGCGGAGCATGCTCAAAAGATTGGCGCTGCGGGACTGATGGTGATTCCACGTGTTCTTTCCCGTGGCACCTCCGTCTCCGCGCAGCGCAGCCACTTCGCTGGCATCCTGAGCGCTGCACCCGACCTTCCTGCGGTTATCTACAACAGTCCCTACTACGGCTTTCAAACCAAAGCCGACCTGTTTTTCGATCTCCACCGTCAATTCCCAAATCTAGTCGGCTTCAAGGAATTCGGGGGCGCGGAATCCCTCAGCTACGCGGCTGAACACATCACCAGTGGAAATCCAAACTTGGCCCTGATGGTTGGGGTGGATACGCAGGTCTTCCACGGATTTGTTCGATGCGGAGCCGTCGGCGCAATCACCGGTGTCGGCAATGCACTCCCCAGGCAAGTGCTTCGGTTGATCGAACTGTGCAAACGAGCTGCAGCGGGTTGCGTGGAATCACGACGGTTGGCGATGGAACTCGACTCGGCCCTCGCCGTACTCTCCAAATACGACGAAGGTCCAGACCTTGTTCTCTACTACAAGTACCTGATGGTGCTCGAAGGAGACGCGGAGTACCAACACCACTTCAATGCATCGGACTCACTCAGCCCAAGCCAAATGGCGTTTATCCAGAGCCAATGGACTCTGTTCAAAGCGTGGTGGAGCCAATGGCCAGGCGCGGGTGTCTAGCATAAAGCCGATCCAACAAATCGATCCTTGATGGTCCGCTATTCCCGACCGGATTCGTCCGTCGATGCCCCCAAACTCGTGATCCATTCCCGGATCAGAGTATTGCCAGCCTCAAAGGTTCGACTGCGAGCAAGGTTTGGCATCCTCGCACCGACATCTTCGGATTCAATCCGATACATCAAGATCGACTCGTCTGGCTTACCGGGTACGACATCGTACTTTCGTCCACCCGATCCCTTGCCCGCCGCAACCGGGGATTTCATCACCCCCCACTTCGCAGTATCCATTTGAGAAATACTCAAATCGAGCCCCGAAGTTCTCGCGGATCCCGCTGGATTGTGGCAATGCGCGCAATTCACTTCGAGCCATGCCCTGGCTCGCTCGTCCAGGGTGCCCGTCGCAGGATCATCAAATCGGGCTAACACAGGGTGCCGCGATGACTCGGGGGCGCCGACGAGGATTGCCTTACTGATCCATGCAGCGATCTGACTTTGCGCATCCTCGTCATTGCATTTGCGGTTCAAGTTTCGAGCCGTGGGGCCCAATGGCTCGTACTTGTTATTCTGACTATGGCATGTCATGCACTGGTTGGCATTCGGAACCTCGTAGCGGTTGGTTTGAACAACGCCTGCAACATCGATCCAATGGGCCTCGATCCGCCCGCCACCGAGTCGCAACTCGGCGTCCGACTGATCCTCGTTCCATACATACGAATAGCCGTACCAGCCTGATGCCTCCCGAAATTCGACGCGTGTTTCTAGATAACGCTCTCCGGGTGTGCTGTCCTCCGTAGGGTCGGGATATGCAAAAGTTTTCGCGATGACCGTACCTACCGGAAATTCCAAAGAACCATGGTCTGTCCATTGAATGGTCGATCCTTCTGGCAATCGGAACCAGCGGTGCTTCACCGTATCGTCTGAATAGAGAGTGGTATTCAAGTCGTACAAAATCGTATTCCTCGCTCTGACCCAGTGGGCATCCTTCTTCTCAAATAACTTCCACTGCGAAAGGAGTTCCGGCGCCCGTCGGTATACCGAGACCGCATCGAGCCCTTCGGTGGTCGCAATCGCATGTGGTTTCAGTTGCACCGGCTCGATCGGTGACGATACTCCATTCATCCCATCCGCACTGCGTTCGACCTTGTACTTGCCAGTCAGCATGTTGGCTGGGGAGAATTGATCGATATGCACATTCGCAAAGGTCGTAGCAACCCCCTCGCGAATACTTCCCCGCAACTCTGTCGGAAGTTCGCCATCAACGAGCTTTTTCTTGTCGACGATGCCATCGAAGAAGATATCTGGAAAAGGGACTCCGACGACAGGCGCGAGCATTTTCCCAATCTTCCCTGATGGTTTTTTGCCACCACCGGAAATGCGATTGTCATGAACGTTGAAGGCTTCTGGATAAGGATCATACTTCTTGTCGTTCAGCTTTCGTTCGGTGATAAGGTAGCTCACGATCACAATGTTGCTCGTTTGGTGATCGGCGATATCGTTATCAAAGATTTCCACATGATCGGTCGACATCAACATCATCCCGGTCCCCGGTGGAACTTCGCCGACAATCGCACCCGGTTGTGCGAAGTTTTTATGATTATTCCTCTCCACGCGATTCTTGAAGATGCGGACGTAGCCTCCATTGGTAAGCGTCAAACCAGGCAGATCGAACACGAGGATTCCACCAGTGTTGTCGATCGCAACATTGTCATAGACATCGGCCCGCAAACTGTTTTCGATTTCGATTCCGGCAACGTTTCTCTCAGCGCGGCATCCGCGAACGATGACGTCTTGAGATTGCCCAACATAAATACCTGCATCCGAGGCTCCGATCGCGACGCAATCCTCGATCAATACATTGGTGCACTCGACGGGATAAAGTCCATACGCGCCATTGGTGGATTGTGGTCCGGCCGTCCACTCGGTACGTACGCGGCGCAATGTCACGTCGCGCGCTCCGAGGATCTTGATCGCATTCCCTGAGGTATCTTCGACGGCGAGGTCTTCGATGGTGAACCCATTCCCGGTCCCCAAAATACCGCTCGCTCCTGCCGATTGATTCTTGAACGAGAGAACGGTTTTTTCTCGGCCGGCACCTCGAAGGGTCAAATTCGAGCATGTGACATTCAGTTCGGTATCAAAGTGGTAAACCCCCTCATCAAGTTGGATCACATCCCCTGGCGCCGCGAGGATTAGCGCCGATTGCAAACGATGTTGCGCGTCATCACCGACGCGAACCTTTGCAATCGTTGGAGCGATCACCAAACCATCCGACTGGCGTGGATCGGCGTCTTGAGCAAACCCGAATCGCACCAGCCCCACCACAAAAAAAACGACCGACGGCACGATTTGAAATCGAAGGCAACTGTTCACCGGAGTTCTCATCCTAGGAAAAGGTACATCGCGACGGGGAAACGCAATCCAAAAATGCGATTTTGCAACGACAAGCAACAAGAGGAGTCTTGGGGGACGCCGAGTTTTGACGGTGCCAACTAATGACACTGAGCGGCGTCCCATTCGCCCTATACGTTCTTTGTCCTATTATGAACGATACTTTCCCGCGCGTCTCCTCCTACTCGCGATCGTCGTTTCCAAGTAGGATTTCTGCTCAAAATCACTTCATCGACGTACAAACGTCGGCAATCCGGCCTGCCCACACCTCAACCCGGCCGAACCTCAATATAAAGAAGAAACCGTTTTTTTGGCTCGCTCAGAAATACGCACAAGAAACATGACTATTCGAACACGATTTGCCCCGAGCCCCACCGGTTACCTTCACATCGGAGGGGTGCGAACCGCCCTCTTCAATTATCTGCTAGCCAAGCAGTCGGGTGGTCAATTCCTACTGCGGATCGATGACACCGACCAAGGTCGCAATGTCGATGCAGCTTTGAAACCGATTCTGGATGGGTTTCGATGGCTGGGGCTCAACTGGGACGAAGGCCCAGACGTGGGTGGTCCGTACACCCCCTATTTTCAATCGCAACGTTCGGAACGCTATCAGCAAGCGGTATCGCAACTACTCGCGTCGGGCCATGCGTATCGCGATTATGCAAAACCCGAGGAACTCGCCGCTGCGAAAGGTGAGGCCGAGAAAGCGGGCAAGGCATTTATCTACGATCGATCGTTCATGGCCGTTACTCCCGAGGATGACGCTCGTTTCCAAAGCGAAGGGCGCACCGCAGTTGTAAGGATGAAGATGCCTCGAACGGGGGCGTGCCAGTTCCACGATATGATTCGTGGCGATTGCTCCTTCGAGTGGGCAGACGAGCAGGATCATGTCATTCAACGAGCCGATGGTACCTGTTTGTACCATCTAGCAAGTGTCGTCGACGACTACGATTTCAAAATCACCCATGTTGTGCGAGCCGTCGAGCACTTGCCGAACACACCACGCCAAATTTTTATTGCACAGAGCTTGGGCTATCCCCTCCCGATCTATGCGCACCTCCCGTACGTTGCCGAACCCGGCGGGACAGCCAAACTCAGCAAACGAAAATTGGATAAGTACCTCAAGCAGAAAGACTTTGCGACCTTGTTCCAGCTCGGAGACGGGATTGCCAAGCGTGCTCATCTCGAGACCACTCCGGAGACGTTCAATCCGGTCGTCGTCGATTTCTATCGCGAAACAGGCTTCTTGCCCGACGCCATACTCAATTACTTGCTGCTGCTGGGTTGGTCGCTC
>CAIYZV010000017.1 GCA_903930765.1 uncultured Pirellula sp.
AGCGGGTCGGGAACTACGGATGCACCAAGCAAAGCAATAGTATTCGACTCATCGGTCGGTTTTCAGCTACAACAAGAAGATTACTCCTCGATCGGCAAGCAAATCAATGTAGCTTGGCGGTTGTTATTAAAGCGACCTCCAAGTGTTGATGAATTGCATACGGTCGGGCAATTTGTACCAAGGCAATTGGAGTTGATCCATCGCGAGCCGCAACGGCTCAGCCAAGGTGTCAGCGCGAGTCGCCAAGTGGTGATCAATGTGTGTCAGATGCTCCTGAACTCCAATGAGTTTTTGTACGTTGACTAACGAGCGATGTCATCACCTAAACTAGGGAATCGATCACTTCGTTTTCGACGGTGACCGCGTCTGAGCCCGAATCACGAAACAAACCTTACCTTTAACCACTAGCGTTGATGCACGATGAATCCAAAGCAAGACCGATACGATCGCTCCTTATTTGCTCGCCGGCAATGGCTGCAGCAATTTGGGATGGGGATCGGTGCGATTGCGCTGCAGCAGATGCTTGCCGAGGATCCACTCCGGGCGGAACCGCCGGTATTGAAAGATAAACCGCATCGCGATTTACTGCCTCGGGCAACCCATTTTGCGCCCAGAGCAAAAGCGATGATATCGCTGTTCCAACACGGCGGCCCATCGCACATGGACTTGACCGATCCCAAGCCTGAATTGACCAAATATAGTGGGACCGATTACCAAGGCGATGTGCACTTTTCGTTCGTCAATCAAGCCAGCAAGAAGCTATTGGGGAGTCCGTTTGCGTTCGCCCCTCGAGGAAATTGCGGAACGGAATTGTCAGAGTTGCTTCCCCACACGGCTAGCGTCGTGGATGACTTGTGTTTGATACGGAGTATGCATACGGGTGCCAATGGCCACGAAGTTTCAATACGCTACTTTCACGGAGGAATTCCCGGGATCCTAGGACGGCCTACGATGGGTTCGTGGTTGACCTACGCGCTCGGAAGCGAATCGCAGGATTTGCCAGCGTACATGGTGCTTAGCGATCCGGGTGGGCATCCTGTCGATGGGGTGACAAACTGGTCCAATGGGTTCATGCCCGCGTTGTTCCAAGGTACTGTGTTGCGACCCAAAGAGCCTAGGATCTTCAACCTGCAACCCCCCTCGCATTTGGCGGGTGAGATGCAACAACAAAACTTGGAGTTGCTGCGCGAGATCAATCGCAAGCATGCCTATGCTCACCCAGGTGAGTCGGAACTGGATGCTCGAATGGCGAGCTACGAGTTGGCGGCGAGGATGCAATTGGCAGCAACGGACGCTTTGGACATTTCGAAAGAAACCGAAGGGACTCTCAAGTTGTACGGTATCGATGATCCGGAGACGCGGGAGTACGGAACTCGATGCTTATTGGCTCGGCGGCTCGTCGAACGCGGTGTTCGGTTTGTTCAATTGTTCCATGCTGGCCAGCCGTGGGACAATCACGAAGGAATCCAAAAGAATTTGCCCGCGATTTGTCGTAAAACCGACAAGCCGGCCGCTGGATTGATCGCCGATTTGAAGCAGCGAGGGCTGCTGGATTCGACCTTGGTCCATTGGGGAGGTGAGATCGGTCGCTTGCCGGTCACGCAAGATCACGGTAGTCCTGAGAAAGCGGGTCGGGATCATAACGGCCAGGGCTTCAGCGTATGGCTGGCGGGAGGGGGAGTGCGCGGCGGGATGGTGTATGGTAAAACCGACGACTTTGGTCACAAAGCGGTCGAAAACATCGTTACCCCCAATGACTTCCAAGCGACCGTCATGCATTTGTTTGGCTTGGAATATGAAAAAGTCACATATCCGTACAACAATACCAAGCAGATCATCACCGCGAACCGTCCTGCCCGTGTGGTTCGTGAGTTGCTCGTTTAACGCAGCTGGTTCTCGATTCTCCCCATGGTTCGCATGGACCTCACTTATCAAACGGCTGGTCGCAAGGAGGCTACTCCACGTTGACCTTTCTCCGGCGTTTGGAACTGGAGGGGATCGGGATCTCGTTCAAGGGTGCGAGTCTCGCGAGTTCCGGTGGCAACATGCTCTTAAGGGAGGATCGCTGGATGAATCGATTCCGCAATCCACTGCCCAAGCTCATCCGTTGTTGGGGGCGAATACCGTTGCCATAATGGTCCTCAAGCCGACCAACGAGGCAACTACGTGATATCGTTGTTGAAGATCAAGCCTTGGTTGGATGAGTTGTTCAATTGAGCATCCCCGAACCAGTTCCATCGGTTGCTTCCGATGGAACTGGTAATCGCGTTTTAGAAGGAAGTACGATGCCATCGCGAGGCATGTTACTACTTGCCAGCTTCTGCTTTCTTTTCGAGGGCTTGGCCGATGAACTTGGTCAGCCCAGGACCGCGAAGTTCCGACGAGGTGCCCAAGATTTCGCCAGAGTCTCCATCGACGAGTAGCACAAAAGGGATCCCGCTAACGTCGTGCATTTGACCGATCGTGGTTTCCCATCCCTTGCCTTCGTAGATCTGAGCCCACGGCAGTTCTTTGTCCTTGAGGAAATCGGCAAGCTTTTCTTCCATGTTTTCTGAGTCGAAGTTGATGCCCAGAATTTCGAAGCCTTTGTCATGCCATTCTGCGTACGCTTCTTTCATGTGAGGGATCTCGCCGATGCAAGGACCGCACCAGGTTGCCCAGAAGTCGAGCATGACCACTTTCCCAGCATACGAAGATGGGAATTGCAACTCTTCCCCTTCGGTGGTTTTAGCCGCGAATCGAAGGGACTGTTTGCCCAGTCGGAGATCGGGAGGAGGAGGCAACTGCTCGATTTGCTCAGCCGATTTTTCGATGTACATCTTGCCGTTTTCCGACGAGATCACATAAGTCGTGCCGGTGAAGTTGAACGGCTTGTCGCTCGTAACCATTTCATAATTGCGACTAGGGCGACCGTCGTTGTTTCGGTCGAGCCATAGCGAGAATCGGTCCTCGAGGGATCCCGAGGTGGCCGTTTTGAACTCTTCATCGTCGAGTTTGATCGTGTACTCGTATCCAAAGTCCGGATAGAAGAGCAGGACGTTCTTCAGTTGAGGGCGGCGAGCATCTTTAGGGTCGAACCGGTACATGTTGATCTGTCCCAATTCCCCATTCTCAAGTTGCACTTTTGCCGAGCCATCGTGCATGGTGTATTCGCCCGCTGGCTTTGCGGTCCACTGGACTTCGGGGTCGTTCGTCAAATCGCCGTCTCGATTGGAGTCGATGTAAAGTTTTGCGTCTCCTTCTTCCGGTTCATCGATCACATACGCCCACTTGGTTTTATCCAAAGTGAGATAGCCGTATTTGGGATTCGCAAGCTCCTCCGGCTTAACCTGGACGATGCCTTCCTCTTGGTCCATTTGACTTTGGATGGGCCGATAGCCACCCATGCGTCGGGTGATACCTTTCGGAATGAAATCTGCGGTAATTTCCGTCTTGTCGTCTGCAGACATGAGGAAGCACATTGCCATGAACGAAAACAGCATGGAGATAATACCTCGATTGCGATTGCCCTTTGGAAGGAATCGCACAGTGAAAAAGTTGGTGAAAAAAGCCACCGAAGGAAAAACACTCCGTGCAGTTTAACGGATTTCCCGGCGGCATTCCATCATCATGAGTGGGGCAACTATGCGATGATTTCGGAGATCGGTAACGATTCCACGACGCCCGTCAGTTTTTCGTCGAGTCCGCCATGAAAGTAGGTCAATCGGCGATGATCCAACCCCATCAATCGCAGGATTGTCGCATGGAGGTCTCGGAGATGTCTGGGGTTTTCGACAGCATTCTCTCCGATTTCATCCGTGGCCCCGTAGCTCGTTCCACCTTTGACTCCTGCACCTGCCAGCCAATAGGTGAAGCCTTTCGGGTTGTGGTCTCGTCCGCCTGGTTTACCACCGGTGTTGAACGTTTCGGAGACGGGCATGCGCCCGAACTCACCACCCCAGACCACGAGCGTGCTTTCGAGCAATCCGCGTCGCTGGAGATCCTCGAGGAGGGCCGCGATGGGGCGATCGACCTCGGGGCAATGCAATCGCAAATTCTCCTCGATGCCATGGTGTCCATCCCATGTGTTTTGTCCCCCTGCATTCCCGCCGCCGGAGTAAATCTGAATAAAGCGAACCCCGCGTTCCACCATGCGACGGGCGATCAAGCATTGCCGGCCGAAGGTGCTGGGTCCCAAGGCGAGAGAATGCCAATCGGGCTTGGGTTCGTTGATCCCATACATGTCCAACGTCTCAGCGGTTTCGTGGCTCAGGTCGAGCGCTTCGGGAGCCGCCATCTGCAATTGGAAGGCCAATTCGTAACTCGCAATACGAGCGGAAAGCTCCGATACTTCCGTACGCGATTGCTGATGAAGTCGGTTGAGTTGGTTGATGGCATCGATCTCGCGACGTTGTGCGGGGCGGGAGATCCCATCGGCGGGCTGGAGATTCAAAATCGGTTGATTCGAGGTACGAATCAATGTTCCTTGGTAGGCGGCGGGCATGTAACCGCTGGACCAGTTTGGAGAGCCGCTCGTCGGTCCACCGCGCGGATCGAGCATGACGACATAACCAGGCAAGTTCTGGTTCTCGGAACCGAGTCCGTAGGTTACCCACGATCCAACCGATGGGTGACCTTGCAAGATACGACCGCAATTGACTTGAAGGAGCGCACTGCCGTGTGCGAACGAATCGCTCTGCAGGGACTTAATCACTGCGAGTTTATCCATGTGCTTGGCGATGTTTGGGAACGCATCGGAGCACCATAGTCCCGATTCGCCGTACTGCTGGAAGCTCCGTCGGCTCGCTTGCAAGACCGCCTTGGTCTTGGTACCTCGTCGAAACTCATTCTCAATCGATTGGCCATCGCGGGCTTGTAGTTCAGGTTTGTAGTCGAATAGGTCGACCTGAGAAGGCCCACCGAACATGAACAGGAAGATCACCGACTTTGCCTTGGTTGGCAGCATCGGGGCTTTCGGAGCCATCGGGTTTTTTTCGATTGCAGGGGATGGCTTCGTATCCTCCCCCAGCAGTCGTTCTTCGGAGAGCAGGTTCATCAGAGCGAGCGATCCGAAACCTGCTCCGGTGCTGGTGCAGAAGAGTCGCCGCGAAAGTGGTCGATGTTCGGCTGGGTTCATGGTGGGTCGCTCAATCCACGTAGAGGAATTCGTTGCTGTTGAGAACCGCTCGGCAAAGGCTTTCCCATGCGGAGTCGGGGAAAGATCCTTCGGCGCTGCTTTCCCCGGACTGATCCTCGAGCAACGATCGGGAAGCATCGACTTCAGCGCGAGAGGGAGAGCGTTGGTATGCCAATTGCCACAATCGCTGCAGTCGCGGCGCGAACTCCGTCCCGACTTCGCGGTGGATACGATCGGTTAGCAGTTTGGCTTGTCGATGCACCCATGGATCGTTGAGGAGCAGGAGGGCTTGTGGGGCCGTCGTAGTGACCGATCGTATGCCAGCAGGGGACGAGCTATTGGCGAAATCCAACGATTCGAGAAATGGAATCTTTAGGGACCGCTTCACGGCGAGGAAAACACTTCGGCAATTCTGTTGGTCCACTGGGCTGTCGTTCCACTGCGAGAGCGACACAGGGTTGGCCGAGTCGCGAACCTCTTGCGTCAGCGTTGGATATATGCTCGGCCCTGAGTCCTTCGCTCCCATATTGCCCGCGATGGCCAACATCGAATCGCGGATGGCTTCGGCATCAAGTCGCCGGATTTGTTGCCGAGAAAAGAGAGAGCCGTCCGGATCCAGGGTTTGGCTGATGGGATCGGTCGGTCGTGATGAGCTGCGGTAGGCGTCTGTCCGCATGATGATTCGATGCATGTGATGGATCGACCAGTTGGATGCGATGAGTTCGGTCGCGAGGAAGTCGAGTAGTTCCGGATTGGTGGGTAAGGCCCCGGTGCGTCCGAAATCGTCGCAGGTGGGAACAATGCCAGTACCGAAATGGCGTTGCCAAATACGATTGACCATGACCCTGGCGGTGAGCGGATGATTTGGGCTCGCAACCCATCTAGCAAATTGCAGTCTCAACCCAGATGACTTGGGGAGTTTGGGCGTGGGACTATCGATAGCGAGTCGTCGTTTGAGTATTTGTGGAATCTCCGGGGAGACTTGTTCGCGCGGCGCGTGAACATCACCTCGATGCAGGATAAA
>CAIYZV010000018.1 GCA_903930765.1 uncultured Pirellula sp.
CATTCGCTACGCTCATGCTGGATTACTAGAAGCATGTTCTTACCAGATCCCACCGTTTGATTCATCGTGAGTCAACGATTTGAGAGGAACCGCGCCACCCATGTCCTGACCCACTTGCGCCACCTATGTCCTGATTGTTCCCTCAAGTCTCAAGCCTCAAGCCTCAAGTCCCAAGCCTGCTCCCGCTACTGCGCGATCTCGGATCTTGCAGTTGAGGCAAGGGGACTTTGCCGTTGCGGTACAAGACGTTGTACGCACAGAAGGGGATGATATGCCCCGTGGGCAGGACATGGTGCGTGCAGCACTTCATCACACGCCGCACATCGAAATTGTACGCATCCAAAAACGAAGTAATCGTGATCCGAAACAACTCTTTTCCACCTATTTGTTTCTGAATCACCCCTGCGATGAACTCCTCACCTGCTCGCTGCGCATCAACTTCCGGTGCAGGACCAAGCACCTTCAGTGGATTCGATCCGCCCGCACTTTGCGTATCACATTCATTCTCCGAGGTGGGAACGCCGCAACCGCCCGGTCCACAGCAATTATTCCGAGCCAGATACAACTGCATCAACCGTTGGCCTTCGTCACGCGTGAAACTCAGACCGTTCGCCAGCAGATCCAAATTTGCTTTGGCGTCGATGAATCGGCTCAATGGAACCATTCGGCCATCGGTTCGAAACGCGAGCGACAGCACGTGGCAATTCGGATGCGCGCAAGGCAACGGAAAGAAATCCTCCTCGCGAAAGTCACCGTCGGATTGTTCGCAAAGCCCACGCACGCAATCAGGCGTCGTAATCCGCTGCTCGAGCACCTCCGGGAGCACGTACCGTCCACTGTAGGTTGCTGGCTGCAGACTCAATCCCGTGATCCAAGGTCGCTCAGCCGCCAGGCGGAGCAAGGGACCATATTGGTCGTGGTTGACACCCGCCTGCATCGCCGCGACCAAGGTGACTTGTAGGCCTGCCTTCCCGATCGCTTCGATCGCCCGTATCTTGATTTCCTGCAACGCTTCACCGCGAATGGCCAAATGCACACGGTCCTCCATCCCGTCCATTTGCAAGTAGACTTGGATGCGATCCTTATGGAGCGACAGTTTCTCAAGGAGTTTTGGATCCTTGGCCAATCGAATCCCATTGGTATTGAGCATCACATAATCGATCGGACGTGCGAGCGCTTCGTCGATGATTTGTTCCAAAGCGGGGTGGGTCGTCGGTTCTCCCCCTGAGAGCTGCAGCACTTCGACCCGTCCCTCGGAGGCGACGAGCGCGTCCATCGCCGCGAGGACTTGTTCGATGGACCGATGCGCCAGTCCCGGTTTGCTATGTGCGTAGCAAAGGGGGCATGTCAAATTGCAATTGTCGGTGATTTCGAGAACACCGATGCACGTATGCTGTTCGTGGTCTTCGCACAATCCGCAATCGAGCGGGCAGCCATTCACCACCGGGGATCGTGTCGTCCGAGGGATTTTTGCGGGGAGGGCGTAATCAGTGCGGTCGTACCATCGCACATCGCTGCAGATAAAATCCTCGCGGACTCCATGGACCAAGCATCGCTTGCGAAAATAGACACGTCCGCGTCGTTCGATGATCTTGGCAGGGACCACCTCCAAACAATCCGGACACAGGCTTTGGGTCGCACCGAGGTAGGTATATCCGACGGCCAGCTTCGTTTCAGCCTTCAAGATTCTTCTCCGAACCAGGTTTCTTTGGAAGGAAGAGCCGTGTTACGAGCGATGGCACCAGAACGGAGGCGATGATAGCTACCACTGAGCAGACAACCACAAAAATGATGGCTACAGCGCCGGAGTTTGGTCCGACAAGAACCCCGAGACTGTCAACGCTGATGACGGCTCCATAACAAACCGTAAAGAAGGCAACGAAGGCTCCGAAGACACCTAAAGTGCCAACGACACTGCTCAGAACAAAGACCACGAAATCTGGTTGTCGTCGCAGTGGAAGCCCGGCTCGTTCGCGCTGCGATAATCGGTATTGGTATCGAACACCATGAACTGCGGCTAGAATGTATGCCGCAAGGCCAAAGATTCCAATCTGGCTCGAAATCGACGCGCCATACACGCACGCACCCACAGCGACAGTCATCGGAACCCAGTAACCAAACCCGAGCCCTTGGGTCGCAGGTCGCTCGCTGGCACTGGGTGGCGAAAACGGATTGATCTCTTCCTCAGGCTCGAAGGACCGATCCGAATACGGATTGGGCGGAATCCCCAAGCCGGATCGCAAATCATCGCTACCGTAGGGTTGCAATGGTTGCTCGTTGTTGTCGTTGCTGTTAGCGATGATCCATGACTCCTCAGCTAAACCCCCGTGCCACTGCTCGCAGACACCACAACAGCCCGTCCAACTACGGCGGCCCTGAACTTTGAACGGCAGGTTTTGCGGCTGCAGCGGCCGACGCACCAACAGCCATCCCGATCCCGAAAAGTATCCCACCCAGGACCAATCCCACCCCCAAAGATATTCCCCAAGCCGCACCCGCTGGGATATTCACTTTGAAAAGTTTACGCGTATCATCGCTGATCAAGAAATTGAGCAACATGAACATAATGCCCAGTACCACCAATGCCCCGACTGCTTGCCCGATCAAATAGCTCCCAGGCGCATCTTCCGCGGTCAGAAAGTTCACGGCTACATTGCTGAGTCCGTTGGCGATTCCCCATCCCAATCCGATCGTCGCAAGCCACCAACCCCATGGTTTTTTCATCACCAAGCCGATCATGGTCGCGATGTCGTATGCAGCAAACGTCAGCATCAACACTGCACCGATTGCACCTAGCGTTCCGAGAATTGGCATCGCCTTGGTGACGTTCTCGGCAAAGTTTGCCAGCGCGAAGAGAGCTATCCCGCCGATTAGATTGGTGAACCCGCCGATGGCATTGCAGACGATCAGCAAGACGAGATTACCCTGATTCGACTTTGCCTTGGCCGCTTTCCCATCGTCCTTCACATAGGTTCGCAGAAACGTGGCATCGCTTGATGAGGTCTTCGGCGGAGGAGCGTACGGATTTTGTTGGAATTGCTGATGGTCACGATCGGTCAAATGATCGATCAAGGACGGGGATACTGCTGGAGCGGCAGCGGCTTTTTTGCCACCTGTAGGCGATTGGGACGCAGGTGAAGACTTAGCTTGCGAAACGGGTTGAGCACTACCGGGCTGCGCACTACTAGGATTCGATCCTGGCACCGGAACCACTGCGCCGCACTTGCACCGCACACCCTTGCCCGCCGCTTGATCCGGCGCATTCAACGTCGCGCCGCATTTCGGGCATCCCACTGCAATTGGCATAACATTCTCAACAACAAAATGAAAACGAAGAGGAGTGTCCTGAAAAGAGCGAACAACGGGGAGCGTCACCATCCACCCTAACGCCCATTTTAGCGTAATCCCCCACCGACGAGACGGGATTGGGCCGAGAACATGGCAATAGATTTCTTAGTATTACGTCGACGACACCAATTAGGTTCTCATTAGGTTCTCAAAGAATGCGTTTGGGTGGGACCAAGGCGGAGGAGGCGAGCAACCCGCCGACGAGCGACACCGCGACGATCAACATCGTAAACGCGAAATCGATACCTTCCAGCGTTTTCTGTTCCAACAGTGCCGTGAGGGAACGAAAGCCAAGCGACCCAGGGACCAAAATAATCATGCCCGGAGCTAGGGGGACCAGGGCTGGGCGATCACGGATACGTGCGTAGAGATTGCTGATCGAGCCGACAACAAGCGCTCCCATGAACGAGCCGACCTCGATGCCCCAGTATTGGCCAAATACTTTCGCCGCCAAAAAACCGGCGATGGCAGCCGTAAACACAATCGCCCATCGTGAGTATCGAACCCGAAAGAGGACGCAGAAGCAACCCGGAGCAATGATCAAGGCGACCCACTGCATCCACATGGGAACGGCGGAGAGTCCTTCTAGATGAATCTCTCGCCAACTTCCGCCGACCCTGAGCGCGATCGCTACTCCCATCATGAGCGTCAGTAACAAGGCCGAGGCGCCCGCTAGCCGCGCGACGCCGGAAGAGAGGTGCCCGCATGCCAATTCGGTAAGGGACGTCGTGATGGTGAACCCAGGGAGCAAAATGATCAATGCCGAAAGGGTAACCAATCGATAGTCGATCGGCGGGTACCAATGGGCCATGGCGAGAGAACTGATTCCTACGATAAATCCAGCCAACGGCGGGACCAGTCCCACTTCCAAACGCAACTTGCCAATGATCCATTCCAGCACCGCAATCGCCAATCCCAAGACGAACGACAACCAAACCTCATTCCATCCACCTTGGAAGAAGATCGCGACACAGCCACATGCGATCGCGCACGCCAACATGGTCATCACCGTGCCATAGGGGGGCGGTGCCCGTTCCGCAAACTTCAACTCCGATTCGGCTTGCGCGACATCAATCTTTCCATCTTCCAAGCGTTCGAGGATATCATCGAAACGGATCAATTTGTCGGCATCGATGGTTCCTGAGTCGACCCGGCGCATGAACGTCCGCTCGTTTTCGCCTTCGCCGAGCGATGCCACCACGGACGTGGGTGTGTAGAGAAAAACACTTGGAACACCGACGGTTTTCGAGATCTTTGCCATCACCCGTTCGAACCGGTGCGACGGAGTCCCATTGCGATGCAGCAACTCTGCAACGTGCATTAAAAAACGATATTTTTGCTCCGTGTCCAAATCACTCATCTTTAAAATCACGCATCCGTGGAGACATCATGCTCCTTGAGTGGAGTTCCCATTAAGGGTGTTACGTTTCATGCACCATCGCGCTTCGTTATTGCCGTCCACGCCTTTCGCGAGCAATCCTCACCGGAGCACCTGCGATCGAGACGTCGAGGACTTATTTAGAACCCGAAGCACTGTTGGAACCGCTCGGGGGAATGTTAGGCAAATGCCGTCGCTTGAGAACCCCACCTTTCGCTTCCAGGACGGGAAGAATCACCATGAAGGCATTCGGATCGTACTTGAGAACGATCTGCTCGAGTTTTGTGTTTTCGAGGCGCGTGATGACGCAGAACAAAACTTCGCGGTCGGTGCCACTGTAGCCACCAAAGGTTTTGAACGAGGTGATACCTCGGCCCATTTGATGGAGGATCTCGCGCCGAGTCTCTTCAAGGGCACTCGTGATGATCATCACACCGTTGTAGGCTTCGAAGCCGTGCAGCATGTAATCGATGGTTTTCGTTGCAGTCAGATAGGTTAGCATGGAATAAAGGGCTGGCTCCACGCCGAGGAATGACGCAGCGGCCGAAAAGATGACGACATTGAGCGCCATGATGATCTCGCCGACGGTTGCAAAGGTACGGGAGCTGAGAATCAGCGCCAGGATTTCCGTACCATCGAGGACACCGCCGCTGCGGATCGCGATCCCGACTCCTGCCCCGAGGAAAAACCCGCCAAAGACGGCCCCGAGCAATTTATCCTCGGTAGCCGCAGGAAATGGGATCACTGCCACGGCGAGGGCCAACCCGAGAATGGCGATGATGCTTTTAACGGTGAAATCACGTCCGATGAACCGGTAACCAGCAATCAAAAACGGGGCATTGACGACGATGAGGAGAATGCCAAGCGGAACGCCGGTGATTTTTGATACGAGCATGGAGACGCCGGTGATCCCACCATCGATGAATTCGTTGGGGACCAGAAAGCTCGATAACCCGAGCGCAGCGACGAGCACTCCCAATAGGATTTTTAACGATGGCAGTATCTCGCGAGCTATTTTCATCGAAACCTATTGGGTATTGCCTTTCGGGGATTACTTGGACGCTTTCAGCGTCGCAACGAACTCTTTGACGTTCGCTCGGCGTTCAGGATTCTCGGGCAGTGCACCATCCTGAAACGCGGGAAGCAACTTATCCCAAACGATATTGAGTTCGCCTTGCATGTCCGGCGTATTGGCCGTGATCGCTACTACTGCATCTTGGTCGGGTAACACAATACAGAACTGACCATCTTTTCCATCGCCACGGTAGGCCCCGTGACGACAACGCCAGAATTGGAACCCGTATCCTTGATCCCAATCCCGGCTTGGATCGCTGCCGTTGGAGACTTGTTTCGACGTCGCCATGCCAACCCAATCGGCCGGTATCAGTTGCTGGCCATCCCAAACACCTCGTTGCAGGTACAACTGGCCGAATTTCGCGATATCCTCCGTGCAAAGATAGAGTCCGTACCCACCGATCGAGATTCCTTGAGGATTGTCATCCCATGGATGCGATTGGATTCCCAAGGGTTCAAACAGTCTAGGGGTCAGGTAATCGACGATCTTTTGTCCGGTAACCTTTTGGACAATCGCGGACTGCATGAACGTTGCTGGGGTGTTGTACTGGAAATGCGTACCAGGTTTGTGCGGAACAGGATGGGCGAGGAACGTTTTGATCCAATCGTTTTGATCTCGGACTTTCGGTTCGTCCTGATGTCCGGTCGCCATCGTTAGCAAATCGCGAACGCGCATCCCTTTTAAGTTCGCCGATGGATTCTCGGGCGATGAATCAGGAAAAAACTTCAACACGGGATCGTCAATACTGAGTTTCCCGTCTGCGACGGCCAGTCCCACCGCCGTCGAGGTGAAACTCTTGCTCAAGGACCAGAGCACATGCGTGTTTTCGGGGGACTCTGGACTCCACCATGCTTCTAGAATCACTTTGCCGTGCCGCACCAGCACCACGCTGTGCATCGATTGGACTTTCTCGTTGGCAGTTTTTAAGAAATCGAGAATAGCGTCGCTCGAGACTCCTTGGGACTCCGGGGTAGCCCGAGGCAATGATTTGCCTTGGGCGTTGGCATCCACTGCAGAAGCGACCAACGTAACACCCAGAGCGATGCAACTCAAAACGAAACTCAATCGGCTGCGCATCTTAGAACCCTTTCCACGAGAGCGATCGACGCATTGATACGGAATAAAATCCTCGACGCATCGCTGCCGCTTATGGCGTGCAGCGATCCTCGGAAACCACAGTATGGAGATACAGAATGAAGTTCAATCCCACGGGCAACTACGAAACCTTGGTGAGTTTGGTGACTCTGCCGGTGCGCACCCATTCGGCGACGATGATGTTTCCTTTGAGATCAAAGCACGCGTCGTGGGGATGAACAAACTTGCCATCCTCCCACAGCTTTTCGTCTTCCCGAACCCCTTTGATTTTCCCGACGCGTTCCCCATCGCTTCCGAGTTGGGCGAGGGGCTCATAATTTTTGCCGAGGATTGAGACGCGAGAGCCTAGTTCGGGGACCAGCAATAATTCACCTTGTTGATCGATATTCGCGGGAAGTCCGAATCCGGTGATCGTCTGAAGGTACCTGCCGTCCATGTCAAAGATTTGCAGCGTATTGTGCGCGCGATCCGTGACCACGATCTTCGGCGCAGTTGGATCGCGATCATCGATCCATAAGCCGTGGGGCGTATTGAAGGTGCCTTTGCCTTCGCCAGCACCTCCAAATGCGCTGATCCATTTGCCATCGCGATCGTAGCGATGGATGTAGAACGCTCCGTATCCGTCCGCGAGCAAAAAGCCTCCGTCTGGCAAGAATGCAAAATTGGTCGGCATGAAGCGATCGCGGCCCCAAACCTTCTTGGGGTTATCGAACTCTTCGTCATTGTAGACTTTGGCATCGCGTGGAGCTCGTTTGGTCCATACTTCCTCGCCGGTGAGCGTCAATTTCGAAAACGCTTTGACTTGTTGGTATGCGGCGACATAGAGAAACTCTTCGGTCCCTTCCTTGCGAACCTCGATACCATGCCCACCACCTTGGTATTGATTGCCGAAGGCTCGGATGAACTTGCCATTCTCATCGAAGACAAAAATCGAAGGGTGGTCTTTTAGGTCTTCGCGACCTTCGTGGATCACGTACAAGTTATTCGCTGCATCGACGGCGACGTTATGGGTTGTTTGCCACGAGTATTGCGAAGGAAGTTGCAGGAATTGATGATCGACACGGTATCGAAAATTACCTTCGCCGATGAGGAGCTCCTTCGAGGTGAAACGTGGTGAACCGAAGACGGGAGCGGTGGCGATGCATGCTGCGGCTGCCGCCGAGGCCTTGAGGAATGTACGGCGGTGCGTAGTAATTAACGTCGAAGATTTTGGAGCAACGTTACTGTAGCTGTGTTTAGGTCGCATCATGGATTCTTTGAGACAAATAAGACGGGAGGAAAATCACGGGATGGGAGCGATTATAGCTAGATCACAAGGCAAACCGTAGACCACGAAGGGAGAAGGAAAATGGTGGGTTTAGAACGCACGGGTGTGTGGTCTGGCGTGTTTCACAAACGCTTATGCATTGAAGCCTGTTCCTAGCCTCCACCGGCCTTGTGCCGGTGGAGCCATGACTGGCGGCTACCTGAACGCCCCCTCCCCTCATCCCGCTTGGGGCAAAGCCCCAAGCGAAACGGATCGAGGGGCGAGCGGCAAGGCGTAGCTGTCAGTTGTTGCTCCCACCGGGATAAACCCGGTGGAAAGCGAATCAGGTTCTTGGTTCTTGGTGCTTGGGGAAATGGAAAATGGAGAATGAAAAATGGAGAATGGAAGATGAAAAATGGAAACCAAGAAGAGCCAGAGGGCATTTGCTTTTTGTCTAGCTACTGTTCCGGGATAAACCCGGTGGAAAGCGATGCGCGGTCGTGCATATGCCCGCTCTCAAGCCTCAAGCCTCAAGCCTGCTCTCAGCCTTGTGCCGGTGGAGCCGTGACGCGG
>CAIYZV010000019.1 GCA_903930765.1 uncultured Pirellula sp.
ATTCTCCTCGCACACTCGCTGCATGCCAAACACAACCCGAATTGCCGAGTAGGAGCAGTTCCGCGGCCGAAGCCAATTCGTCGAACGCGACATCTCGAAAAACGACCGAGTCCCCCCGTTCCCTGAGCCACATCTCGACCACTTCCAGCGAAGTCCCGACAACTGTATTCTCCTTGGGGGGTGAAAAGATCTCACCACGCGACGTAACGACCAGTACGTTGGCAACCGAAGTGTCCGAAACGAAACCATTCGACGTGCGCAGTAGACCCAGCGATGTATCCCCATGCTCTGCGGCTTCAAGGTCCGCAAGAAAATAGTTCAACCGACTGCGCGACTTGATCGATCCCGGCAAACACTCACCCGCACCCGACGCGATCTGCGTCGGTACCAAATCCGCACCCTCCGCCAACCAACCCTTCATGCGTCGCCACGGCAACGGCAACAAATGAAGCATGCATTGGACTCCTCCCTTCGAGCGGTCCATCGACCCGGGAGAAACAACAACCACCAAACTCACATCCCCTTCGCGATCGACCAATTCACGATTCAGCTCAATCAATCGCTCCAGCAAACCCGGGAGTTGAGGCAATACCGCTTGAAAGTCGATGTGGAGCAGATCCAAGCCACGAGATAACCGGTGCAGGTGCCGATCCAAGGTCGAAAACATTCCGCCCGGTAACTTGCCTCCAAACGTTCGAATCCGCTCCACCAAAAATGCACCGTAAAGTGATCCGTAGTCGAGCACAGACCACGACATCGTATGGAGCGTCAATTCGTCGAACCCTTCCGTTCGAGAATCCCATCGCAAACCTACGCTATTGAGAAATGCAGGATCCAATCGATTCTTTCCAGAGCAAAGTATCAAGCACCGTGCCGAAGTAAGGGCACTCGCCATAATAGCTTTTCTCGCTATGGGTCGTACCGATCACCGAACCGCAATCGTATTGACGGATCTTGGATTGTCCAGCCAACGGAACCGTAACCCGCGGATCCGACGTCCCCGACAACCCGACGAAACCCGCGAAACCCGCCGCGACCGGGCGAGATCCACCATCCAAAAATCGGAAACGACGAAGGATCGGATCCTTCGAATTGTAAAGGTTCACCATCGCGTCAACCCGATCGAGAGCCATCCGATGCTTTCCGTTGGTCATCAGCCACGTGCGATCCAATGCCGGGGCCACCAACCCAACGCGATACACCGACTGAACACCGTCGTCGGGCGCAACACTCCTATGGGCAAACCCTGGAATCGATCCGCCCGATGCCAAATGCAGAGCGCCCGTTACCGATCTCGCTCCAAAGGAAAACCCAAGCACGCTGACTTGGGAGTGCCGACCCAATCTCTCAAGCAGCCACGCCACGTACAACGCTTGACACTCGGCGGATTCGGCATTCTCAAAAACATCATGCAACGGCTTGGACTCGCGCTGGCTCGGCCATGAAAACATGATCAACCGATACGGTCGTCCTGCGCGTGGTTTCAAGTAGTTATTGATGATCAACGCGCGATTGAGCGAATTGCTGCGCTCCATAAAGTTGCCGTGCACATAGAGGATCGGCAATCGCCCATCATCCGCCAACGCTGCATCGAGCGAGTCCCGCATCCACCCCATTCGACCATCGTATCGATGCACGTCGAAACCGGGATTGTCGGTGTTGATGCACCGAAAACGGTCAGGCAAATGCCGCGTAGAAATCTCCCACACCTCGGCCATATCCTCCGAGGAAATATCCGGAAGTGAGGATTCCGTCGCGGAGACCTCTGCATCACGGACCGACTCCGTGTTCGACGCATTCTTCCGTGCCACATTCCCCAAATTGCTTGGCACTGCAGCACTGCTTGGCACTGCAGCACTGCTTGGAACTGCAAGCGTTGCTGCGGTAGCAGCGGTCGCAATTGCAGGTGCTGTTGCAGTAGATGCATCAACACCCACATCGGCGAACAATCGCGGGTGGATGAAAAAGCCAAAGCACAACACAGCACTTAGCGATAGCGCTACGCTTCGCTTCGAGCAACCAAGAGTGAGGTTCATAGTGAGCCTAAAGCCACGAGGAATGACGACCAACCTAAGTGCAGAAATCCTATCTGCAGCCGCTCCTCCGATGAACTGACGCGAAACTGTAACACTCGAATCGATCGCGAGCGTTAGGAAAAAAACGAGGATTGTCGAAAATTTTCTGGGTTCCGTTTGCACGACCTGAACGGTGACGTAGAGTTGCGGGTCAAAAAGTCGCCAGGCCTTGAGATATCAAGGACACAGGCCAGATTTCTAGGGTCACCGTCGGATGGCCCAAATTCTCGGGGGAGAAAAAGAATGATGAGAAAAACAGCACTCGTGACCACGGCGTTCGTGCTCACACTCACCGGTTGCAACGCCTGCAACAGCATGCGCCAATCCGTTACCGGATTGTTCCGCGGCTGCGGTCGAGCCAACAACGTCGGCGCTCCTTGCGATGCGAGTTGTGAAATGGGAGCCGCAGCACCGTGCGACCCATGCGCTCAATCGTCGGCTCACTACGGCGGTTACGAAGACGCAATGGTCGGAACATCCTACGAAGGGACTATCAGTGGTGGCTACGCAGGAACGCTCGACGGGGTAACCATCGGCTCGCCCGCAGGTTCCACGATCAGCTCCATCCCATCGGGCAGCACCATCCCATCGGGATCCTACATCGGTTCCCCGACTCCCGCGGCCGCTCCACGCACAGAGATGATTCGCCCCAAACCCGCGAACTAGATCCCAAGCTGAGATTTCTGGTCGGACGCGGTCACTTTACGACTTCTCGTGAGTTAATTCCTGGCACAAAATGCGGTAATTCCAATATCGCATTGAAGTTAGGAATAGGAAATCGTGACCAGCGAAACTGCCACAGTCGACAAATCGGGAGAACGCGTCCGAAGGATGTTCGCGGAGATCGCGCCTCGCTACGATCTCCTCAACCACGTCCTATCGCTGAACATCGATCGGTATTGGCGGTGGAAAACGCTCAAGCTCCTCAAGCTGCAGTCTGGGATTCCGTTTCTGGACGTCTGCACCGGAACAGGGGACTTGGCAATCGCCGCGTCGCGATCCCTCAGAGCCGAAACGGAAGTCGTTGGAAGCGACTTCTGCGCGGAGATGCTGGATTTCGCTCGGAAGAAACAATCAAAACTCGCGGAGCCACGTCCCAACCTAC
>CAIYZV010000020.1 GCA_903930765.1 uncultured Pirellula sp.
ATGGTAAACGGTGCATCAATTTAAAGCCGTGCGACTTCATTGCCGCGAGTTTCGGCATACATGTTATTCCCCCCACCTCTCAACGCATGCACAGAGGAACTTCGTGAGATCGAAGATCAAGATTCGGCAAAGCGATCTCTTGCGATTAAACCACCGATTTCATTTCGTCCAAGCGATCGAACCGCTCAGAAACGACGTCTTGCCGTATTGACATTGGCTAGAACTGGTATGTTACCAAGAGTCGGCCGGCCAAAAATCGATCAAACCAAAGAACCCGACTTTGGACAAAACGGACAAAAGCACTTGGGGGACATGCCGTTTCTCCAGTGATTATTGGTTTTGGCCTTATGTCCTTTTGGCCAAAGGGGGGCAGAAAAGAACTATAATTAAATAACTATATATTTACGTCCTTATATACACGCACATCACACACGCACACGCGCGTACGTATGAGAGACCCCGCCCACGCGACCCTATGGTCAAATGGTTTTAAGGTCGGAAGCTTTCTGATCATCCACTTACCACTCGCTGGTTCCGATCGCTTCCCAAGCATCTCGCGCGGATCATCCATCGATGATGGCCATGCAATGGATCTCGCTTAACAAAAACATGCCCAACTAGTACTTGAAAACGTTTCTGCATTGGCATAAATTTCACCCACGGAATGACTGATCGCTCATGCTAACTGCCGCAAAATCCGGAGTGGCGGAATTTGCGCCATCCAATAGGTACTTCCGGCGGTTTTTGCGTCCGTGAGGGGTGTGGGAACAGTCGCCATATTAGACACAGTTTGTTTTGTGGGTGGGGAAATCAGTTCCACCAACAAAAACACAAGCGAAACACACCAACCAACCCACCGACCCAACCTAGCTAAACACCGACCCAAACACCCATCGACCGACCCCCTTTCCGTTTCGCATCTCCCTTGGAAAGGTCAGTCCATGATCATCGAAGTTTGGTCTCTCGATCGCGTTAAACCCTACCCCAACAACCCTCGCGTCAACGATGATGCGGTCGATGCCGTAGCTGCGTCCATCCGCGAATTCGGATTTCGACAACCCGTCGTCGTCGACAACGATGGTGTGATCATCTGTGGGCACACCCGCTTCAAAGCGGCTCAGAAGCTTGGGCTCACCGAAGCCCCCGTGACGGTCGCCAAAGATCTATCCCCCGAACAGATCAAAGCCTACCGGATCGCCGACAACAAAACGGCAGAGCTTGCCGATTGGAATTACGACCTGCTCCCAATCGAGCTGGGCGACTTGCAAACCAACGGCTTCGATCTCTCGCTACTGGGTTTCGACGACGATGAGTTGCTCAAGCTGCTTAAGACCGATGTCGAAGAAGGTCTTACAGATCCCGACGATGTGCCAGCACCTCCGGACGCTGCCGTGACCCAACCTGGCGATCTTTGGATCCTGGGTAACCACCGACTACTCTGCGGGGATTCGTCCAAGCCCGAGGATCTCGATCGGCTCCTGGGTGGTAAAACCATCCAATTGGTCAATACAGATCCCCCCTACAACGTCAAAGTGGAACCGCGATCGAACAACGCGATCGCAGCCGGCCTATCGTCGTTCTCGAACGATACCGCTTCGCAAAAGCTCAAAGGGGGCCAAGGCAACGCAGCCTCGTTTGGGGTCGACCACGAGACTGGTAAACCCAAGCATCCGCCCACGCACAAGAAGCTCCGTGCTAAGGATCGTCCCCTGGCCAACGACTTTGTGAGCGATCAAGAGTTCGATCGATTGCTCGACGCATGGTTTGGGAACATCGCTCGGGTGCTCGACCC
>CAIYZV010000021.1 GCA_903930765.1 uncultured Pirellula sp.
CCAGTTGGGCAGAATCCAGTTGGGCAAATGGTCGCTGCGCGATGCCGCCGGGCAATCCCTGTTCCTTGGCGACTGGCATTGCTTGACGTTTCTGTGCCTCGGCCGCTTTTGCTTGAGCGAGAGGTGTCTGGGCAGCGCTCAAACGGCGTTCTTGAAGTGCCTGTTCACTGAAAATTCCTCCAGGCCCAGAGGCACAGCCAGCGGTCACGCAGGACAGCAGTCCACCAGTGATCGCGAAAAACAACTGTCGCTTCGTTGGTTTCATGCTCTCGATGGTTCCCATTCGATATTTTTTGAACAGTGTGTGATTGCAACGACTTATCTCAAGTCCGAGATCGAACCCGACTTGGCAGTTACCGGGGACGCTTGTGACGGTTTGACAATGGTTGGTAACTTGATGGACGGAGGAATTACTCCTGCGTTGCTGCCCGTGGCACCTGGAACGGCACCTCCGTCGCTCGGTTCGATGACAGGCCAGCGACCTTCTTCAATCAATTGCTCTTTGGTCGGGATCGGTTTCAAGGTGGTCCATGGTGGGCAGCCATAGTAGAACTCTAAGGCATCTTGGCCCGACGTGATGTGAGGAACCCTGGAACCCATTCTCAGTATTGCTACCGGACGGCCCAGTTGGTCCGCGGTGCGGAGTGCATTCTGAGCGGGGCGAACATCGAGCACCCGCTGAGGCTTGTTCGAGGTATCAACAGGCTCTGCGATTTCCGAATCCTCGAGATAAATCACTCGCATCACCATTTCCCCGCGCATGGCATCGGCGATGTCTGTTTCGTCGATCTCGATGGGAATCGGGAATCGATGCTCTCGCTCAGCGGGCGGGCACGTGCGATCGATCACTTCGATCGTTGGGAACAGCTCGACATCTTCATAGCCTTCGATGCCTGTCAATCGCAATCGGTAGACAGCACCGACGAGCACGGCAACCCGAGCCGGGCTAGCGATATCAGGAGCGAACTGACCATCTTGAGCCAAATTAAAATGAACGCCGCGAGGCCCTTTGACCTCGATCCCTTGCCACAACCCTCGCAGATACGGCTTGTTTTGGAGTTGGATCGACCCGATCACACCAGGTGCCATATCGTCGTGGAACAACCCATTGGTGCTCGAAGGGAGCAAATTAGCCCCGGTCTGATTAGCTCCGTTTTGAGCATGAGCCGGATTGTTGAAGAGCATCGCGAGAATGCAAATCGCGATGAATGCAATCCAACCCATCAGGAGCGTCGGGAATGAGATTCTTCGGAACATAGCGGATTCCATTCGTCTCGCGATAATAAAATAGTCCCAGCATCACCGGGACTATCGCTTGTCCGAAACGCGGCTCAACCCACAACCTGCAGGTGCATCTGACGATGCTTAAGGGCCGCGTACAAGACCAATTCAATCGATCAACAGAAGCGTTCGTGAACGGAACGCTTAGCGAATCTGGCCGGGCTCTTGGCCTGGTGGGCAGTATTCGCCGTTTGCACCAGCAGCAGGACCTTGAGGACCACCGTATTGGTTCGATGGAACTGGTCGGCTAGCATGGTAGAAACCAGGACGTCCCGCAGGGTAACCTGCGTTGATGTTCTGCTCGTGGATCTTGACCCGGCTCGGAGGAGTTGGGTAGCTGTATCCAGGCTGCTGACGAACGGTCATCTTCATCTTGTCTACAGGATCAGGAATGTGCATGTGGGTCTTGTTGTGCATCACATGCTTTTGCAGACCTGCTGGGTGTCCCAATGGAATGTGAGGAGGTCCAGGCAGTCCGATCGGGGTACCGCTGTAGGTCATCCCGTATTGCGGAGCCGTGACACCTGCGACCATGTTGGGTGGTACGTGCATCGGATCGATGGGCCGTCCATCAGGACCGCACATGCCGCCGGCACCGTAAGGCATCATGCCTCCCGGTCCCATTCCACCCGGTCCCATGCCACCAGCACCACCATTCGCATAAGCGGCACCGGTGAGTTCGATGTCTTTGTTACCAAGGCGAATGATTGCGAGAATCGATCCGCGTCGGTCAGCTTCGATGATCGGATCCAAACCTGGTTCCAACCGAGTGCTGACGAGAGTATCGATTCCAGAGATCACCTCTCCTTGGAACTCGGGATCTGGCAAATAAATAACTTTGGTCACAAAGTTGCCAGACAACGCTTGATCCAAATCCTCTTCCGTGAATTGAATCGAGATCGCATTGTGTGCGAGGTATGCAGCAGTTCGAGGGTTCGCCAATCCAACTTCGACCGTTGGATAAAGCTCAACCCCTTCGCGGCCTTGGATGTCAGTTAGCTTCAAGCGGTAGATACCGCCTTGGGCGAACTCCAAACGACCAGGAACAATCAAGCAATCGCTGGTGAAGGATCCATCCCCGACAACGTCGTAGGCAATCTTCATCGACTGTGGCTGATTGAACAGAATCTGCGTCGTAGGAGCGGGTGCTCCATAGTTTGGTACCGGAATGGTTTCAGGGCACAGAACGCCTGGTCCTGGGCCTCCAACCATTGGGCCTGGTTCTGCCAACCGAGCGGCAGGAGGCATATTGTGTCGGATAGCGGGCTCGCCCCCTAAGCTTGGTGCAGCCAAACCCAATGCGGCCATCACGCCTAAAAATCTTACCTTTTTCATGCGATTCCCCTTGGAATGTATTGGGTCCAGCCAGCTTCGCTGCTTGGCAACTGCGACCGACTCTTTCCACCTGGACTTGATATGCCCTGGGATCCTACAATGCCGCGCGATCGTCGCTCGGTTGCAAATCCGTCAGGAACCTCAAAAGCGGAATTTGAGGCGCGTCCTGAACCTATGTTCGGCACCTTGCTTTTGGAATCTTTGATAAAACCGGTATAACTTGACCATGGAGATTAGGAATTCGATTGCCAGCAAACATCGCACTCGGCGAGGCGTCTATTCCATCATTTTCCTCGTCGCGATTGCTTGCATAAGCCTCTGGTCGTTTGGACCGAGCCTGATGGTCTTCGCCCAGTCTGGAGCATCCCCCACGATCTCCGTCCCTGCAGCCAATTCGACGGGCAGTTCCACACAAGGCACACCGACCATTCTTCGCACGCAGGAATTGAGTGCCACTAAAGACCGCTCACCCGACGTCACAGTCGTCACTACGGATCCGAATCAACTCGTACTGGCCGCGGTACGACAAGCGGTATGGGGACCATCGGTCTCGTGCAAGATCCAGCAGACGAGCAAGGCGTATGGTCAACAAGCCGTCCTGATCGGAGACTTCAAATCGGAAGGGGTCGGCCCTGAACGCTTTCGACGGTTTCGAACCAGCGTGCGGATCGCCGTCGGTGAAACGGGGTTGGATTTTCTTCAAGTCTCCGATGGCCGGATGATGTGGACTCAAGTTGGTAACGAATCGCCGCTGCGACGTGTGATTCTCGACCAAATTTTCCAGAGTGTGCCTAATGCATCTCAATTCGCGGACAGTCGCCCCGACGTGAATTTGATCATGGCGATCGGCGGACAAGCTGAGATGCTGCGGGCTCTTTACCATCGCTACAATTGGTACAAGGCCGCTGGAGGTAAGCTCGGCGGAAACGATGTTTGGCAACTGGTTGGCAGACTACGAACCGAACCTGCGAAGTTCGTTGGCAACACGCTGCTCGATGAGCAGAACAGTATTCTAAATGATCCGGCGTCCAAGATCCCGACCGAAGCTCGATTGACGTTGAGTCGATCCGCGAAACTTCCTTACTTCCCGTACATCGTCGAGTACTTCGATCGGGCGCGAAACCGAGATGGGGAGCCGAGCGGATTTGAACTCATAACACGCATCGAATACTCCGAACCAAATACGAACGTTACGTTCACTCAACAAGACTTCCTGTACCGGGTCAGCGATAATACCGACGAAATCAAAGATGAGACTCAGCTGTATGTTCCCAGAGCACCCTTGCCGGGCTTGGGGCTCTTCCCTACCAATTGATCGCTCACTCATCGATCGCTCGACAGAACTCGCAGCCTGATCCAACGGGAAACATCAACGCATTGCCGACACGCTACTCGCCTGGAACCCGCACCGGAAAGATGGGGTTCTCATCCATCTCTGAACGAAGGATCTTTACTCCTTGATCGACAAGCTCTGGGAATCGCTCCGCCATGTTTTCGCGCTCACCTCGATCTGATTCCAAATCATACAACTCCCAACCGGATGGATTTTTGCCCGCCAATCCTCGTCGCACCAATTTGTGCTTGCCAAACCTGACGGCTACCTGCCCACCGTATTCCGGAAACACCCACACCATCGGCGGTCGATTCTCGATGGACGATGTACCGCACAGCTCGGGTAAGAGACTGATACCATCGAGTCCTTCGGGAGTTTGTTTCCCGATCAATTCCGCAAGGGTCGGAAACCAGTCTGCGAAGTAGCTCGGTAGCTCGGAAACGGAGCCCGCTGGGATCTTTCCTGGTAAACGGGCGATCATTGGTACTCGAATCCCTCCTTCATAAACACTTCCTTTGTACCCTTTCAAATCGGCGGTGCTTTCAAAGAACACAGGATCGGCACCTCCTACGTGGAACCTGGCCTCTTTCGATCCAGCATGGGTCGCTCCGTTATCGCTGGTGAACACCACCAACGTCCTTTCTTCGATCCGGTGTTGCTTGAGCAATTCCAAGATACGGCCCACGGACGTGTCGAGTTCCTGGATCATCGCGGCATAGGCGGCTCGCGGGCGTGGGTGGGGCAGGTATCCATTCCCTCCTCGGTACGGCACATCATCCCACGACTCAGGAAACGAACTGAGTTCGGAAACCGGAGGATGCATTGCGACGTGAGGCTGGATAAAGGGCAAGTACAAAAAGAACGCTTGGTTTGCATTCTTGTTGAGGAACGCTTCTGCCTCCGAAAGAATCCGATAGGGCGCATAGGACTCGCCGACCCAGCGCTCCGCCGCGATCGCACCTTCCTCAGGCTTCGCATGCCCTGGAATCGGCTTCGGATTGATCTCAACAGACTCTCGATTGCGCCAAAGAAATCGGGGGTAATAACTATGCGCGATGGCTTGACAATTGTATCCAAAGAATTGCTCGAAACCTTGTTCCGTCGGATCCCCAGTACTGCCAACAGGTCCGAGCCCCCATTTTCCAAACGCACCCGTTTTGTACCCTGCGCGTTGAAACATCTCGGCCAACGTAAACGCTTGGGACGAGATCGGATGCTGCCCCTCCGAAAACTCGGGAAAGTTAACTTTGGCTTGCAGGTTCCCTCGAATCTCCGCATGCCCTAAATGCTTGCCGGTCATCAATACGCATCGCGACGGGGCGCAAACCGGAGCTCCGCTGTAATGCTCGGTAAACCGAATCCCCTCGCTGGCTAATCGATCCAAGTGAGGAGTCGGGATTTTCTTTTGCCCATACGATCCTAGCTCCGCCCATCCGAGATCATCAGCCAGGATGAAAACAACATTGTAGGGTTGAGCTTGGTTGGGCTGCGACGTGAACGGTTGCGATGCGAAAAGCGTAGTCTCTAGGGATGGCGCACCCAACGAAGCAACCAGGAAGGCCAGAAAATTCGCGATGGGTTTTGTCCGTGCCGCCGCCACACGTTTGCGGCGTAGCTTGACAGCGAATGGAAGCCAGAACATCCATATACCAGTGATCCACATCGCGAGGACGACGAAAGCGATAGGTAAGAAAACCCCAATCTTGGACCAGTTTCCAGCAAAGTAGGAGCCATCGTGCAGTGACTCGATCCAATCCGATCGTCGAATCGCCTGCTGGAGGACTTGGCCATTTTCAAGATCCACTTGAACCTCCCAGCCTGAATCGAGGATCGCTTTCGCGATCCCTTTCGAGGGCCTGATATCCAACCGCTGAACGTCACGCCAATCTTGGATCCCCAGTTCGGGCCGACTCTTCAGCGCCCCGAGAACCTCTTGGAAACCAACCCAGTTCAAACTTTTCCCGCCGCGCATCTCGGCTGGTTGCACCCACGGCAGTTGCTTCTTGAGTTGTAAGAGAATCCCCGTGAGCAGGACGAGTGCAAACGGGACAGCGATCAAGGCTGTGGCCCAGTAATGAGTACGGCGAGTTAGCAGATTGAGTTTCATCCCAAACAGTCTAACCACGCCACCGATCACGGACTACCGTCAGCTCGATTTTCTAGCGCCTTGCCTCGTTCTCCAAGCCGATCAAGAATCGCGTTAAAACCTGCTTGCGAGGTGCTCAGTTGCCGGAGCCGATCAAGTGTTTGCAAGGCTTCCGCGATGGCTTGCCTCGCTTTCTCGGGTCGTTTCATCGACAAGTACACCTCGGAAATCTGAAATAGCGTTTGAACGAGCGATACGGAATAAATCGGGACACTGGGATACCGTTCAACGAGAGATCGTTGGATGGTAGCCGCTTCTTGCAATCGCACCACCGCTTTCTCATTGCGATCATTCATCGGCCAGCCGAATCGTGCTAAACGGGACAAGAGCGAGGCTTTCAACGCTTGATACTCTGGTACCGCAGGATGTTCCTCCAAGATCGCATTGCAAATATCCAATCCACGAGTGCTCCGTTCCTCATCCACCGGCCTGAACGCAACCATACTTCCCAAGGTATCCGCCAACTCGTACTTGAACGCGGTCGATTCCGGATGCTGCTCGAGCAATACTTCCAGCAATGCCACCGCCTTTTGAAATGACTGGTCAGCGACCTCAATGTCATTCAATCCGATCGCAATATGGATGTGGTTCTTGTGCACTCGCGACAACGTCGCTCTAAATGCAGAATTATCTGGCCGCTCTTGGATCAATCCTTCCAGGATTGCAGCGGCCTCCTCGTTCCATTCCTTTTCCCGATTCAACCGCGCCAACAGAACAGGCTGGATTGGCTCACCTCCCCCGACTCCCTGGCCGCCGCGGACGGCGCCAATTCCTGGTAACACACGCCGGCGCCGCGTCTCGGCTAGTCGTGCGCCGCCACTGCTCATGCTGTTGAGCAATTTAGCTATGGCAAATCTACCCTCCAAGGAATCACGGGCATCGGGAAACCTGTCGATGAACTTTCTCGTCTCTTGATAGAAATTGAGCGCCCTAGGAAATTGGCCTCGTTTCATAAGCACCGAAATCAACTCTTGTCGAGCAGCAATCTCTTCGAGCAAGACATCGGTCGAAACGGAATCCCCTCGTCGAAGTGCGGCAAACTCTTTGAGCGATTTTTCCAGGGTCTGCGTAGCATCTTCGAGTTTTCCGATCCGATGCTGAATCTCACCCACGCGCCGACGAGAAATCGCCGACTCGATGCGGAGGTCGGTCGCATTCTCTTCGGCGAACCGTCCAAAGAAATCTTGAAGCAACTGGAGCAACTCCACGTCCGCTTGGGTGAGTGTTGCGTCTTCGAAGGCCGCAACATCCTCGTCTTCGACACCAGAATTAGCGCCGATTGAACTCCCACGCGATGCGATATTGGTCGTGATGGAATCGAAGGCCTCCAAGGCCAACTGCATATTGCTTTCAGCTCGTTCTTGTTCTGCGCTGACTCGTGTGAGTGCGTCCTTCAGCTGGACCAAGTTCGTCTCAGCTCGAGTTTTTTCAGCCTCGATACGCTCCAAGGAGAACTGTTGCTGCCGGTTCCAAACCCCCAACACCCCTGCCAGTGAAAGCAACAAACCAAAAGTCGCTACCGTCAACGCGGCGATTGCGGGGTTGCGGCGTCCCCATCGGACCATCAGTTCCAACGGGTTCGCTCGACGCGCTGCGATGGGTCTGTCCTCCAGGAATCGTAGCAAGTCGCTCTCCAGGTCGCGGGCTCGCTGGTAACGCGAGTTGGGATCGTACGCGCAGGCTTTCAAAACGATGGTTTGCAAGTCGCGCGGAATCCGTTTGGTGAGGGCCCTTGGAAACGCGATCACCGAATGGCGTTCTGGATCCAATAGTCTCGCACGCGGCGATTCAATGCCGCCTTGCAACGTCAACAATTCATAAAGGGTTAATCCCAAACTATAAATATCGATTCTCGAGTCACCCCCACCTCGCAGCTGCTCCGGAGCCATGTATCGCAACGTTCCTAACACTTCTCCAGTTTCCGTTGCGCCCTCGGTATCGCTTCTCTTGGCGAGGCCAAAGTCGGTGACCCACACGGTCCCTTCATGGTCGAGCAGTAGATTCGCAGGCTTGATATCGCGATGCAGCACACCGCAATGATGCGCGTAGTCCAATGCATTCGCTACATTCGCAATAAGACTAGCGACATTTCGATAGTAATGCGCAGGTAACAGTTCTGCCGCCCGTGATTTGTCGGTGATCGCCTCGTGCTCGCCTACCGTTTGAACCGCCACCTCGATGCGAGAGGTTACCTCACCGATGTCAACCTGGGCTGTATCACCGAACCGGTCGGCAAAAGTCGCAGGAGCCTCGCTGCTGGCGTTAGGGACCACTGCCAACCTTCGCGTGTTCGAAGTTGTATCCTGCATCAAGTATCCAGCAGCATCCTGCGGGCGAAATCGACCCCGGCTCTGTTTCCATAGCCCAATCCCATGGATACCTGGTGATCCACTCCCTCCCGTTGAAACGGAATCAACTCGCCCCCCGTTGTTGGAATTCGCAGAGCGTTTTTGCGGAGAGCGATTGGTCATGCCTACTACGGATTCAATCACCTCATGGAGCGAAATGCCTTCAATCAACTGCATCGCGTAATACTGAAGACCGTGATCCTCCCCGATCCCAAAAACGGGAACAATGTTGGTATGGTGCAAACCAGCCGCAGACTCCGCTTCGCGCCGAAAGCGCATTTTGTTTTGAGGCTTCTCGGAGGCGATCGCATTCATTACCTTCAATGCAACATGACGCTGCAGCGAGCGCTGGATCGCTTCGTAGACGACCCCCATTCCCCCAGATCCGATCCGTCGAATCACCTCAAAGTCACCGAACGATTCCGGAAGCTCGACTGAGCTTAGCTCCGATCCAAGCGCCCCCGCACTTCGATCAGCACCTAAATTCATTCTCCCATTTCCAACGTTACTCGATCGGTCGGATCCACCCACGCTGGAATCACGCGTGCCAGCAGAAACACGTTCCACAAGCATGAGGGATGGAAAGATCGATCGGATCAATGCCGAATGCTCGGGGTACTGCTGAACGTAATCGTCGATCGATGGAGATTCACCTCGGCGCAACCGCTCGGAAAATTCTTCCGACAATAGCTCCACCGGATGGCGTTCGTCCTGCCCATCAGTCTCATTCATTTCGGACCTCACTTCGCACCAAACCGATTGAGTATCTCCGACAATCGAGCCGCGGCTCGGACGTAGCGATTGCTGGCTGCGGTGGGGCTGATCCCTAGAACGGCTGCGGTTTCGCTGTTGCTCAAATGTTCGAAATGCCTCAACGCCAAAATCTCCCGATCGGTTTCATGCATCGCATCGAGGGAAAGCTTCAATTGCTCCTCTTCCTCAATCCGCATGGCAATTTGGCTAGGCGTCGGAACGTTGGCCATCAACACACGAGCCAAGGAGAGACTGGTGCTCTGAAAATCATTCGCTTCGGGCATGCGAGACTCCAGGAACACACTCCGCTTCTCTCTGGAGTGAGCGCGCTGCATGTCCACTAAGGTTTGCAAAACCCGCTGCCGTATCCAAACAAATAATGGGATGTTCGATTGCGACTGAAACTCAGAGAACCTTCGGGATGCTTCAAAATACGATTCCTGGATCACATCCCCGGGTTCGATCCGCGTTTGAAACGCCGGATCCATCCGGAACGCAATCATGCGTTCCAATTTGGCCCGGTACTCTTCAAATGCTTGGCCGAGCACACAATCTCGATCGGGGTGTCCTGGTTGCTCGGAAGGCTCGCTACTCTCCATCGTGAAGTAATCCTCGTGATGTAATCCTCAACTTCCCACAAAAAGTTGCGTCATCCGGTAAGACTTTTTGCGGGATTCGTCACCTTCGGGGCTGGTTTTCATCGCATCCACGTCCTAAAGCAGCAAAATGACTGCGTATCTGTTGCTTGTGTGGGAAAATGCCTGCACCGACAAAATGCCTGCACCGACCAAAGACAAAAACCGGAAAAAAACAAGGATGCGTTAAAATCCCCTGTGGATACTCTACCAACCGTAGCGGTACTCATTCTAACGAACCTCACCGCACAGGTACTCGGGAACGTTAAAAAACAAGCCGCTTAAAACCTTTTGAACCGCTTTCTGGAATCCTCCACCCTAACAGGCCCTCAATGATGAAGCTTCGAATCGGACTACTTTTGACCACTCTGATGACTCCAAGCCTCTGTTTCGCACAAGACACCGAGAGAAATGACACCGAAAGAAAAGACACCGAAACGAGAGACCCATCTCCTAATCAACAACGCCCGGGCCTGCTTCAACGACCCGGTCAACGCCCGGGCCAAGGTCCCCGCGGCGAGCAACCCAATCCGGAAATGATGGCCCGAGGCATGGCGATGATGCTCCGCAATCTGCCGATCATGAAGGCGTTGGATCTCGATGAGGATGGACAGCTATCCGCGAGCGAAGTTGAAAATGCATCGAAGTCGCTGATGAAGTTGGACAAGAACGGTGATGGAGTCATCAGCGCCGAGGAGATGCGTCCGGAACCAGGTCCATTCATGGGCTCAATGGAGGGTGCCGGACAGCGACCAGGTGGCGCCGATGGCCGCAATGCACCCAATCCTGCCATGATGATGAGGATGTTCGAGAACCGCGACGAAAACAAAGACGGCAAACTTTCAGGCGAGGAAATCCCTCCTCAAATGAGAGAACGTCTATCGATGATCGACGAGAACGGCGATGGAGCGATCGACAAAGCGGAAATGGAAAAATCGATGCGACGGATTGAAGGGATGCGTCCCGGAAATCGGCCAGGACGTGAAGGTAGCGGCGGCCAAGGTGTAGTGCCCCGTCGCCCACCTGTCGATGATAAACCTTAGTCGGATCCTGGAACTCCGCAGAGGTCTTACTTTCCCCAGGTCTTACGCAACGCAATGGTGCATGCTGCGATGAATCGTCAATTCTTAATCACCCGTTTGGTTCCTTCTCGACTCATTCTTGTTCGGCCAACAATTGCATCCACTAAAATCATCATTTCGGCGTTGATGCTCGTTGGGTTGGCTTCCTCGCACTCCTTAGCTTTCGCTCAAGAGGTAGCTTTCGCTCGAGAGAACGGAATCGCGATGGAGCCGAACAAGCCCACGACGGAGCAGCTGCAATTCTTTGAGGCCAAGATTCGACCGGTCCTCGTCGAGCATTGCTACCGCTGCCATTCGGCAGATGGCCAAGGCATCCGAGGAGGGCTGGGAGTTGATAACCGCGACGCGCTCTTGGCGGGTGGCGAATCAGGGCCAGCTATCGTTCCAGGCAATCTCGAGGAAAGCCTTCTGTGGAATGCAATCAATTATCGAGATTACCGAATGCCTCCGAAAGGAAAGCTTCCGGACTCGGTGATCGCCGATTTCAAAACGTGGATCGAAATGGGGGCTCCCGATCCACGCTCCAATGATGGAGTCGTGATCCATTCCAAAGTAACCGCAGAGGACATCGAGGAAGGAAAAAAATTCTGGGCGTTCACCCGACCCAGTGTCATCGCGCCGACCACGAGCCCATATGATTCTTGGGCGAAAACAGAAATCGATCGCTACGTCGCAGCAGTTTGGGCAAAGCGCGAGATCGATCCTGCGGACGATTGCGAACCAGAAACCCTAGCCCGACGATTGACGTTCGATTTGGTCGGGTTGCCACCGACACGCGAAGACCGCGACAACTTTCTGGCTCGATGGAAATCGGACAGCGATGCTGCGGTTTCGGAATTGGTGGATAAGCTCCTCAATTCGCCTCAGTTCGGCGAACGCTGGGGACGGCACTGGCTCGATGTGGCGAGGTACGCCGAAACCAGTGGCAAGGAGACCGACATTACATTTCCGAACGCATGGCGTTATCGCGATTATGTGATCCGGTCATTCAACGAAGACAAACCGTACGATCGGTTCATCACGGAACAAATCGCCGGCGACTTACTCCCTGCAAAAAACGATCAGCAGTGGACTGAAAACTTGATCGCCACGGGATTCCTGGCCATCGGCCCAAAATCCCTCTCCGAGCAAAACCCGCGTCAGTTCCAAGCGGACTTGATCGATGAACAGATCGATACAACATCCCGCGTCGTGCTAGGACTTTCGGTCGGATGCGCTCGCTGCCACGATCACAAATTCGATCCTATCCCGCAATCGGATTACTATGCCCTCGCGGGCATCTTTGACAGCACGGAAACCCTCTTCGGTGGAACCCGCAGTATCCGGAATCGCCATCCCTCGGATTGGATTCGGTTGCCCGTTCAAGACACCCAGTCGATCGATCGCCCGATCCCTCCGGACGAATTGGCTTCCATGAAGAAAGAACTTCAAGAGAAACAGGCAGAATTGGCCGAGGCACGCCGCGCTCAACGATCGGGAACGCCTACTCCCAGTAACAGCAATGGGAACAACAGCAATGGGACACGACCCGTAAACCCGCAAATCCAAGTTGGCGTGCTCGATCAGATGGTTGCGCAATTGAACGCACGCATCAATAGCGTCGATGAAAAGGGCAAACCGATATCGTTCTGCATGGGGGTTCAAGACGGCGATCAACCACGAAATGCCAGAGTGCTCATCCGCGGCGAAATCGACCAACCCGCCCAAGAAGTACCTCGAGGATTTGTCCAAGTCCTCGGCGGAAAAACACCGAAACTATCAGCGCGATCATCGGGCCGGAAGGAACTCGCGCAATGGATGGTTTCCAACGAGAATCCGTTGGCGTCTCGTGTCATGGTCAATCGCATCTGGAAGCACTTGATCGGTAAACCCTTGGTTCGCGACCCAGACAACTTCGGAGCTTCTGGCACTCCACCAACCCATCCCGAGCTTTTGGACTTCATGGCCATCGAGTTCATGAAAAACAGTTGGTCTGTCAAGCAGATGATTCGTAGCATTGCGACCTCTCGAGTCTATCGACTCTCTTCATCGTATGATCCGACACGTTTTGAATTGGACCCAGAGAACCATTGGATTGCCCGTGCAAACTCGAAGCGATTGGATGCCGAGGCGATTCGAGACGCGATGCTCGCGGTGAGTGGGCAACTCGATCTGAAACCTCCGAAAGCTTCACTGATCGCAACCTTTGGTTCTACCGTCATGGGCCCCAATGGACCTCAGAACATCCCTCTGCTATTGGCCAATGCGACCAACCCGAACGATCCGAACGCCTCAACCCGAGCAAATGCTATGCGCAATATGATGGGCCAAGGCGGCTTTAGGAACCCCAACGCCAATGTCTTTGAAACACCCAATTACAAGAGGTCGGTTTATCTACCGGTCGCGAGAAATGCTCTTCCCAGAGCCCTTGATGCATTCGACTTCGCCGAACCAAGCTTACTGGTAGGGGAACGGGAAGTATCCAACACCGCCGAACAAGCCCTCTACATGCTCAACAACCCCTTCGTCGTGGAACTCAGCGATGCGCTGGCCCGAAAGGCCATGAAGCAATCCAAAGAGCCGAGGCAACAAATGGTCCATGCATTCCAACTCGTCTATGGCCGCCCACCCTCCGGCGACGAAATGAAAGCCGCGAACCGTTTCTACCGTCAATCGAACGAGACACGCACCTCGGGCAAGAAAGACGAGGCGGCTTTCCGTTGGCTCAGTCAATTCTGCCAAGCGTTATTCGGCACTGCGGAGTTCCGCATCGTCAATTGACGATGAATAATTGACGATGAATCCTCAGTCGATTGTGCTACTGTGCTCCCCTCGCTTCAAATCCAAATCAACCTTTGGGATAGTCCATCATGATGCCAGCAATCACCCGCAGACAGATCCTTCAATGCGCCTCGGCAGGATTCGGATATTTGGCATTCGCCGGCATGAGCACCCTCGCCTCTCGGAGAAGCCACGCCGATGATTCGTTGGCTTCAGGTCCAGGCAACTCGAACACGAGCAGCAATCCGCTCGCCCCGAAACAACCTCATTTCAACGCGTCGGCAAAAAGGGTTTTGTTCCTGTGCATGCAAGGAGGACCGTCGCATATCGATACGTTTGATTACAAGCCGCAACTGGCGAACGATGAAGGGAAAAAAGGGCGGAATAACGCGGCGAAGTTGATGCCATCTCCTTGGAAGTTTTCGCAACGCGGCAAGAGCGGCTTGTGGATCTCGGAGCTTTTCCCAGAACTGGGCAAGCACGCCGATGAGATGTGCTTGATTCGCTCCATGCATTGCGACCAACCCATCCACCCACGCGCGATGACCCAAATGCACACTGGAAATGCACAGTTCGTTCGCCCGTCGCTTGGCGCATGGACACTCTACGGACTGGGAACCGAAAACGAAAGCTTGCCAGGTTTCATCGCGCTCAATCCCCAAGTCGCCTCCTCCCAAAATTACGGCAGCGCTTTTCTACCCGCGATTTACCAAGGAACCAAAGTGGGCCGCCCGCAAGCACGACGCGGCGGGATGGCACGAGGGGATTCACCCACCAATGCGATTCCCGACCTCGCAAATTCTCGCCAATCCCGCCAATCGCAACGCGCCCAAATTGACTTCATTCAAAGCTTGAACCAACAGAAGCTATCAAGGGATGTTGTCGACCCCAATGTCGAAGGAATCATCGAGTCGTACGAACTCGCTTTTCGCATGCAGGATTCTCTGCCCCAACTCATGGATCTTTCCGGGGAATCCGAAAAGACCTTGGCTCTCTACGGTGTTGGGAAAAATCCGACCGATGGTTTCGGAAAACAATGCTTGATGGCCAGACGGTGCCTCGAAGCTGGGGTGCGGTTCGTCGAATTAAGCCATGGCAACTGGGATCATCACCAACGGCTTCGAACCTCACTGCCAGAGAACTGCGAAGAAATCGACCAACCGATCGCAGGTTTGCTCACCGACCTGAAGCAACGCGGAATGCTCGACGATACGCTAGTGATATGGGGTGGTGAGTTCGGGCGCACCCCCGACGCACAAAACGGGGATGGACGAGACCACAACCACAGAGGCTATACGACATGGATGGCTGGCGGAGGCGTCCGAGGGGGATTCTCCTACGGAGCCACCGATGAGCATGGTCGTGAAGCTGTCGAAAACAAGTGCCACATCCATGATTGGCATGCAACGATCCTAAATCTGCTAGGGTTAGATCACGAAAAACTAACCTATCAGTACGCAGGTCGAAATTTCCGATTGACCGATGTCTATGGTTCTGTAATGGAAGCGATCAAAAGCTAATGCACGCAGGCTGATCGCGCTCATAATTCACCCTTTATTCACAAAACCATAACACTCCAGCGTCTTCATAGCGAGCATTGTTTAGATTTTGTGAAGATAGGATGAATTTAGCTTTCTAACCGTATACCGCCGAGCCAACCTGGATATTCTTCCCACGTCGTGTCCGCGATCGATTGAGAATCGCGAAGACAATTATTCGAGTACAGCGGAGTTTTTTTATGTTGCGACGTTCGGTAAGGAAGCAGCCACTTCGTGCTGCGTTTACGTTGGTGGAACTGCTGGTAGTTATCGCCATCATCGGTATTTTGGTCGGTTTGCTGCTTCCTGCAGTTCAAGCCGCACGCGAAGCAGCTCGCCGGATGAGCTGCTCCAATAACATGAAGCAGATCGGGCTCGGGGTTCTGAACCACGAATCCGCCTACAAGAAGCTTCCTCACAGCGGACAATGCGGATCGACCGGTAGCGGCACGACCGTTTATATGATCCATTCCGTAGCAACTCAAATGCTGCCTTACATCGAACAAGTCAACTTGTACAACATGTTCGATCACAACACCGTTTCCGCGACCCACTACGGCGCGACGGCCTCAGGAATCAATTTCTTGACCCCGAGCGGTGCCTTGCTCCATCGAAATGCTAAGGGGAAGAGCTACGACGACCCAACCCATCCCTCGGGCCAGATCGCTGCTCAAACCGGGATCCCGACCTTCGTTTGCCCATCGACCCCTCTCGATCAAGGCACCCGGGACCCAATTGATCGCCTCGGCGGCATCGACTATATGTTCATTGACTTGTCCGATGTCGACACACGCGCTGGATCTCCTACCTTCGGTGCTCGCACTCCTGGGACTGATCCGCAGATCGCTGAAATGAGAGTTGCGGGGATGCTCGATTGTGAGGGCAGCAGGATGGCGGCGACTACCGATGGTACCGCTTACACAATGCTCTCGATCGAAGATGCTGGTCGCGCTCACCCAGGCGTTGCCAAGTTCGGTGCGCTTTCCGCTCGCAAGACACCCGTCAGCACCCCTGCGTTCAACGTGGCATGGTCTGGTGGAGCAACCCTCGGTCGACACATGTACGCATGGGCAGACCCAGACGCTGGTACCAACGGTTACTCGGGTCCAAGCAATGCGATTTCGCCAGGAACACGCACCGCAAAGATCAACAACTACAGTCAAGTTCTCGGCGGGCCCCCAGAGTGCCTCTGGTCGGTCAATAACTGCGGACCTAACGACGAGCCTTTCGCATGGCACGGTTCAGGATCCAACGCGGTTTTCGGTGACGGATCGGTCCGCTTCCTATCCGCGAACACCGATGGTATCATCGTCAAGTGGATGGTCGGCCGTAATGATGCACAAACCTATCCTGTAGATGAGTAGGACCTCAGCGTAATGAACAGACTTTGTTTGCTTTTGATTTGTGTTTTGTTCGCAGGATGCGGTTACAAGGCTCCGTTGCTGGATCAACCCGTCGCGGTGTCCGGAAAACTAACCATGGCCGGTAGCCCATTAGGAGGAGTCACCTTGACGCTCCAACCTTTGCAGGCCGGCCACCCAGGAGTTCTCCCTGTCGGTGACGACGGGAGCTTCACGGGAAACTTGGTCCCTGGCAAGTACGCTTACTACGTTACCAAGGGGGAATCAGCACCTCTTCCAGCAAACATCGATGCGAAGCTTCTTGAGGCGGACATGGGACGAACGGTCACCGTTCAACCAGGCCAGCCGCTGGATATTTCGCTCTAAGTAACCTTCGCAAAAACGAAAATTCTCGAAACGGGAAGTGGTTGAAAGACCACTTCCCGTTTTTCGTTGGCAGAAGGATCTTTTTGAGCCCTCAAGCCCGCCTACGATCCTCCCAGGAAACCTTAATCCTCACATTCGGCAAAACCGTGCGATCGCGCATCATGCGAACAGAACGGTAGAATTCTCCCCATCAACGAGTTGGTTGGGGCGAAATCCGAAAGCTAGTTTTCATCTGTCCCCTCTTTTCTCGGAGAATGTCTATCGGATCCACTTGTAACGATTGTTCGCACCATGATGTCTCACCGATTGCTTCGCAGTTTGTTATTATCCACCGCTTCTCTCGTGTCAGCCGTTCTGCTGGCCCTATGCTCTCTCACTCTCTGGGAGAAACATTGCGAAATCCGCGACCAAAGGAATCTGGACCGACTCAATGGATTGGTTGCTCAGTACCGAACGCAGACGGGCCGCTGCCCTGATATCAACATGATCGAACTCTTTCGGAGCGGAATGTCGGACCAACGGCTCCATAAGACCCCCTACGGCGGTTACTACCAAATCGATGTTTCTCAGATGGTGGTCTACAACCCGCAAAAACCGCGACCGCGCGACGGAATCGCGATCGGGCGCCGGTAGCTTGGAGGGTCGCTCGGGATCGGTTACCCTGACGGCTTGGAAAACTAGTTCCCAGCCTCCCTCATCCCGAGATCCGCCCTCCCCCGCATGCCAAAAAAAGCTCGTACTTCCTCGCAACAACCCTCGTTGCCTCTCTTTGAACAAAGTCTCGGTGAACCGAACCAGACGAACCTCGAGCCCAACGAAACCTCAAACATTGTTGAGCTCCAGGCGACCGTAGAAACGTCAACCGACGCGGCCTCGCCACTTGCAACCGAGGAGATTGCGGCCGAGCAAGCCGAGAATCCCGTGCCGAGCGACTTGGTGATTCTGGTCGACTCGCATTCGCTCATCTACCAAGTATTCCACGCACTCCCTCCAATGACCAGTCCGCATGGGCTCGAAGTCGGCGCCGTTCAAGGGTTCCTTCGCGACATCGCGAATCTCCTACAGCAATGGAACCCTAATTTCTTGGTCTGCGCCTTCGATGAATCGGACATCACCTTTCGCAACGAATTGTACGACCAATACAAAGCCCATCGCGATGAAATGCCCGAAGCGCTTCGCGCCCAGATCGGATTGATCCACGACAGCTTAGACATCCTCGGGATCCCAAAGATTTCTGTCTCCGGCTTTGAAGCCGACGATATTTTGGCCGCGCTGGCCGATCAAGCAGAATCGTATGGGGCCCGTGTACTCTTGGTCACTAGCGACAAGGACTGCAGGCAGTTGATCACGCCGTTGACCTCGATGCTGAACCTGAGAAGAAACGAACTCTTCGGAGCCAAGGAACTCAAGGAAATCTGGGACATACGTCCCGACCAAGTGGTCGATTTTCAAGCGTTGGTAGGGGACTCGGTGGACAACGTGCCCGGCGTCCCATCGATCGGTCCCAAGGCGGCGCAGCAACTGCTCGAGCAATTCGGTTCGCTGGATGCAATCTACGAAAACATCGACCAAGTCAAAGGGGACAAAAAGCGTGAAAAGCTTCTCGAACATCGCACCGATGCCTATCTCAGCAGAGACTTGGTTCGACTCCGCAAGGATTGTCCCATCGCGCTCGAGTGGCCGCAAATGCGTCCTCGGTCTGCCAACAAGGAGGCCCTGGAAAAACTCTTTCGAGATCTCGGCTTTCGCCGCCTCGCGGATGTGTTCCTAGCAATCTCTGCGAATGGGAACACGGCCACGGAACAAACCGTCCGAGAAAGCAAACCAGCGCGTCTGGTCACCGATCACTACCAACTCATTCAATCCAACGAGGACTTGGTCCAACTCGTCCAGACATTGCGGCAACACCCGCGGATCGCTATCGATACCGAAACCACTTCAACACGCCCACGCGACACCTCGCTGGTCGGCATCAGTCTGTGCTGGGCACCCGGTAACGCCGCATACATTCCGATTTTGGCGCCAGCTCCATCGGCATGCCTTCCACTCGAGACGGTTCGAGCACTCCTAGCGCCACTGCTCGCGGACGAATCGTTTCAGTGGATTGGACAGAACATCAAGTTCGATGCGATCGTTCTTAATAGCCACGGGATGCCTATTGGAACCGCCAACGTGGATACGATCCATTTCGACACAATGGTGGCGGATTACTTGCTCGATGCAGGGGGCCGCAATCACGATTTAGGGGACATCGCCAAACGTTGGCTCGGTGTTGAAACCATCTCGATCCAATCGTTGATAGGCACCGGCCGCAATCAAATCACCATGGAACGCGTCCCTTTGGATCTACTCGCGACTTATGCCGCCGAAGATGTCGACATCCCTATCCAGATCTACGACGCCATGCGAGAGAGACTCGCGTCGGAATCGCTCCTCAAAGTGATGGAACAACTTGAGCTACCCCTCATCGGCGTTCTGGCATCGATGGAGTTTACGGGGATAAAAATAGACACGGATCGCCTCGAGCAACTTCGATCGCAGTTCGCAGGACAGCTGGAAACGATTCGGCGGCAGATCATGGAAATCGCGGGTGAGGAGTTCAATCCCGACAGTCCCAAGCAGCTCGGGTTCCTGCTCTTCGAAAAACTGCAACTGCGGGTCGTCAAAAAGACAAAGACCGGCCCCAGTACCGACGCAGAAGTTCTCGAGGAACTGGCTTCAGAACACCCGCTCCCTGCGAAGATTGTCGAGTATCGGCAATTGGCGAAATTGCTCAGCACCTATGTCGAGGCATTACCCCGTTTGGTCAGCCCGGTCACGGGGCGGGTCCATACTTCGTTTCGACAAGACACGGCGGCCACGGGCCGCTTGAGCAGCGTCGAACCCAACCTTCAGAATATCCCGATTCGAACCCCCGAAGGCCGCTCTATTCGGTCTGCATTTGTTGCCGGACATCCCGGTTGGCGATTGCTGGCTGCCGATTATTCGCAGATCGAATTACGCGTCCTCGCCCATTGCTGCGGCGATCCGAATCTTTGCGATGCATTTGAAAAAGACCTCGATATTCATACCAGTGTCGCAGCTCAAGTCCATGGCGTGCCGCTGGCGGAAGTTACCTCGGCCATGCGACGGAGCGCGAAAGCCGTCAGCTTTGGTATCCTCTATGGCCAAAGCCCCTTTGGGCTCGCCAAAGGGCTCGGGATATCCCGGACCGAAGCGAGCGACTTTATCGATGAGTACTTCGCTCGCTATCCCAAGGTTCGCGAGTTCATTGCGTCGACCTTGATCGATTGCAGGACTCGCGGATTTGTGGCGACAATGTCGGGACGAAAGAGGTACCTGAAGGGCATTCGAGATTTTGCCACGCTCGATGAGCAAAAGAAAAAACAGTTGCTCGAACCGGAGCGGATGGCCGTCAATACCGTCATCCAAGGCTCCGCGGCGGACATGATCAAAATGGCAATGATCAGCATCGCAAAGCGTCTCCGTCAAAACCCATTGCCTGCCAACATGCTCCTGCAAATTCACGACGAGCTGGTTTTCGAAGTCGCACCGGATTCGGTCGATACGCTCGCTGCATTGGTCCGGGAGGAAATGACCCGCGTCATGCCTTTGAAGGTACCATTGAAGGTCGACGTCAAGGTAGGAAATAATTGGGCGGAGTGCGAACCACTATGAAACGGTCCGTGGTACTCGGAATCCTGGGCGGAGTCGCGAGTGGCAAAAGCGAAGTAACCCGCCGACTTGAAGCGCGCGGTGCGCATGTCATCCACGCCGATAAGATCGGCCATGAAGTGTTGCGCGAGAAAGAAATCCGAGATCGGTTGGTCCAGCATTTCGGGTCTGATATCCTCTCTCAGAAAACCGGCGAAATCGATCGAGCGCGTATAGCGCAACTCGTCTTTGGCAACGATACCTTTGCCACCGAGAATCGACGATTCCTAGAAAGCGTCGTTCATCCTCGCATCCGAACCCTAATCGCGGAACGTCTGGATTCTATCCAACAAACCATTGCTCCGAACGAGCGGCCGCAGATCGTAGTGCTCGATGTGCCACTGCTGATAGAATCCGGATGGAACAAACGCTGCGATCGCATCCTCTTTGTTGACACCGACGAAGAGATTCGCCTTAAGAGAGCGATGGCAAGAGGCTGGACAACCAACCAATTTCGAGATCGCGAAGCAGCTCAACTACCCCTCGACCAAAAACGCCAAATGGCAACGGATACCATCGATAACAATGGCCCCATCGCTTCGCTCGATCAGCGAATCGATCAATTCATAAACACACTCACCAACCCTTAGATAACTTGCAAAGTCCTTCGCTATGAATCATTTGCTCCGATCCGTCCTGGATAAACCATCCGTTCTCGCCAAGGTGATCACGGTTTCGGCCTTCTGCGTCTACTTCGCAGCGTCGACACTCGGACAAGAACCCAAGGACCTTAAGAAGAAGATCCCTCAAGATATTGCGGCCAGGATTGAAAACGAAAATGCATATTATGGGTTGATTAAAGACTCATTGAAGTTCCACTGCGACTTCAATCGAAACGGCGATGCGATTCGCTCCGTAGGCGATGGCCGAATCTACACCAACGAATCGTTGCAGCGCAAAGAATGGATTCCAGGGATCCAACGCAAGGATGTCTCGATCGTGGAAGAGGGTGGGGTGGCACTCGGGCACCTGCGTTTTTCCGACAAATCGCCTCAGGTCCTTTCCTTCAAGGGTGAGGCGATGCATCCGATGGGTAAGGATTGGTCTGGGACTGTTAGTTTTTGGATGCGATTGGATCCAGACAACGATCTCAAACCTGGATATTGCGATCCGATCCAAATCACCGAGAAGGCGTGGAATGACGGCGCGCTGTTTGTCGACTTTGATAAAGACCTACCGCGAGACTTTCGACTCGGCGTTTTCTCCGATTTGAAGTTCTGGAACCCCGAGAATACGCCTTGGGAGAAATGGCCCGTGGAACGTCGCCCCATGGTCACGGTCAAGAAACCAAGTTTCACGCGTCAGGCATGGACGCATGTCGCCTTTGCGATTTCAGGCATAAATTCAACCGATAAATCCAATGCAAAAGCGACTCTTTTTATCGACGGAAAATCGCAAGGATCGATCGATAGCCCGATGCAATTCACTTGGGATAACAGCAAAACCGCGATCATGATCGGCATCGAATACATCGGAGACTTTGACGAACTGATGATCTTCGACCGCGCACTCAATGAAGCGGACGTGCTAACCATCACCAATCATTTCCGCCCTAAGAATCAGGGGAAGCGGTAGGGCTAACGAACGCCCTGCGATGCGGATGATTCAACCGTGTGCTTTTGATTATTTAAGCCGCACGACTCGATCAGCTACGATTTGCTTGGCGGCGAGGTTAGGAATGTAGCCCTTCACTCCGTAGACTGTCACTGGCTGTTGCAGGTACCGCCGCAGGTTAAGCCCCGTGGTCGCACGGACATAGGCCAGGACATTGCCCGCATCATCGGTCAATGCGAACTCCGGTTGTCCCTGGACCGACGTATGGACTCCCTGAAGCCAACCTGAAATCTCCGATGCTGATTCTCCAACGCGCATGGGGACTGCTTCGGTGTAGGGAGCCGTAGGAGCGACGGAGTTACCATTGGCATTGGACAAGGAAAACTCGCTTGGATAAGCCACATTTGGAGCCGCCGCATTGGCGGAAACAGTACCAACACCGTTGAGTGCAATAGTACGCTGGCGAATCGATTCAAATCGTTCGATGCGCTCGAGCAGCAGTCGCGCCTCACCTCGAATCAACGGCGTGGAACCTTGTTCCACCCATACGCTAGCAGCGTCTCGCAACGGTGCAAGATTCCATTCCGCAGTAGGCTTGCTCACCATCGCGGATAACTGGACGAGCGCCTCTTGGACTTGTGGGGTTTGGAATCGATCGGGTTGATCGTATGCCACGTCCGACATCGTCGGATTCGTTTGATTGCGATAATCGGCCATAGCGACTCCTGCACCGGGCGTCATCGCGCCCGATACAGGCTGGATATTGTTTCCAGCTCCACCGAAAAGTGGTTCTTTGGAATTGATAAGATCGCTGAACAAACCGCTCGCAGATCCTATGCCGTTGGCGGCATTACCAGCGTAGTGTTCCCCCCCCATCGATCGGCGGGGTGGTCGTGGAAGACGGTCTAGGCGGCTCGAACCAAAGGGAGTCGTGCCATAATTGGTCGCTCCGTAGCCCGCGTAAGCCCCACTGTTGCGGTCTGCATAAGGAGTGGGACGTACTTCTCCACGAGCGCTGCGTCCGCTTGTGTTTTTCGCGCGACCGGCGTTCGGACTGACATCGACAACGCTCAGTCCCAACAGTCCCAAGACGTTATCCATCGGACCGGTTTCCGAGCTGACCACATTTTGTCCTCCGGCTTTCGATTGCTGCATCGCGCGCCAGTGCTTTTCGTCGAGTGAATGTGGATCGACAACGTTTTTGGTCGAGCCACTTGCTTTTTGGACAGGACCGGAACCGCTCTTCACCAGTGAATTAGGCGAACCATTCGCACCCTTGGTGCTACTTCGTTTCGCCGTTGATGCACCCGTCCGAGAACCGGACTTGTTTCGGTCTCCGAGGTAGATTCCCGATTGCTGCATTTCGCTTTCGATTTGCTGCTGCTCGCGCCGAATCTCACGGTCAACCTTGTCGAGTTGCTCCGATTCATCCGACCAAACCAACTCCCCTGAGTCCGAACCGGCTGCGTTATCTCCACTACCTTGTGGCGGCGCCTGATATCCCGCTTGCTTCACCGAACTATCGGCTTGATTGCCGGTCCGGATGGGCTTTTGACCTCCACCATTTGCCGAGGCAATCCGATTGGATTCCGCGGGTACGGGCTCCTCGCTCAACGAACTGCTCCGCACCCATCGAAATTCTCCCTGAGGTGGAGCGATCTTGAACCAAAGCTTCTTGTCGTCGTCGTGCCCGCGATAGGCTTCTCCCACAATCGAGACCGATTGACCTTTTACCAACTCGGTCTGGTAGAGCAACTGCTCGTTCTTGGTCGTGTTGCTGCCAACCCATGCCGCCACCTTTTCAACCGACACCTCAGCGGCCCGGCCACTGGGAAGCAAGTAAACCGAATCGGCAGGGACCCAATTATGGCTTCCTTCGGGAGGACGTACTCCGGACCAACCATCGGCTGTCTCGATATAGACGTCGAGCGACTGTCCTTTGTTGAGCACCACGGTGGAATAGTATTGTTCACCCGGTCCGCATCGCACCGTCGCTCGTGGACTGTGTACGAATCGAGTCATTGCCTTTTCGTAGGTCTTCGCTTCGGACGCAACTGTTTTTTTGGTTTGGTTCGGGACAGGATTTTTATCATTTCCTTTGTCGCCTGCCATAGCATGCATCGATGATATCGCGACGAATGCCATGAGAATCCGCAACGCGACTGAAGAAGCGTCCAACGCAAAATCGGCTCGCAATTCGCCAAAACGGTTTGCAGTCAGTTTTATACTCATGATTGAAACTCCTTTTCCTGACGTCCTCGCTTTAGCGATGTGTGGTTCGCGCTGAATCCGCCGCTAGAAGCACTTGATTGATTTGCTCCGCAACACGGTTGTCAGACTCTTTCATTTTCAATTGACGCAGTTTCTGCAATGCTTCTTCGTCCGCCGTTGCCCCCAGCAGGCTCACTGCTCGCAATCGAACTTCGCGATCCGAAGATTCGGCCATCCATGCGAGCCACGGGACAGGGTTCAAACCAGCCACACGCACCAGTTGATCCATCGCTTGCAAACGCTCAGCAACGGAACCGCGAGCCAATTCCAACCCAAGCTCCAAATGCTCGGGCTGTACGCCTCGACGCTGCAATTCCTGGGCTGCTTGTGTCACGATGCGGTCCTGCCGGCTCTCAAGCAGTCGCAATAACTTGTCCTGAGGCAGCTTTCGAATCCCTCGCAGCGTTGGCTCATCAGATTCCTCATCGCTCGGCAATGGATTCGGCGCGACCTCGACAACCGCTTTGGAGGCAGTCAATCGCGCGTCCACCGAATCCTCGGTGTCCGAAGCAAGATCGATCAAGGATGCCGATGCACCTTTTTGTGATTCCGATTCCGATGCAAAGCCGACCTTCGAAGGCTCTGATCGAGGCGAACTAGACTTATGCGAGGCAGCCAACTGCATGGGCTCGGGTCCTCGCGAGTCGCTTAATCGACGCGAGGAACCTCCATCTTCTCTCCTCGGTCGACTGGTTGTTTGTGTCGAAGCATGGACAATCTCCACATCCGAAGACTCATTGGAATTGCCATCGCCGATCCACGTTGTCGTGGGAAGCGACGGAACCGGTGGTTGGTTATCGGTCGGTTGTCGCAATCGGTTCCCGTTCGATGCTACCCCAGGCCCAGCCATTGATGGCGCCGCAACGGATCGCGCCGAAACTATTGGGGCAGAGACCACTGGCGTTTCCTCATCATCCGACAAACGAATTTTCGTCGGTACGGAACCGCTCGACGAAGCCATCGGTAATGGGGACATCGGTAATGGGTCTGCCAACGACGATGCCGCGATCCATTGGTTCAAGCTTTGACGGACAGGAGCATCTCCGCGTACCTCTTCACCGAACCCCGCTAACAATCGCGATGCGAGGACTCCTCGCATCATGACCAACTCGCGGTCATCGTCAGATAGTGTTTGCAGCAACTGACTCAGCGCGATCCGCTGTGCATTCGCGGAAGGATTCGCCGGGAGTCGATCGACGCGATCTTTTAGGATTTGAAAGGCGATCGCACGCCGAGTCGCATCGGCTTGCCCCATTTGACCGACGAGGATTCGATTCGAATCATGGGCTGTTTCGCTCAGTGCTACGATGGCTTCGAGCGTTTCCTCATTGGTATCTGGAAGTTGAAGCAGTCGATTCCATTCCCAGCATAGAACTTGTTTCGAAACCGCATCCCAATGGAACGCAACCGCACCGCCGACACCGATGAGGCTGGCTACAAAAAAGAAGCCGCTCCATCGGGACTTCGTTCTCGTCTGCACCTTCGAACTCGGCCCATGTTCCGACAGATTCGACGCACTCGCAAACGCAGCGTCACTGGTTCGCTGATGGCGGGATTTCCGAGCGTGAGGAGGCTCAGATACGATCGGTGCGGTTGAGGCAGGCCCCAACAACCAATCGACATCGATCTGCACTTTATTGTGACGTGATCTTCGGAATGAGATCATAGCCATCCTGGTCTAAAAACACCTTACCCGAGTCCTTCGGGCCTTTTTCCATGCAGAGCGTATAGAGTTCTCAGGAAGAGGAATCAAGTGGAAGTCTGGCGAGTTGGAAAACTGGATAAGATAGGGCTCGTGGCACATTCAAGATTCCTGGAAATGCTTGCATAGAAAGCAAATCTGGCGAGCAAGTATAGGCAGCTAACCAGTTATAGGCAGCTAATACAGAAAGAAAATCGACCCATTTGGCGTGAACCTAGCCAGTAGGATTTTCGCCGAGTTTCTTCAGTTTGCGGTCCAGGGTGGAGCGTTCAATCCCGAGGATCGCTGCCGCTCGATTCTTCTGTCCACCCGTATGCTTCAAGGTGGCTTGGATATGCTCATTCTCGATTTCGTCGAGCGTACGTTCTCGGTACTCATGGGTCGTTTCCGAAGGCTCGCGATGGCTCGCACCCGGAACTTGGAGGTGCGACAGCGCTAGATCCTCGGGTTCGGCGAGATCCCCCGGTGCCAAAACGAATGCTCGTTCGATGCAGTTCTTCAACTCACGTACATTGCCTGGCCAGTGGTAGTCGAGCATCGCTTTTTGGGCCCTCGGGCTGAAACCTCGGGGTCCATGCCCCGACTGATTTCGGAACTGGTGGAGAAAAAACTCCGCCAGAGGCATGATGTCATCCACTCGTTGCCGAAGCGAGGGGACGCGCAACTCGATCACACGCAATCGAAAGTAAAGGTCCGATCGAAAATCACCGTCCTTGACAGCTTGTTCGAGATCCCGATTGGTGGCTGCAATGACACGCACATCGACCTTAACGGGTTTACCTCCACCCACACGTTCAAAGGCCTGCCCCTCGAGTACCCGCAGGAATTTCGCTTGGATCTCCAAACTCATTTCTCCGAGTTCATCGAGCATCAACGTACCTCCGTTCGCCAACTCAAACTTACCTAGTTTGCGATCGGTAGCACCGGTGAACGCCCCCTTTTCATGGCCGAAGAGTTCGCTTTCCAGGAGTGTGGGTGTCAATGCAGCGCAATTAATTGCAATGAACGGGCCTGTGGCGCGCGGGCTGCGATCATGAATAGCGCGGGCTACGAGTTCTTTTCCCGATCCACTCTCTCCGCGGATCAAGATCGTCGCTTGGGTTGGTGCCACGCGTGCAACTTGCTCTCGCAGACGCTTCATGCTTTCAGAGTTCCCGACCCAATCACCATGGCCAACCCTTTTTTCCAATTCATCCAACCGCCCTTTGGCCGATGTCAACTTGGTCTCAAGCGTCTGTTGCTTGAGAAGGTTCTTCAGCGAGACGGCGAGCACATCCGCAATCGCAAGTGAAACCTCGAGATCATCGGGCGTCAGATCCGGTTCACCGCGGCGCGAATAAAGATGGAGCAATCCAAAAAGGGATGCATCGATCCGCAATGGTGCGACGATGACACTGGAAGTGTTCAGCACATGGCTCGATGCATTCCCATCTTGCCCCAAAAGCTCTTCATCGGTGGCGATGTTACGAGCGAGCAGCGCTGACGGGTCGCGTTTGAGAGTGCCCAAGATTGTCTCGGACACCGGATGATAGGCGCGCCCGCTATTCTCATGCGCCGCGAGCACAACCAAAGCCGGAACTGCATTGGGTTGCTCAGAGGTTGCTGCGTTGGTCTTGCCAGACTTTTTCGTACCGGCTGCGGAGTCGCTTTCGCCGGGCCCCAATCGCAATACTCCTCCAGCGCTACAGCCCACGGTCTGCAACAATCGCCGAAGCGCCAGATCGCAGGCCTCCGATAGGGAGGTTTGTTGAGCGAGTTCGAACGCCAATTGCAACAGCTCAACTGCGACCGGCGGCTGAGCTCCGAGCGTTTCACCTTTTGGTGCTGTTGTGGGTGTATTGACGTTCGCAGAAAGTTTGCCACCTGCCTTCGCTTGTTGTGCTGTTTCAGGAGCCTTACCAGTTGTTGCAACCTGGGGAATTTCACCATCGAATACGCGAGACTCCAATAGGGCCGCCTTCGACTGACGATGCGTGATCGCAGGGGCGATATCGGATTGTGTCTGCGCTGGATTGCCGGCGTTTCCAGGTTCGCCCTCGGGTGGAGGGGGCACGAAATCCTCCAGGGAGTGGACGAAGGTCATACGGCACGAAGCAACGGCAATTTGATTGCCGGGGGCCAATATTCTCGGGCCGTCGATCTTCTCACCATCCACGGTTGTCCCGTTTCGGGAGCCTAAATCCCGGACAAACCAATCCTGATTTTGGAAAAAAACCTCCGCGTGACGGCGGCTGGCCCGCTCGTCAGCAACAGGGATTTCGTTGGAAGAAGCCCTCCCAATCACCAAGGAACGGCTGTTTTCCAGACGAAAGACGTCTGTCCACCGATTTCCTTGGCGAATAATGAGGTAAGCGGAGCGTCTGTTTGGTTGCATCGCGGGGCGAGTGAAATAAACTGGAGTAGGAATGGTGGGGGTTTCCCCCGTTCCATCGTAGCACAAACTTCTCTCAAACTAATGGAGTAACGCACATGCGATTTCAAGCTTTAGCCATACCGAGTTCTCGGTGGACCCGGATGCTGGTCTTTGTTTGCGTTGCATGCGCCGTGCATCTCCAAACAGCCCAAGCCCAATTCTTCCCCGGTCGAGGCGGATTCGGCGGGGTCGTCGGTGGGGTTCGAATCGATACCGACGGCGTCCTCCGCACGGCAACCCAGGAAGAACAAAATGAACTCCTCGATCAGATGCGAGTTCAGATGGTCGGAGCCCAGGGCGATTTGGCCAAGCCGACCGATCTTCGAATGATCTCGTTGAAGAAGATCCAAGAGATGGTCCTCGAGTCCATCCGCTCCAAGACACAGCTTCCAGAAGAAGTCCTCTACCTCGGCGGTTTGACCCGAGTTCAGTACGTCTTCGTCTATCCAGAACGCCAAGACATCGTGATCGGCGGACCAGCCGAACCTTGGCAAGTCGGACCGGCAGGAGCTGTCGTGGGCAAGGTATCGGGCAAACCGATCGTCTATCTCGATGACCTGCTGACCGCGTTCCGTTATGTATCGAGCGCTCGCCAAACGCCCGTATCGGTCTCCATCGAACCGACCGAACAAGGCGTCCGTCGCTTGAACCAACTCATCAGCAATATCGGTTCCAACGCGAACCCACAGCAACTGGCCCCTTTGCTCGCAGAAGCGTTTGGACCCCAGCAAATCAAGCTGACCGGTATCCCTTCGGATAGCCACATGGCTCGCGTCATCCTGGCTGCTGACTATCGCATGAAGCTCTATGGTATGAACTTGGCTCAAGCCCCAGTGAAGGGTCTGCCGAGCTACCTGGAGATGATCCAAAGCCGATCCAACGCATCGACCCAACTCCAAAACCGTTGGTGGATGGCATGCGACTACGAGTCGATTGCCCACAGCCGCGATCGCCTCGCTTGGAAAGTCAGTGGACCAGGTATCAAGACTCTCACCGAACAAGAAGCCTACGATCAGAACGGGGCCGCAAAGCAACTCGGCAAGGTCGATACGATTGCCAAGAAGTGGGCTGATCTCTTCACCAAGAAGATCGATGAGCTCGCCAAGGTCGACACGGTATTCGGCGACTTGAGAAACGTGATGGATCTCTGTGTGATCGCAGCCATCATCGAAGGTCAGAATCTCCAATCCCAATCCGGATGCGATTTGTCGGGAATCCTCGGCGATCGCGCCACGGTGGAAACCACCAAGTTCGCGATTCCAACCTCGCTCGATCCACAAATCAGCTTCTTGCAAACCGTTCAAGGCCTGTTGGTCTCTGCAAGTGGTGGGGTGATGATTGAATCATGGCACGTCGCTACAACGACCACGGAAAATGAGACGGTGGCTGCTGCACGAAGCAAAGCTGCTCAATGGAACAGCAGCGATAGCTGGTTCCAGTAATCGGGATCGGATCGCCCCGCAGCTGCCCGACAGCCGCGGGTCTCCTGGAACTTACTGAAAAGCACCGCACAGCGCGGTGCTTTTTTTGTGCCCTTAACTACTTAAAGCGGTCAGCTTTGCTCAAGGTATCGTCGTCGGTGTTTCGGGTCAAAATCCGATCGGTCAAACTCGGGAATAACCTGGCCAACCAGACCAACGCCTTACCACCGATGCTGAGAATCATGTCGCGTTTACTCTTGACCAACGCTCGGATTGCAAATTGAGCGACACGCTCCGGGGACATGCTTCCCAGAGATCGGCTTTGGGTGTCGGGGCTGGTGTCCATCAACGCATCGAAGAACTCGCTCCTCGTGGTGCTGGGACTGACCATGAGCACCTCGACATGGTGAGGGGCCAATTCCACTCGAATCGATTCCGACCAACCCCGCATCGCAAACTTGGCAGCGCAGTATTCGCTCTTGTCGGGGACAGCTCGATGCCCGAGCACGGACCCAATATTGAGTACCGCTGGTCGTATCCCCTTGAGCAAAAGTGGCAAACAAATCCGAGTTAACTCGACGGGCGCGAAGAAGTCGATTTCCATCACGCGCCTCAATCGATCTGCTGATGCTTCGGCAAATGGACCGATAGCTCCTGCGCCTGCATTGTTGACAAGTGTGTCGATTCCACCCCACTCGCGATCGCACCAAGCCACAATCGCCGCTCGATGCGATGCATCGGTCAAATCCCCTGGTAGGGCACAGACGAACGCATTTCCTTTAGCTACCCCGGTGGTTGATTCGTCGATCAACTGGTCCAACCTCTCTTTGCGCCGTGCAGTCACAAGCACTTTGGCGCCAGAGCGAACCAGTTGAAGTGCGAGTTGGTACCCGATGCCGCTCGATGCGCCGGTCACGACAACGCGCATGCCTTGGAGGTTTCGTTTCGCCAAAATAGACTCGCAACCCTAAGTAGTCTTGTCGGCCTCGTGGACCATCGAACCCGAATCCCCGTTACCAGAATCAACCGTACCAGAATCACCTGTATCGGAATCACGTGTATCGGAAACGCCGTAGGAGCGGAACGCAGAATCCTCAAGAGGCAGGTAAGTCGCAGCATCGGGGAGTCCGCGTTTAGCAGGTTCCGGTAACTTGCCCGACAACACCCGCATCTCGATCCCTTGGCCGGCCAATTTTCCAGCGGCCCCGATAGGCATTCGGCAATGCACCACCGCATGATCATCGTTGTATTGCTTGGAAAGGACTTCGGCATGCGAAGCCAACCACGAAATGGTCTTTCCATCCTGAATGGGTAGCTTCAGTTCCAACTCAACAAAACTGGCGGTAAGCGCATCGCTAACACCCATAGCCAGAGCGCCGAGACCTTCTCCGGAACGGGCCGAGATGGCAATTGCGTTCGGGTAACGCTCGCGAACCAACTGGATGCGTTCACTCGCTCCTTCACAGTCCGATTTATTGAGAATCAAAAGCGTATCTTTCTCATCGATCCCTAAGTCCTTGAGCACTTTGTACACCGAGGAAATCTGATGCAGTACCGACGGGTTGCTCGCATCGGCGACATGCAACAACAAGTCCGTTTGGCGTGCTTCTTCGAGAGTTGCTCGGAAACTCGCGATCAAATGGTGCGGCAAATCGCGGATGAAACCCACGGTGTCGCTGAGCAGAATCGGGCCCCATCCAGGCAACCTCCAACGGCGAGTGCGCGTGTCCAAAGTCGCGAAGAGTTTGTCAGCCGCCTCGACGTCGGCACCGGTCAACGTATTCATCAACGTGCTTTTTCCGGCATTGGTGTATCCGACGATGGAAACACAGAATGTGTCGTGGCGGGACGCGACCTCGCGCGATTTACGTCGCTCTACTTTGGCCAGATCCGATCGCAAATCATGGATCCTTTTCTCTGCCAACCGTCGGTCGACTTCCAATTGCTTTTCCCCAGGACCTCGCATCCCGACACCCATCGTTTGACGAGAAAGGTGGGTCCACATGCGTTTCAAGCGGGGTAGCGAGTATTCCAACTGCGCCAGTTCGACCGCCAATCGGGCCTCGTGAGTTCGAGCATTCGTCGCGAAGATATCGAGAATCAATTCCGAGCGATCGATCACCTTGACGGAAAGCGCCTTTTCCAGATTCCGCGTTTGGGCAGGCGTTAAATCGTTGTCGAAGGCGACCACGTCCGCCCCGGCCATTTCAAGTAGCCGCTCCAATTCGGCCACTTTACCTTTCCCCAAATACGTCGATTGGTCCGGTTGCTCCCGCTTTTGAAAAACGGTCCCAACCACCTCGATCCCTGCCGTTTGTGCCAATCCTCGCAGCTCGTCAAACGGATCATCCGTCGTGAAATCGTGTGGCAAAATCAAACGAGCCAGTATGCATTTTTCGCTAGCTAAGCTTTGGGATCGATCGTGCGTTTGCACTGGGGTTGGGTGCTCCTAATGTGGGGGATGGGCGGTAGTTCTGTTGCCTGGGATTTCCCGCAACGTAAGCCGTCTGAATTATAGCTCGAAGGTTTTTCCTAGGTTGCCCGCACAAGCCAATACAACGGTACTTTCGGGCTGGAATCAAGACACCATCGGGCGGAGACTTCGGTCAAATCTTCCGTTTTTATGGACACATAGGGCCAGCCTCGGTTCATGCCAGCCCATGTACCCTCCTCCATTTTTGAAGAGAATATTTGCTTCCATGCCGGAGACACCAAAGCCGAACGGCACAAAAACCGATGACCGATCCACATGGAACCAGAACCATTCGGTCCGCCTTGCGTAACTCACCCTGATGGAGTCCAATTTCGTGCTCAGCTTTCGTACTCAGCTTTGAGATGCGTGAGTGCCCGAACATGTCAGACCCCCAAACTTCCACCATTCCCCCCGCGACATCGCAGGATATCCCCCGATGAACCTTCGAACATTCCTTGTTTTGTCCCTTGTGGCTTCCACGTCCCTATGGTTTGGATGCGATGTGAAAAAACCGGTGAAATCGCCGCAGGGTGGCTCAGCCGCACACGATCACGACCATGACCATGACCATAACCACGCTGACGACCACAAAGAGGACAAACACGATCATCCTGAGCATGGCCCTCACGGAGGGCATGTCGCTCACTTCGATACAAGCCCAACCACGCACTTCGAGTGGGCCCACGATGACGATGCGCACACAATCACGGTTTACTTCGAGGAGTTGGTGAGTGCCGGTGCCAAGGTGGAATCGGTCGACGTCATGGTAACCTCCGGTGGAACGGAGAAGAGTTTCAAACTAGCCCCCCTCGAAGCAGCGAAAATCGCCGGGTCAATCTTCGAAGCAAAGGACCAAGAACTTCTTACTCTCGTGGGTGCCAGCGGCGATGACCCAAAGGGCGTTCAAGCCAAACTGATCGTCACGATCGATGGGAAAAAGGAATCGGTTCTCCTTAAAGACGACCATCACCACCACTAAGCCATAAGCGTTCCTTGAAGTGAGTCTCGAACCAGGGACCACGCACTCCATCACTAGCTACGCCAATCACTTGCTACGCCATTGTCGTCCAGTGCCAACAACTCGCCTCACGGCGAGTTCTCACCTACCGTTGTCGAGTTACCGTTCGAGTGCTCACCAAGCCACGCATTCGAGCGTCTATCCCATTTGCCGTACTGCATTTGGCTCGATAGCGCGTTAAGGCCCGATCCGCAAAGCCGATACAGCTTTCTCGCAGCCGATCCAGTCGAGGTTCTGCGCATCGAACGTCCAACGGCGGATCCACTTGCAAATGCAGAGCGCTGGTTAGCAAGGTATGCAACACCCAACATCGAAGGCCTTCCGCCATTCCAAGGTGGAGTCGCGGGCTACATGGCTTACGAATTTGGTAGGTGTTTCGAACGAATATCGCCCGCGAGCCACGACGAATTCGGTTTGCCACTCGCGGTATTGGGACTATACGATGTCGTGTTGGCTTGGGATCACAAAACCGAGCGAGCGTGGTTGATTTCCCAAGGCTTCCAGGAAGGGGCCATTGCCCACTCACGAACACGTCAGGCCAATCAACGAGCCGACCGGTTTTTGAACCTTTTGAAGAACACCTCACAGTCCGTCGAACGCTCGGAAATCGGCACTAATTTCCATGCCATGGCCCACGGCCTCACAGCTCCTCAGTTTGAAACGCGACTCGGTGGCGGATGGCTTGGGAATTTCGATAGCCACGGTTATCGCGACGCGGTACATAAAGCCATCGAGTACATCCACGCCGGAGACATCTTCCAAGTCAACTTGTCTCAGCGATTGCTCTGCCCGGCCCGCTGCGACTCGCAATCGCTGTATCGACAACTCCGATGCGTCAACGCCGCTCCTTTTGCATCGTTCTTCGATATGGGCGTCGCTCAGATCATCAGTGCATCACCGGAACGATTCCTCCGAGTCCAAGAGGGCTGGATCGAGACTCGTCCCATCAAAGGAACTCGCCGTCGTACCGGCGACCCAACTCGCGATCGGGAATTGGCAGACGAATTGCAATCCTCGCCCAAGGATCGTTCTGAAAACATCATGATCGTCGACCTGCTGCGAAACGATCTTTCGAGGATCGCCGATATCGATTCACTCCGGGTCGATCAACTCTGCTCCATCGAGACCTTTCCGTTCGTGCTGCATATGGTCAGCTCGATCCGTGCCAAACTCCGATCGAATGCTAGCTTCGGCGATGTCATCAGCGCCGTGTTTCCAGGTGGCAGCATCACAGGTGCCCCCAAGGTTCGCGCGATGGAGATCGTTGCAGAACTCGAACCAACCGTCCGCGGACCTTACTGCGGCTCACTCGGTTACGCGAGCACCAACGGCCACATGGATTGGAACATTCTGATTCGCACACTTACGGCTTCCAGAGGATGGTGGCAGTTCCAAGTCGGAGGCGGCATCGTCGCCGACAGCATTCCGGAACTGGAGGAAGAAGAAACGTGGACCAAAGCCGCCGGGATCGTTGCTGCGATCCAAGCTTCGTTAGCATCGACGTAGCCATCGGCGTCTCCATCGGTGTCGTCATCGGTGTCGTCATCTGCTCTCGCAAGGATGCACTGGTACTTCCACGAACCTGGGATTCAAGCAAAACCGAGGAATTGCTTGGCGATCGCCATCCAAATCGGAATCGATAGCAACCCGACGACCGATGTACCAACAACCACAATCCAAGCCGTCTCCACGTCCTGGTTGTAGAGCCGCGTCATCACGATCGGAAATGTCCCTGCCGGCATCGATGCTTGCAACAAGAGGACCTGTTTCAGCTCGTCGGTATCTGTTGTCCATCTAGCCAACGCCAGCAAAAACAGCGGCAACAGCAACAAACGCAGGAGCAACGCCAACACCAGCGGTTTCCAAGCGGTAGCAATTTGAAATCGGCTTGAATAGTCATAAATGATCGCCCCACCCAAGACCAAGGCCATGGGGACCGAACAACGCCCCAACTGCTGGCACATGTACATAAATGGCCCTGGAACCAACGCATCCCATCCTGTCTGTCGCAAGGCCACCGCGAGTCCGACCGACATCAGCGGAGGACTAAACACAATCCGTCTCCAAGAGTTCTTGATGCCTGCCCCTGAAATGATGTATAGCCCAACACTCCATAACGCCAAATCAACACCGACGTTATGGATCATCAACGGGACCACGCACGCAGGGAAGAAAACGTCCGCGAGTGGGAGTGGCAAATAGCCATAATTGTTGATCCCCGTGCAAAGTGAAAACGTTCGCTTCTGCGAATCGCTTTTCAAACCGAAACTTGGACCGGCGAGAGCGACCGCGCAACGGGCGAAAAGCAAACTAGCTGCGGTTCCAAAGAATCCGTACAGGACTGGCAACCACGCATCCAAGTGCATCGATAGTCGGTCATCCGACATGATCCGGGAAAAGAACAGGGCGGGCATGAGAACGTTGGACGTGAATCCTGCCAACGATTTGTCAACTTCGCTCGTAAACCATTTCCAATGACGGGCCAACCCACCCATCGACATCACCAGAAAGACTCCGGTGACCGCCGAAGCAACACTCAAGAAAGATTCCAGCATCGAACACTACTTTGACAAAGCGAAGACGCTACCACCTAGAAATCGATTGAACATCGAGCGCTCATCACGAATAACTACCACATGATCACCTGGTCGCAGCGAATAGTTCATCCCTTCCATAACTTGCTTGCCCGCATCGTCAAAGTCGACATCCAACCGCACGGGAGCACTCGTCCCATTGGGACGCAAGATTTTGACTTGGATGCGTCCAATCTTACTGTAGAGTTTCGCATCACGGATAAGATCGGCAACAAACATGGGCTGCCCAGGGGTTAGCGGTACCTTTTCAAAATGCCGCTTGCCATCGACAACCTCCAAGACGATCGAAGGCTTGCCTTCCTCGGTTGGCAGTGGTTGCATGACACCATGGCTGCCCAAGGTGTACCCGTCCTTCCTCAACGAGGTCGTATCGATGTTGTCGAGGGGACCTTTACTCTTGCCAATCAAGGTCGCACAACCGCTGGAAACACACATCATCACCAAGACGGCGACCGCAGTGCATACGGTGTTTGCTCGCAACAGGTGTTGCGTGGACAAGGGGCGAAAAGTCATCGGATGGATCATGGTTTCTTCTATCGCCTAAGCTTCGCGTGCACTCCGTCCCTACCCCACTCCCTCTTTCGGCAACGGACCAACTCCCCCTGAAGGAAAAAACCTCCTTTTCGGAAAAGTTTACCCAGACCACAGAAGCCCGTAATTGCGACCATTGCACTTTGTTGCCTAGCATTCCCGAAAGACCTGAATCGCACCAGCCAAATGATGCTAGCACTTCGCCATGGCTGCAATGTCTACTGGGTTATTTCCTTAAAACCCACAATTAGGCATGTTTCACCTTGACGCGTGGCCGCGAGATGAACTACTCCCATCCTTCACTTGAGTTTTTCTGGCCGGATTCCCGAAAATTCCTGGATGAGAATCGCACCCAATTCCAAAACGAAGCTCCCTCGCCTCGCTCGCTGTACGCTAGCGATTGGGCTCATGCTCGCACCGATCATGTTGTCGAGTTCAGGGTGCCGTCAACGTGCGTTCACCGAACTCTACGTCGAACACATGGCCAGCGAAATCCGCTCGCTCGAAGATATCGTATATGAGTTTGATGCAGAGTACCGCACTCTCGAGTACGAAGTGGAAGATTTGAAGCGGACCAATGCCGAACTTCAAGCGAAACTGCAACTCGCGCAGTCCGCACGTTCCTCGTTACCCTCCGATCGTTCTCCATCCGATAACCTGCGTCCCGCTCCATCTGGCTCCAGCGGCTTGAACTTAGCACCCGAGAAACCCCGCACCGGGAACGGGGATTCGACTAGACCCAACCGGTCTAACTCCAACCTTTCGAATGACGTAGAGACGAAAGACAATTCGTCGTTGCTGAAGTCCCCACCACCCTTGAGGCTGCCTCGATCTCAAGTCGAAGAGCTAGGCAATCTGGACGCCCCGGAAGTCATCGTTCCAAAGCAACCCAACCCATCGGTGAAACCAGAGGGCCCCGCTCCCGCAGATGGGATCCCGCGATCCAACGGCAGCCTTGGTGCGCCATCCTCACTTTTAAAATCGGAAACAGCATCCCCGTCCAGCTTGCTGCCAGGAACCATACCAACACCGGCCATAACACTTCCGTCGATCACTCCGTCCGCGACAGAGGCAGTTACTCCGACCAAGGAACTGGAGTTACTTCCACCGACACTCGACAAATCGAGCACTCTGCCCCCAAGCGACAAACCGGTTCGTACGAAAGAACCATTGCAACGGC
>CAIYZV010000022.1 GCA_903930765.1 uncultured Pirellula sp.
CCGATACGTGACCGGTATCTCCACATGCCGTACGGTCGCACCAAAAATGGGGTCCGCCAAGGCCCGCGACATTTCGATCGAGGTTTCCTCTCCATGCTCACCGACAATCACTAACCGAGCATCCTTCGGCAAATTCCCATCAATGACCCCTTCGAGTTTAGAAGTCACCAGCAAATCGGTCCCACGCTCCAACTCAGTATCGCCCGGCTCCACCGAGAGTTTCAATTCGGATCCAATGCTTCCTGCCTCTGGTGCCGAAGAAGCCAGAGGCCGTGCAGCACCTGGAAGCCCACTGAAAAACCAACCGACCAAGGCAGCTAGCAACATCCATTGCAGGCCCCATGCCCCCCAGAGCATCTTTGCATTCACCAGTCCTCGCCAATCGTAAACCCGTGAATGCGTCACCGTCTCGTCGATCAATTTCTTTCGCAAAAAATGGGAGCTTTGTGAACTCCTCACTTGGGTTGCCGTCAACAATCGCTGCTCCAACATGGGAAAACGCGCTTCGATGCGTTGTGCGATGCGATGGAAATCCCGAAACGCCAATCGCGAAGACACCCAAAGGAGCAATCCGATCGTGCCGACCAAAATAGCGTGGCCCCAATACCGCTGAGGGTTCGAGAAAACCTGGTTCGCCGTAGGCAAGACTCCTAGCCAGCATGCGCATGCCACCACGATCCAGAATACCGCGAGCGACCAAGCCAAACGGTAACTGCGACAGCGTTTGGCTACCTGACTCAAGATGAAATTGATTTGCGGATCCATACTTCGATCGCTCCTATGCAGACACAGCCTCGGCGGTTCGCCCTTGCTTGCGTATGCAAAGCAATGACTCACATCCTGCGATAACGACTACGATTGCCAACAACCACCACCAGAGACTCTGCCGAGATTCCAACTCCGTCGCCATCAACAGACGCTCTGCATGAACTTCATCTTCCCGCGTTTGAGGCTTCTCTCGTACGGACGCTCCGTATCGGGATACCTCCTCATAGTCCATCAACGCGGTACGACTCTCCGAGCTCGCTATATTTATAGCGACTTCGCGACTAGCTCCGTCCGAATCGACCAACTCCAAAACCCCGGGACTCGCCGTCAAAAAATCACCGCCATCACTCCCTGTCGATGGGTTGTCGAATCGTTTGTCGCTTCGTTCCTCGTCGTCGCCCATGGAGCTCAAAAGGTTACGGCGTTTCACCGAACTTCCCCCGGGCAATGGATAGTTTCTTCCTGCCACCCAATCCGTGGAGATTGTTTCGCGGGTAGTCGCCAGCGAGAACAGCTGGCTGATGATCGGTACGAATTTGCTCGAAAGGGCAAACTGGCTTTCCGCTGGTTGCCAACCCGCAGTCAGAATCGTCAACTCGCCATCTCCGATACGACGTTGTAGGAACGCAGGCGATCCCGAGTCGAACCATGCGGGGATGACCCAACCATCGACCTCAGAAAGCTTCAGCATTCGATGCCGCCAATATCGAACCTTGCTAAAGTCATTGAATTTGGAGTCGACCAACGGAGCGAACACGGGATGCTTGAAGTCGATTCTTCCCAACAGACTGTACTGATCGACCTGGGCCTCCGTGCACACATCCAACCTGCACTCGGAAAGCTTTTCGAAACGGCTAGCGATGTCTTGTAAAACGGCTCCAGGGGACGATCCGGTCTCGGATAAACTCGGTTTCGCCTCCTCCGTCGTTGACAATACTCTCTCCTCGCCCCTGCCTATCTCCTTGCCCCTGCCTCTCTCCTCACCCCTGCCTATCTCCTTGAGGGGTTGATCAAGAACCCAGAGGACGTGCCCACCCGATTTCATGAACTCATGCATTCGATCTGCGTCGCGCTCCGAGATCGTCTCCGAACAGACAATCCAGGTGTCGCGCGGCATGGCTGAGACTCCCCATTCCTCTCCAGACTTCACTCGGAGAACTACCACCGAATCCTCAGCGCTCCCCAAGGGGACCCGTTCCAAAAAATGGCGCAGCGTCGACTCCGGGCCTCCGTCGGCATCTTCCAAGCATAGGACGCGTAGAGTCCTGCCCGAGGCTGGAACAACAAACCGGCGATTGTCGAACACACAATCATCACCGGTCAGTTCCATCCCCCGTATCGCAGTGTCGGGAGCAGGCAATGGATATACCATGCTCTGTCCAGCTGGGACGGTACACTCTAACGCGATTGGTTCTATTCGATTCCCATTCTCACCCAACCAGTTCAGACGGAACCGTTCACGAAGCGATCCTGGTTCGTTCGTCACCCGGACTCGCCATTTGCCCGCATTTTCAGACTCCTCATCTGCACGCATTTCGAAAAATGCATTGCCACTTTGAATCGGCGATACGCGTTCCAATCGGAGCGAAATCCTGGCTGGCCATTCCTTTTCCGACAGCGTTTCAACCGGTGTTCCTGCGACAAAGTCCGAAACTACGACGATCTCACAATCCCCGATCGCACCGCTATCGACGTCGGATTGCTCCCTTTGAAGCAGATCGACACATTCGTTGATCGCCTTGCCGAGGTCCCCTTCGCCCCAACCCGGAGAAATCGTGCGGACTGCCGTCCCGGCTGCACTCTTGCGATTTCCGATCGCTGTTTCGACAGCGGCGGACAGAGATAACCGCGGATGCAATTGCTGATCAAAACTGTACACGGCAACCACATCAGCAGGATTAGCGTTGGCCAAGACATCGGAAACGCGAGCATTCGCGGCATCCCATATCCCAGCTCGCCGCATGCTGGCGCTCTGGTCCATCAGCACGATTCGTTTCAACCCGATTTCGTTACTACCGGTCAGTTTTGCCGCGGACGCCCAGTAGGGTCTGGTGAATGCCAACGCCAACAAGGCGATTACCAAACTGCGGAGGGCCAACAACAGCCATTGCTCGATACGGCTCTGCTGCGTCCATTTCGGTGGCGAATCCTCCAGGAACATCAACGAACTAAAGGAGAGTGTTTCCTTCGGTTTGCGCCGCACCAAATGGAGCAGGATCGGGCCGAGAACCGCGAGAGCGGCAAGCGCGAAAAGTGGGGTCAGCATGCTCATGGTGACACGGTCTCCATGGGTGCGTGGTTTGCGGTCCCCGAGGATCGCGACGGATTGATTCCTCGCGTCGCCGACACTCGATCTCGATTCCCGAGAAACTCAACCAACGATGCGTCGAGAGGAGAATCGGTTCGCATCACTTGGTAGGAGATCCCAAGCGGTTCAACCAACGCTTTCAATCGCAATTCGTGATCGTTGAATTTTCTGCGGTAGGAATCCGCAACGGTTCGCGGATCGACAAATTTCTCTAGCCCAGACTCCATATCGCGAATCATCACCGGCCGCGTAGCATTGAACTCGATCTCATTCGGGTCGAGCACTCGCAGCAACACCACTTCGTGCTTGCGAGCAGCCAGATACCCTAGAGGCACTCGCAGCTCCTCCGGAGATACCAAAAAATCCGAGATCACGATCATCAAACTGCGTTGGCGGACCAACTCCGCGACTTGGGACAGCGGCCCTCGCAAATCGGTGCGATCTCCAGAAGGCGTACGTTCCAGCAAACTCAATAACCGTTTGAGTTGCCCCGTGCGAAAGCGCGCCGTCTGCACATCCGCGATCTCGGAATCGAAAGTGACCATACCGACCGCATCGCGTTGCTGGATCAAATGGTACGCCAGCGTCGCTGCGAGCGTGCGCGCGTAATCCAGTTTGGAATAAGCGATCGAACGGTATTCCATCGACTTGCTCTGATCCACCACGAGATAGCACCGTCGATTGGTTTCGTCTTCGAATTTTTTGATGTAATACCGATCGGAGCGAGCGAACAGCTTCCAGTCGATCGACCGCGGGTCGTCCCCCTCCGAAAACGGTCGATACTCACTGAACTCCACAGAGAATCCGTGGAGTGGACTCCGGTGCATCCCATTGTTCAATCCATCCACAACGGTCTTAGCCCGCCATTGCAGATCCTGGATTGCCATCAGCGTTCCCATGTCGACCCACGAACTGGGTGTTCTGGAGTCGGTCACGCCGAAACCTCCTCGAGAAGTCTCGCGATGCAATCCTCAACGGTGACACCTTCGGCCTCCGCTTTGTAGGACAGAAGGATCCGATGCCGCAGCACTGGAGCAGCGAGCGCTCGGATGTCGTCTAAGCGGACATGCGAGTACCCACCGAGTAGCGCTCGGGCTTTCGCTCCCAAGACCAGCATCTGGGCCGCTCGTAATCCAGCTCCCCAGGTCACCCACTGATTGATAAACCCAGGTGCTTCGGGGCGTCCTGAACGCGTAGCAGCCACCAAACGAACGGCGTACCCAGCGATATCCTCCGCGACAGGTACTCGCCGAACCAAACGCTGAAAACGCAGAATATCCTCTCCGGAGAAAAGAGGAACAATCGGTTCCGGAGATCCGCTCGTCGTATCCAGAACCACCTGGAGTTCGTCTTTGTACGGGAGGTAGTCGATCAAGACGTTGAACATGAACCGATCGAGTTGGGCCTCAGGGAGTGGGTAGGTGCCTTCCATCTCGATGGGGTTCTGGGTAGCCAACACAAAGAACGGTTCGGGCAGCGCATACCTTTTGCCAGCCGCGGTGACTTGATGTTCCTGCATCGCTTCCAGCAACGACGACTGCGTTTTTGGAGGAGTACGATTGATCTCATCCGCTAAAATCACATTGGCAAAAACGGGCCCGGGAACAAACTGCAGCGAACGCCGTCCCTCCGACTCCCCTAAAATCTCAGTCCCTGTGATGTCCGCGGGCATCAAATCAGGCGTGAATTGGATCCGTCGAAACTCCAAGTGAAACACCTGTGCGACACTTCGCACCAAGAGGGTC
>CAIYZV010000023.1 GCA_903930765.1 uncultured Pirellula sp.
AAACCTGCAACTTTGCATTCCAATCCATATCCGTAAAAAACAAATCCGCACCATGGCAAGGAGGCCAAAACGTGGAATCATCGCTTCGTCCAGTTGTATCGCTTAAAGCTCTGTTTCCCGATGCGCACTTTGTAGGCGCCCCCGATATCCATTGTTCCGCATGCGACTCTCATCCTGAGAGCGACCGGACCGATTGGGTGTTTGCCGCGGGAGTTTCCGACTGGACTGCCGCAGATCGCGATGTTGTAACTGCGATCAATCATGGCGCTACTGCGATTCTGACCGAGCAGCTTTTGCCGAGCAGTGTCCCTCAATGCATCGTTTCGAATGTTCGGGATGCGTATGCCGAACTGAGTTTGGCCTTGGCAGGAAACCCCTGTGAAAAGATTCTCACCATCGGTGTGGTGGGAACTCATGGCAAGACATCCGCATCGTTGATGGTTGCGTCGATGCTCAAGAGGATCGGGAAGACGGTTGCCTACTTTACCGATTTGGGTGCAAGCAACGGCAAGGAATCTGGGCTCCCGTGTGAACCCAATGCGGATTCGCTTGCGATCGCTGAATGGTTGCAGCAAAGCGTCGACAATGGGACTCCCGCAGCGGTAATTGAGTTGAGCGATGATATGCTGCGATCGCATGCCGCCACCGGAATGGAGTTCGACGTGTTGGTGTTCACGAGTTTGCGGAAATGCCAGAAGAGCGATTCCCTCCAAGCGCGCGGCGTGGAAAATGCAATGTCCCGAATGGTCCAGCAGCTTAAACCGCACGGTGTCGTTGTGTTCAACGCCGATGATGCGAGACTCAATCGATGGATTGCTCGCCATCAGCCCGAAGCGATCAGCTATGGTCTCGACGCAGCAGCGGACGTATCTGGCCGACGGATGCGCGCCATGAAGGGTGAACAGTCGATCATGGTCTCGGCTGGAAATTGCATTGCCCCGCTGACAAGTACAATCCTTGGAGATCACAACGCACGGCACATGCTCAGTGCAATCGCAGTAGGATACACGTTTGGACTGGAGTTGTACGAAACAGTCCAAGGAGTCGAGCGGCTCCAGCGTCTTCCGGGCAGAATGCAACGCGTACCCGGCGATGGAACGCGCAGCGTGTATGTCGACGTCGCCGACCAAGCGGATCGATTGGCGGTGGCTTTGCATTCGTTGACCAAGGATGGGACCCCGGTGGTGTGTGTTGCCGAAGTCCCCGATGCGGCGACTCCTGAGCAACTGGCCGCCTATGGTCGCGTTTTGGAACGAGCATCTAGCTATGTGATTTTGACCCAATCCCGCCGATCGGTGAGGTTTGGGCAGAAGTCCGTCTGGCAAGTCCTCGATGGCTGCGAACGGCCTGCGGCGATCCAAATCGTACCCAACCGCGAGGCGGCCATCGAAATGGCTATCCGTTCGTCTCGAAGTGGCGAGGCGATCTTGTTGGCGGGATGGGGGGCTAGTCGCTGGACTACGGATCGGGATCGACAAGGGGTTTCCGATATGGAAATCGGCACCAAATTGCTGCGAGAATTTTGCGAAGAACCTCAACTTCCGGCCATCGTCGCCGAGGAACCAGCCCTCAAGATTTACCGCGGCCGAACCGCGTGATTGTTCGTTGGGAGCTTCACTGCAGAACCGTGGGTGCCCGCAAACGGTATGACTTTGGCCTTCGTTTGTTGTTCCGTGTGCCGTTCCGGCTTTCGTCGGACCGATGTCGGGGTTAGAATCCGAACCTCACAACCCCGGATCTTGTCGTACTGCCGATAGGCCAAACGGTAGCTTATGGGTTGTGGGTGGCGGGCGAAGCAGCGATCGATAGACGCCAGCATTTCCACCTGTCCTAGAACGAGATCAGTTCACGGGACCGTAGCTCAACGGTTAGAGCAGGGGACTCATAATCCCTTGGTTCTCGGTTCGAATCCGGGCGGTCCTATTTTTTGCAACTTACCACTGAATTTCATCATGGACCACCTCGTTCCTTACACCGAATCGATCGACGGACTGCGCAGCGTCGGGCACCAATTCTGGACGCGCGGTTGGTCTCGCGGAACCTCGAGCAACTACAGTGTGGTCGTCGAGCGAGACCCGCTTCGTATCCTGATAACCGCCAGCGGTAAAGATAAAGGCAATTTGGGGCCGAACGATTTCGTTTTGGTCGACGAAAACGGGCATTCTGTAGTTGACGGTCAGCCCAAAAGCAGCGCTGAAACGCTTTTGCATTGTCTAGCCGCACGTCAAGGTGCCGGTGCTATCCTTCATACGCACAGTGTCTGGGGGACGTTGCTTTCCCAGCATTTTGCCCCGGTTGGCGGGATACGGATCGCGGGTTTTGAAATGCTCAAAGGGCTCGAGGGAATCACGACTCATGAATCGAGTTGCTGGATTCCTATCTTCGAAAACACCCAAGACATCCCGGCGCTCGCCAAGCAAGTCGACGAATACTTCCACGCACACCCCGAAGAGCGTTGTTGGGCGTATCTCATCCGGCGCCATGGCATGTATACCTGGGGCAAGGACCTCGCCGAAGCGACCCGGCACATGGAGGTGATCGAGTTCCTTTTGGAATGCTTGGGCCGCTCCACGCGGTTGGCTTAGGGCCCGACCCCCGGACTGCGATGGTTAAAACCAGCGGGGGCTGTTACAATTCGACTCTTGTTTTGTGGCTGATTTGTTGGTTTTTTGTTGTTTTTCCCAGGTGCTGCGTTGTCGTTCCATTCCGAATCTTCGTCTGAAGCTCCATCCGAGTCCCTTCACTACGCGGGGTTGATTGCTGACCCGCGAGTGGCACAAGCTCGCGGGCTGCTGCTCGAGGCTCTCGAGGCCCATCGAAATACGATCCAATCGATTCGGCCTCCCAACCCAGAACTTGTTCCCGGCTATCAGCGCCAATTGGAACGATTGGCGGCAGCGCGTGGCGGTGCCCCCTACTTCCCGTACATCTCGAGCGGGCTTGGAAACGGGCCCTTCGTCGAGCTTGGAGATGGAAGCGTCAAGTTGGACTTTATCGTAGGGATCGGTGTCCACGGCATGGGGCACTCCGACCCTCGGATGCTCAGCGCGACCATCGACGCGTCGCTCGAGGATACGGTCATGCAAGGCAACTTGCAGCATGACTCGGCATCCATATGGATGTGCGAACGCTTGATTGCGTTGGCCAAGCAATCCGGGGCACGGTTAGAGCATTGCCTACTGAGTACCAGTGGAGCCATGGCCAACGAAAACTCGTTGAAGATCGCATTCCACAATCGCGCACCAGCTTCGCGAGTGATCTGCATCGACAACTGTTTCGCTGGACGTTCCATCGCGCTCGCGGCTCTCACCGATCGACCTGCGTACCGAACCGGTGTGCCCAAGGCGCTTGATGTCGACTATCTTCCGATGTTCCACCCGTCCGATCCCAAGGGAACCACCCGTGGGGCTATCGAAGGAATCCAACGGCTCTTCGATCGATACCCGGGCCAGCACGCTTGCTTGTGGCTCGAACTCGTTGCCGGTGAAGGTGGCTATTACCCTGGTACGCACGAGTACTTCGAGTCGCTTTGCAAGCTTTGCCACGAGCGGAATGTTCTTGTGATTTTCGACGAAGTGCAAACCTTCTCGCGATTGAGTCGACCGTTCGCATTCCAGCATTTCGAGCTAGATCAGTACGCCGACATCGTGACACTCGGGAAGATCACCCAAGTCTGCGCGACCCTTTTCGGGGAGAGCTTAAAACCCAAAGGACCAATTCTGTCGCAGACGTTTACCGCTGCCACCGCTTCGATTCGATGCGGATTGGCGGTATTGGATCATCTCGAGAAATCCAATTGCTTTGGACGCGACGGCTGGAACATGCGCCGGCACCAGTATTTCCAAGAACGGCTTGAATCCCTTGCCAAAAAATACCCGGGACGAATTAGCGGTCCCTATGGCGAAGGAATGATGGTCGCTTTCACCCCTGGGGATGGCAGCGCCGAAACAGCCAAAAACATGCTCGGCAAGCTATACGATCTGGGATTGATGGGATTTGTTGCTGGAAGCCACCCGACACGGCTGCGTTTCTTGCCCCCTCCAGGGGTGACAACAGAAGCCCACATCGATTTGGCGTGCGCATGCATTGAGGCTGCCATAATATCGATGTGATGCCTTAGCTTCGATCTGGCTATACCTCGATCTGGCTATAATCGTCCTGGTGTCCCTTTCTTTCTTGACTTGCTCGTGAACCCATAACCGTTTCCTTAAGATCGATCGTTTCCAAAATCGCTTCGGCCCCCAGCGTTCATCGCCCGATGGACCTCGATGAGAACAACCTATGCCAGAAACCCCAGCCAGTAGCCATATCGTCATTGTTGATAATTGCGAAATCGATTTGAAGAATCGGTATGTCGCAGCGGTGCTCGCAGCACTGTTCCCAGCGGCCGGGCATTTTTACCAAGGGCGGAAGAACAAGGCCTATCTATTCGCCGTGTGCATCTTGAGTTTGTTCATCCTCGGGATGGTCGTGGGGCGAGGGCGGGTCGTTTACGCGTCCTGGTCTGGGGATGATTTCCGAGTCCAGTATCCAGCCCAAGCCTTCATCGGGTTGCCGGCAGCACCGGCACTGCTTCAAGCGTGGGTGGCTAAGAGCGATCCAGAGCGACGCTTCCTCGGTGGATTCATGGCCGCTCCCCCTATCGATCCGGTGCGAGGTGATAATCACAAGGCACTTTCGCAGTGGCATTCCGAAGCATCAGCAGGTTTTGAGCTTGGAACCCTCTACACGGCGGTCGCCGGATTGTTAAACCTGTTGGTGATCTTCGATGCATTCGCCGGGCCGATGCCCTTGCCCCATACCGACGAGCGCCGCAATCGCAAAGGCCCCGCTGAGGCGGCTCCAGATGCATCCCCAAAAGCATAAATGCTCTCTCGTGCGAACGATGCTTTGTCGTTTTACGTAATCTTGTCTAGTCACTCACCACCTTGGTTTCGATATGCAAATTCTTGCGCTCATTCGTGAACGATTCGCGACGGTTCTTTCCGAATTGATCGAGGATCCCAAGTTGCGGGCTTCGTCGCTCGAGCGGATTGTCCCCTCTCGCGAACCACAGTTGGCCGACTATCAAGCCAACATCGCTATGCCGTTGCAAAAGCCCTTGGGCAAACCACCGCTGGAAATCGCACAATCGATTGTCGATCGACTGAATCTTACCGATATCTGCAGTTCCGTCTCGATCGCAGGGGCTGGGTACATCAATTTGAAATTAGCCCCTGATTGGCTGGCGAAGGGACTCGATCAAGCCTACCTCGATCCACGGGTCGGCGTGACGAGCGTCAAGGAACCCAAAACGGTTGTGGTTGATTATTCATCGCCGAATGTTGCCAAGCCGATGCACGTTGGACACATCCGTTCGACGGTAATCGGTGATTCGATCGCGAAGGTGATGCGATTTTTGGGGCACAAGGTCATCACCGACAACCATCTGGGAGATTGGGGCACCCAGTTCGGCATGATCATTTACGGGTACAAACATTTTCGGAATGAGGACGATTACCGCGCGCGACCGGTTGCGGAGTTGAGTCGACTGTACCGGAGGGTTCAATCGGTTATCGCGTATCAAGCCGCAGTGGCTTCGATTCCACGGTTGGAGCAAGGTGTCGAGAATGCGCATCGCAAAGTCCAATTAGCGACTGAGAAACTCAATGCAGCTCCGAATGACAAGAAGGTCGTGAAGGAACTTGCGGCTGCGAACAATGGGTTGAAGCAAGCGTCCGAGGAGTTGGCGTCGACCCAGGAAAAGATCGCGCAGGCACAGTCCAACCCCGAATTGCTCCAGGACTCCGAACGCCATCCAACTTTGAATGAGAAAGTGCTCGGCGAGACCGCCGCACTGCACCGAGGTGATAAGACGAATCTTTCGCTTTGGGATGAGTTTTTGCCGCATTGCCAAGACGAAATCCACTCGGTCTATCGACGCTTGAACATTGTCTTTGACCACGAGTTTGGGGAGAGTTACTACCATGACATGCTCCCAGCAGTGATCGAAGAGCTGTTCGCAAAGTCGCTGGCGGTGCCGAGCGATGGGGCTGTGTGTGTCTTCTTGCCTGGTTTCGATGCACCGATGATCGTTCAGAAACAGGATGGGGCTTATTTGTACGCAACCACCGATATCGCGACGGCACTCTTCCGGGAGCGAGAGTTTGGACCAGATGTATCGCTGTATGTCGTCGACCATCGGCAAAGTGAGCACTTCAATAAACTCTTCGCAGTGCTCGAGAAAATAGGGCTCGTGCATACGCAATTCAAGCATGTCTGTTTTGGAACGGTGCTAGGAACGGACGGAAAGCCGTTCAAAACGAGGTCGGGAAGTGTCGTGGGGCTTGAGTCGCTCCTCGACGAAGCGGTCGAACGGGCGTGGCAAGTCGTCTGCGACCCCAATCGGCTCAAGGTTGCGGGGCTGGAGATGGATGATACGGAGAAACGAGTCGTTGCCGAAACGGTAGGTTTGGGCGCGATCAAGTATGCTGATTTGTCCCATAACCGGACCAGCGACTATGTCTTTGACATGGACAAAATGGTTCGGCTCGAGGGAAATACATCCGCCTACGTTCAGTACTCCTATGCCCGGGCTCAGAGCATCCTGCGTCGCGCGGTAGCACAAGACTGGACACCGGACCGTTGGGAATCGGCTCCGATGCGACTCGCCGAGAACATTGAAATGTCGCTGGGATTGCAACTGAGCCGGTTCGAAGAAACGCTGCTGCAATCGATGCAGGATTACACTCCGAACCTGATCACCGAGTATCTGTTTGACTTAGCCCGATTATTCAGCAGTTTCCTTGATCAATGTCAGGTGCTAAAAGCCGATACAGAACGAGAAGCATTCTCCCGATTGAAATTGACAGCATTGGTCGGGAGGACCTTGAAACAAGGTCTTGAATTGCTCGGCATCGGGGTTGTCGACAGGATGTAGTTTTGAGTCAGGGATGGAGCCCATGGAAACGTCGCTGCATCGAGAGTTAAAGTACCTGCATGCGCGCGATCCACTCTCCGTGGAAGTTCCACTGCATGGGTATCGCATCGATGCGTTGGATGCCGATGGCTGCTTGGTGGAAATCCAACACGCGGCGTTGTCCGGGCTGGGCAAAAAGGTTGCCGAACTCCTTGGGGCTGGAGAGCGGGTGCGGGTTGTCAAACCGATCGTACAAAGCAAGTCGATTGAAACCATGGATCGGCGGGGTGGCAAGCTACTGCGACGGCGCAAGAGTCCCAAACGAGAGCAACCGGTAGATGTTTTCAAAGAGCTGATCCATTTTACGCAGGTCTTCCCTCATCCGCGATTGAGTCTCGAACTGATCCACGTCGATGCGGTCGAGGTTCGCATCGATCGTCGCGAGCGGCGATGGAAACGTAAAGCGTACGAAATGGTGGATCAGAGATTGGCGGGGGTCGGCGAACGAATCCTCCTGAACACTGCAGGGGATCTATGGCGATTGCTCGGTGGTCCTACGCTCCCCAAGCCATTCGATACAGCGATGCTTGCTGAGGCGATAGAGCAACCTCGTTGGTTCTCTCAGCAGATCGCCTACACTCTGAGGCGATGCGGAGCTATCGAGCAAGACGGCAAACGGGGCAACACGATTCTGTACCGCATGGCCGACCAATACCCAATCGCAACGCCGAAACGTCGAGTTCGACGCAAGGCTGCTTAACGGTGGGCT
>CAIYZV010000024.1 GCA_903930765.1 uncultured Pirellula sp.
CTGACTTGTTCGTCGCACAATGACTCAAAGCTTCGGCGTTCGTGCATGAAGCATTTTGGTGGTTGGCGAAACGCAGTCGAATCGCTTGGTTTAGGAAGCGAACTGCGACGAATGTGGACTCCCCAAAAGGTGATCGAAGCAATTGTTCATCGGCGCGCCGAAGGATTCGACCTGAGTGCAACAAGTTATGAGGATTCTGGACTGTTTGCTGCTGCCAGAATCCGTTTCGGTAGTTGGAACAAGGCACTTTTTGCGGCCGGCATCGATGCGGTGCAGCGTGAGCAATGGGACGAAGAGAAGGTCCTATCACGAATACGGCAGTTGATTCACGACGTACCGATAGATCGAATTCGAAGCGTCGATTCGAAGTTAACATCCGCCGCTGAGCGTCGCTTCGGTTCGATTCGCAAAGCGGTTGAGGTCGCACAATCACTGGGAGCCGCGAGGGAGGCGAGAAAAGCACAATGATACGAGAGACCATCATCCGCAAAATTGTGGAAATAGACGTAGCTGGCGGTAGCATGCTTGAGGAGAGCATCCAAGCGTCCGACGAACTCCTTCACGCATCCGCAGTTAATGAGTTTGGATCCTGGGAGACGGCGCTTCAATACGCGGGCGTCAGTGCCCACGACGTTGGGCGTTGTCGCGACTTGACGCCGGAACGGATCAAATTCCGACTTCGGAGACTTTGTGCAACCGGCTACGACCTAGGGGCCATGGTGAACCGCAGTCGCGATCGGGCTCTTTACGACGCCACGATTCGCCATTTCGGTAGCTGGCGTGAGGCACTCACGGAAGCCGGCATCAATCTGGCAAACGTCACACGACACAAACCAAAGAACCTTGACCGCGACGCCATGTTGCTGTGGATACGCAATCGCAAGGAGGCTGGTCAGTCGATCACCTTCAGCGAGGTCTGCCTCGAGAACCGCGACTATGCCCTCGCCATCAAGCGCGAGTTTCGCAGCTGGGCCAGAGCCCTTCAAGCGGCGTTTCCGACCTCAGATGAAGGATTGTAAGTTACGAATCCACTAGAGTTCTTCCCACCAAGCTTTTAATACTACAACGTCTTCCTCCTTCACGCGGACACCGTGCTTTTGCTCGTACCTTTCGATCGCCAAGGGAACAAACGGTCGCCACTCGGTATACTGACCGCCCTTGCGATTCGCCATCGCGAGCGCACTCTTCTTCACACGAACTTCGTGGGGGATGTTTTCGGCGAGTCTTCGGTTCACTCCAGCTACTGGGCGGGGTGGTCGATATGGGCGAAACTGATGCTTGCTATCACGGGTTATTGATGCCTGTGACTGTCTAGCTAGCATGAACTCTTGGAAAGCCTTAGGATCAACTCGCCATCGAGGCCGACCTCCAATTTTTCTCGCAACGTTCATCGCTCTGAGTTGCCCTGACCAGATCCAACCCATGACCGTGTCGGTTGAGACTTGCAATTGTAAAGCGAGGGACTTCGGTGTGTACCAGACGTTCTCGCTCGAATCGTCGAACTGCTTAATTGTCGCCATCATCAAAAACCTCAGTCGCGATCGCCTTTCATAGGATGGACGCTTTACGACAAATTGTATGACAGCTCGAGACTCGCACCAAATTGGTCGATCGTTTCGGAGATTCAATTTGATCAACCGGTATCGGCGAGTTGACCGTCCTTGGTCGGGTTATGTGATTTCGATTGGCAGCGAATGAACAGGCCTCGCCACAACATACTGCTGGGAAACAACTTACGAAGGACGTCAAGAAACAGTCGAGATCTCGCGAGCGGTTTGAAAAGAGTTCGGTTTGCTCAACTGAATAAGGGAAATCGAACTCAGCTCGACCCTCCGGTTATACCAACAGGCCGACGCCTCAAAACGTCGGCCTGTTCGCGTTTCTGGCCCTTGTTTTCCCAGCGCTTCGCGAGTTTCTAGCCTCTCGAACTCTCCCCATCGCGACCACTCTCCGGTAATCGGCGCGAATCCTCGGCGGAGCGTTCTCTCCCGTTCGCCACCCGACTCTCTAGACTCTCAAAGTCGCGCGACCCGCTGGTTATAGAAAAGTCTCTAAAGACATAACACGATGCCGAAAATTCAAAGTTTCGACCACGCGGTTATGGGCAACGCGTGAACGGCATACATAACCCGGGTGAGTTGATGCGTTTTCAACTCGCACTTTCATAACCCGTTGGAAAATGCCATGACCAATCGATCCTTCTCGGATCTCTCGATCAACCAACGCCGCGAGCGGCTCACCGTGCGGCATGACGGCGCGACCGCCGCCTGATGGATGTGCACGGCAAGATGGTTCGCGAGGTTCTGAGCTAAGCCCAGATAGCAAACCAGCGGATGATCGTCGCGATTCGGGCGGAATCAGGCTCGGTTCTTCCACAAACTCTGCGGGATGCTTGAGAGCTGAGGCTTGCAAACCAGATCCCGCTAGCCAATTCTTCTCGGGTGATCCCCAAGTCCCTTCTTGTTTTTGTGGTATCCCTTTCGCGATCGAGGACGGGGCGACGCATCCCGGAAGTCAGGTCTCGGTCTGGCTCCCGGGGGTCACTTCAGCTTACTTACGGGTCACGGGCAACCCGCAAGCCGGTCGTGTTGGCGAAATCAGGCGAGTCGACTTTGTAGCGAAGCGTCGCCCGGCAGAAGCCTGCTTCGAAATCGAAATAGCCACCGCGAATGACGCGCGAGGTACCGGTTTCGGGACCGCGAGGATTGGTTTTAGGACCGCGGGTGTACTCCGAGTACCAATCGTTGACCCACTCCCAAGCATTACCGAGCATATCTTGGAAGCCCAAGCCGTTGGCCGCCTTGCCGCCGACTGGGTGATTTGTTCCATCGGCGTTTCCGCGATGCCAGGCGATCTGATCAAGCTCTCCATAGCGGGGGGCCTCAACTCCGCCGCGGCAAGCGTACTCCCATTCGGCCTCCGTAGGCAATCGCAGGCCGGTCTTGCGACAGAACTCGTTGCATCGGCTCCAAGATCCCAAAGCAGGGAGTTCGGGGCAGGCATTGTCTTCGCCTTCGGCTCGAAACGCTGGGTCAGCGGAATTGCTGAGGACAATTGAACCATCAGCAGCCCGCTCGGCTTTCGCCTCTGCCTTGATGATGTTCCCCTTCGAGTCGCGGAATTCAAACGTCGGTTGGACTATCTGAATGGCTCCCTGACCAGCTTGAATCTTGAGCCCCGCCCCGCCTTGCTGTTGCGGTGCGACCGGTTCGGCTTTCATCACTTTCATCCATTGTTCACGGGTGACTTCATATCGTCCCAGGTAATAAGGCTTGGTCAAAGTAACAGGATGCGCTGGCAGCTCGTTCGGGTCGGCTTCCTTGTCGCCGGGAATTCGTCCCATTGTAAACTGTCCGGGCGGGACCAGTAGCATTTCGATTCCAGTCGCTTTGTCGCGGACTCGCCAGGGCAGTCCAGTCACAGCGATGGCAGCGCGAAGAGCCGGGTCGGCCACTACCGCCTCGTCGACTTTCTGCTCAAGCACTTCGCACCAAGACAAGTCCGAGCGGTTTGACGATGCCACTCCGTCTACTGCGGCCGGAGTTTGAACTGAACTTGGTCGGACTTCGGCCGACTCACTCATCGGCTTGGTGTTTTCCGTTTCGCTCGAAGTCTTGTCGGCTTTGGGACGGGAACTTTGTGCGCGAGGATTAGGAAAGATTTCGGGGAGAGGAGCCGAGAGCGACTGGGCCGCTGGGCTGTTCTTCATAAAATTGGCATACCAAACCCGATCGAGGTCATCGATTCGACCACGCAGCTTGGCTCGCACGACAGCCGGATTGCTCATATCGGCACCATCGAGAATCGTGCCTCTGCGGCTGACAGGCAGCACTTCTTCCAGCATTTTCAAGCCCATTTGGTACATGGCCATCCGGCCTTCGCCTTCGAGACGATCCGCCTTTTCCAGCATTTCCTCAAAAACCAGCTTGGCGTTGGCCTGGGCATCGGCACCCGCATTCAGTTCTTGGACATCCCGTTCGCGATAAGCTTGGGAAGCCAACAGTTTGCCCTCGAGTTGCCTGGGGATGATCACCCGGTCGACGATATTGACCAGATTCCCGCCGACCTGAATGTCGCCAGCGAGGATCCGAGCCTTGAACGGCTGCTCGCTTTCGCGGGTGGAACCTGCCGTGCGGAGTTGGTAAACAAACACCAGGCCGCTGGCGAGAACGTCGAGTACAAACCGGTCGTTCTGCCGCGAGACCATCACCGCGCCTCGTTCGCCATCGGAAAATTCAAAGCTCCAGGGTTGCAGCTTGGGCAAGGCGTGCCAGTCGAGCAACTTGCGGAGTGCATCGCGGTTTGCCGGATCAAGCAGAGTTGTTCGCTCGGCTTCCGTTAGACGATTGAACGCGGCATTAGTCGGAACAAAGAGAGTCCAGTTGCCATTGGGTTGCGGCTGGGCCCAGTCTTGATCGCCGCCGCTCGCTTCAACAGCAGCCAGAAAGGTCGAGAAACGCCCATCTGGCACGGCTCGCAAGGCGTCAATCAGGCTGGTCGGAGTCGCCTCCTTCAATTCCATGGCGATTGAAGCTTCCGTGCGCAGTTCCTCCGGGAGCAAGACTTTATCGATCAGATGAATTACACCGTTGCTGCAGTTCAGTTCCCGACCGATGACTTTCGCCGCACCCACGCGGAACTCTCCATCTTCAATTCCGACTGGGAGCCGCTGGCCATTGGCCGTTCGCGCCATCTGAGGCACATCGATGTTTCCGATGTCCATGGCCGAGAGCCGTCCGGGGATGACATGGTACTTGAGAATCCGCATCAGCTTCTCCCGGTTCTCGGGCAGCAGCAGGGAACTCAGTGTCCCTTCGGGCAAGGCAGCAAATGCCTCATCCGTAGGAGCAAATATCGTGAAGGGTCCCTCGCCCCTCAACTGGTCGAGCAAGTCGGCCGTTTTGAGTGCCACGACCAGAGTCTTCAGTTTTCCGGTCCGAGCGACCTGCTCGACGAGGTCATCTGCTTTCGTCATCGTCGACCAGAGGCAGATTGATGCCAGGGCCAGCGAATACAACCACCTGAATTTAAGCATTTGTTTTCCTTTCAGCGTGCGTTCAAAAAATAAGGCCAGGTCAACTGCAACAGTGCTGAGCCGATTTCCCCCAACCACTACAACAAAACATTTCGTAGCAGACTTGCGTTTGGATGCAAACATCTGAATAGTTTGAACGATTTTGTTTTTCGGGCCCGGCTTGAGGATTTCCCTCTGACCCTTGGAGGAACTCCGACGGCAGTAGTTGCCGGCACACGTGCGGCTTGCCCAGACAGACAGTGCAAACGCCGTCGCGGGGCCTGGAAAGACTGCGAGTAGGCAGTGAGATTGAGTGGGGGTTCGCACCGCCGTTGCTCCGGTCTCAAGTGGTGCGAGAGGAGGAATTTTGCTGGAACGCTTGCGCGGAATGGCCCCAAATCCGATAACTTCAGGATTATTTCACGAATGTTGAATCCAATTCGGGCCACCATTCGAATATCAAGCGGTAGTTCGACAGAGAAGGCGGCAAAACGACATTCCCGGCCAATCAGAGTCCGGAACGGGCTGGCGCGACACTTCCGAGGAATGGTCAGGCCGACCGATTTGGGACCGTGATGGGCTTTGAAGCTCCTCCGCAGACTCAGCCGAGGCCTCGCGCTGTACCGGAGCCGCTTGGATGCGCGGTCTTTGTACAGTCGAACAAAAAGTTGTCCGTACTCCGGCTCGTTGGTCAGAATGAAGAGTAGCCTGCGGATGCCGCGGCAGGCGGCTAACCGACCAGACCACGTCTGACGATGGACTTGCAAGACAGGATGTGGGTTAACCGCAAACTGAGCAGTCGACGCCGATGCTTCCTAGTGAGCTTCGGAGTGGCTTATCCCTTACGACTTCACCCATTGATTGAGACCCATGGATTCAGGTTTGGAACAACCTTTCGAGGCGGACGAGTTTAGGAATGAATCGTCGTTGCGATTTTCCGGTCCTCCGTTGATGCCGATGATCGCGGCGGGTGATACGACTGCAGTTGATCGTTTTGTCGAGCGCTATGGCGGGTTTATTTGGACATTGACCAAAAAAATAACCCGCAATAGCCATGACGCAGAAGACCTTGTTCAGGAAATCTTCATCGAGTTGTGGAAAAATGCGGCTCACTTTCGTCCTGAGCGGGGCAGCGAGATATCATTTATCTCGATCATTGCCCGGCGTCGCTTGCTCGACCGACTGCGGAAAACCAGTGCTCAAGCACAAGTTCACAATCTGCATGAGGAGTCGATCGTCGAGATCCCGGAGCCTCAGCCGGATTCCCTGGAGGTCGCGGACGAAATTGCCAAGGTCCGGAATTGCTTGGAACAGTTGAGCCCCAACGCTCAAGGTGTCCTGAAAATGATTTTGCAGGAGGGTCTATCGCATCAGGAAGTATCGACCTCCCTGAGTTTGCCGCTGGGTAGTGTCAAGTCATTTGCCCGACGCGGTTTACTCTCCTTGAGAGAGTGTGTCCAACGTCCGTTCACCGCCACCCTTTCGGAGGCCGGGTCATGAAGCCAACCAAAGAAACAGAATTCGCCGAGTGTCTGGCCGGTTACGTTATGGGCGATTTGACAACCGACGAATTCAAGGAGCACGAAAGCGTGAAACCGTCCGCGGGAGCGCCCGCTTTGAATGACCTGGAGAGGATCGCGGCCACCGTTTCGCTGGCAGCAATCGACCAGATTGAGGCATTGCCTGAAGGTCTGCGCCGCGCCGTTTCCAACACTGGCCGCGCGATCGTCTCCGAAGTCGCGACGCGGCGAATAGCCGATGTGGTTGAGTTGGCACCGCCCCAGACCGCTCGGGTTCGCGAGCGGCTGGCCTGGATCGCCTGCCTGGCGGCTTCGGTACTGGCGTTCTTCTTTTGGCAAAGAAGCCAGAGCGACTTTGAGCGAGACGCCCCTCCGCTGGTAACGCGTGATTCCTTGCTGGCCAACGCCGCGGACCTGATTCAGGCGGAATGGATCGAAGGAACGACTCCCCCGAAGAACAAGGTTTCCGGGGATATTATCTGGAGCGACTCTGAGCAAAGCGGATACATGCGGTTTGTCGGGATGCCGGCCAACGACCCCAAGGTGTGGCAGTATCAACTCTGGATTTTGGATCCGAGCCGGGACAGCAAACCGATCGACGGAGGCGTCTTCGACATCACCAGTGAAGAGGAAGCGGTCGTGGCGATTCAAGCGAAACTGCCAGTCAACCGACCGACTGGTTTTGTAGTGACGATTGAGAAGCGGGGAGGCGTCGTTGTTTCCGACCAGAGACGGATGCCGTTGATCGCCTTTGTCGATCCGACGAAAAGAAAGAAGCCGGTCTCGCCGGAAATCTAGCAGTTACTCCAAGCCGACAGGGGTAAATTTCAGACTCACCGTGGGGAGAACTGACAACTTTGTTTTGCTGCTCGCTACTCGAGCAGCGACCGCTTATCAGGCCGACGCCTCAAAACGTCGGCCTGTTCGCGTTTCTGGCCCTTGTTTTCCCAGTGTTTCGCGAGTTTCTCCCCTCTCAAACTCTCGCCATCGCTGCCACTCTCCGATTGCCGGCGCGACATCCGTTTGGGCTGATTTCTCTCCCTCCGCCCAGAACTCTCCCGAGTCTCAAAGTCTCTTGACCCTGGGGTTATGGAAATCACTCCAAAGCCATAACCCGATTTAGGAAACTCGAAGTTTGGCCTCAAATATGCCCCACGGAAGCCTCGGCGATCATAACCCGCACGCAATAATATCGTCGTCAACTCGCGTTTACAAAACAGTCCCAATCGGACTCCAAACATCGATGCAATCCGAACCTCAGAAAAAAGTTGAGCAAGCAACATTTATTCTTGAACGCGTGGAATCGCTCGGCATTACGATTAGTCCTGCTTCCAGGTTGATGCAGATGTTGCGGATCCTTGAGGGGGGACACATCGAGTACAGCGACCTTCGATTTCCCGTTGCTTTGGAAGCCATCAGGGATATGTACCAATTGCGTCTAATCGTCGATGAGATGGACGCGCATCGGAACGACCTGAGATTCGTTGCGAATGTTAAAAAATTGCTCCAAGATGCGGCAACTCCGCAGGACGGTAATTCCAACACTCCGGGTACCCAGCAAGGTAGAAAAGAGATTGAGGCACACCAGATTCAGCTTGGCCGGCAACTCGCGAGGGATCACGGTGAGATCAGGCAACTCGCGCTCGACGAACGACCTGGCGGCCAGGTATCGCATCGCATTGCCGACATTCAGGAGCGAATCGAGAAGGCTGAGCTTGAACTTGCCAAAGTGAATCGACAACTCGTCGACTTGGAAAAGCACGAAATGTCGACCCAGGAAATCGAAGATGCCCTAATCGACTTCGATCGCGTCTGGGACGCACTGACGACTCGCGAGCAATCGCAATTGTTGGCACTGCTGGTTTCGAAAGTCGAGTTCGATCAAAGCGATTGCACGATCGCGATTACATTCCACGCCAGCGGCATTGAGACGCTTGAACAACAATCACAGGAGGTCTAATGGTCACCGTAAAACGTAAACTGAATGTTAGCATCGCCTCGCGAGGCCGTATCGAGATTCGTCCTATCGACCCCAACGCAGAAACGCTCCATTCTAAGGGAAAGAATGAGATCCGTTGGATCGCCATTGAAGTTAATGACTTTGGGTAGGAACGCTTCCTAAATTGCCGTATTTCCGAATAACCCGGATGTCTCTAATCGCTCGTACGCCAGGTTATTCGCATGAATCGCGAAAGAGCCATAACCCAGTCGAGAGAAAACCGGCGAGTTTCGCGAGGTGTCGGTCCCACTCAACTGAGATGGGTAGTTACGAAAAACTTTCTACCCACGTGTGAACAAAAATGCTGGTGTTGTCATGACCCCAGCCTTTTTTCGTTTTTCTACCAGTCTTTTCGTTGTCCGGCCGCTTTCCACACGGCTCTCACTAGGTCTCTCCAGCTCATAACCTGACGGTCACCTCCGAAATTCATTTTGAGCCCAAAAACGCCAATTTTGGCCAAAAGTCTCTCGGATCTCTGCGCGGCTCTACCCAGGGGTTATGAGCTTTTAAGGGAAAGTCTCTGAAGCTCATAACCTGGAGGTATTTTCGTGCAGCTTGCTAGCCGGGTTATGTGAAAGAGAGACTTTTTTTGGAACCGAAATCCGACTATCCAAACCGCAAAAATACGATTCATCAATGAAAACACTGGTCAACGTCACTTAAAGGTCCGGGTTAATGCAAACAGAGACTTTTCACCAAAAGTCTCTACCACCTCATAACCCGGAGGTCGGTTGCGAACGAAATTACCGTGGGGTTATGGCAAGATAGTATTTAACGCGTAGGATGCCGCCATTAATTAGCACCATGCAATAGCTTTGCATTATGCCGATGCTATCCACAAATTTGGAAGGAACTATCTTTGTGGATATGAGGTAGAGACTTTTGACGGCCAGGATTTCAAGCAACATATACTTGATGACGTCCGCAACTGGCTGAATCGACGATTGTGGGAGAAGCAACGATGTTTACCGGGAAGGGGCAACGCTGTGGATACGGTCTAATTCCCGATCTTCAAGGACTAAGGCCGACGATCTTTTGACCACAGCACAGGATTCAAGAATGAATATTACACGCGTTGGGACTCAGCCATCTACCAAAGGACCATCTGATTGGTTCAGAGGTACTGTTCGAATCGATCCATTGTTCCAGCCAAGCGCTCCGGCACGATCAGTCGGCGCAAGTGTGACGTTTGAGCCGGGAGCTCGGACGGCATGGCATACGCATCCGTTGGGGCAGACACTTCTAATCACCGCTGGTTGCGGATGGGTTCAGCGCGAAGGCGGTCCAGTTGAGGAGGTCCATCCTGGAGATGTGGTCTGGTTCTCTGCGGGCGAGAGGCACTGGCATGGAGCGACTGCAACTACAGCCATGACCCATATTGCGATCCAGGAGCAGCTCGATGGAAAGGCTGTCGACTGGGAGGAACACGTTAGCGACGAGCAATATCGAAAGTGACTCCTACAATGGCATCCGAGTCACTGTGGAAGCACCCCGCTTTCACGGATGTTGGGCAATACCCCACGCCACCAAACCTTCCCCGTCGCTATTCGTGAGGCGTTAGGCTTCTACTTGGGTTTAAAGGTTTTCTGTTGCTTTACACCACCAGACTTGTCGTATATCGTCCACTCACCGATTTTCTTGCCGTCTTGGTATTCGCCTTCGTCCCAAAGTTGTCCATTTTCGTAGTATCTCTTCCATGCCCCGACCTGTACACGATTTGCGAATGCGCCAGCTTGGAGCGGTTGCCCATTCTCACGCCACCATTCCCAATATCCGTCGAGCTCACCATCAGCATATTTGCCAACCGCTTTAGTTTGTCCATTGCGGTAATAGAACTTCCATTTTCCATGACGTTTACCTGACTTCATTTTGCCTTCCCCAGAAACCGTGCCGTCAGCAAAAAGCTCTTTGGTCGGGCCATCAGCAGTCTGGATGGATGTCTTCTTCATTTCTCTTCCGTTCGGTCACTCGGCTGTGATGTGGTGTCGCGACAGTTTTTGGTCATGTTGGCAGAACTAGTAATTCTCAGGCGCACGCGCCTGTAAACGAAGATTTAATTGTAGCCCTTTAAGCAGGTCAAATGGGCTGTGCCTATATCAAAACTGGGATGGTCCAACTTGTGACGATGGTAACTGCTAGGTTGCTGCTAGGCCGATCCCGCAGGCGGCGTCATTTCCACAGTTGATGAGCTTGCCGTGCATCCTGCCGAATTTGGGAATCTCGCTGACAGCACAACGTTGTGGAAATCGCAGAAGCGTGTCGGAGGGAAGCGGACGTTGGCACAATGGAGCCAGCGATTCGCTTCGAATCCGATACGGAAGCCAGATACTAGGCATTCGCGTGAAAATATTGTAGTGATCGAGGTGGTCGCGTTCAGTAGAAAGCGACGAAATGAAGTAATATCGGGAGATCGAAAGTCCTCCCCTAACTTGGATAATTGCGAATAGCTAATGAATAGGAATGAAATTGTTCAGGAGATTCTCCCTACACCTGAGGCAACTAGCACGCGGGAACTCACTCAAAGAAGACTAGATCGTCGAACATTGTTAGGAAATGGTGGCTGCTGGTTCGTTGGATCGGGAGCCGTATTTGCCCATTCAGTCTATGCTGGACTCATCGCATCGATTGAAAAACAAGTGCTCAAAGCGCCGCCAGTAGACAAGGGAACTTGGTTTCACCCTCGCGCTTGCTTAACTCACGATCGAATTCTTATGACCTTGCAGACGATCAAAGGCTCGGATTACTTCGGTCCCGTACATTGGACTGAGTCAAAGGATCTCGGCAAGAGCTGGAGCGAATTTCAGCCGGTCCCGCCGCTGGGTTGGGAGAAGACGGAAGGACAAGGATTCGAAGGGGTTTGTGATGTCACCCCAGATGTTCACGAGAAGACAGGATCGGTCCTCGCCCTTGGACACAACGTCTACTATCGCGGAGCAACATTCGACCGCAATCAACCTCCACGCTGGCCTATCTACGCAGTTTGGAAAAATGGAAATTGGGGACCAAGACATAAGCTGCAATGGGATAATCCACAAGGCAGTTATATCTACTCCAATAACTGCGGGCAACGTGTCGTCAAACCTGATGGTGATATCGTGATGAGTTTCACCTTTGGCGTCAAGGATAAGCCTCGAGCTGTATGCGGAGTTCTTTGCAGTTTTGATGGAGATCAACTGCGAGTTAAGTCAACCGGAAATGCTCTTTTGAATAACACGGGGCGAGGACTACTCGAACCCTCGGTAACGTATTTCGATTCTCGCTTTTGGATCACCATTCGTGCCGAGGACGGGCGTGGCTACTTGTCGGTTAGCGACGATGGGCTCACCTATGCCGAACAACGTCCGTGGCAATGGGACAATGGAGAGCTCTTAGATATGTCGACAACCCAGCAGCATTGGGTCAATCACTCTTCCAGCTTGTATTTGGTCTACACTCGAAAAGATGGTTCGAACATGTCCGTGCCAAGATGGCGAGCACCACTCTGGATCTCGCAGTTTGATCACGGATCCATGCGATTGATCCAATCGACAGAACAAGTCCTCTTACCGTTAATCGGCGACGGAGTTCGTGATGGAGGAAAAGTCCCGATGATGGGAAATTTTGGGGTCGCCAACGTGTCCCCCGATGAAACTTGGGTTACCGACGGATCGTGGTGTCCCAAAACGAATAATAGTGGCGAGTTGCAAATCGCTCGAATTCGGTGGAATGCACCAAACCGAAATGTTTTGAATCGCAACGGTCAATAATTCAACAACCTTATCCGATCCTGCAGGCGTATGACACTTCTACAGTTGATGAGCTAAGGGTAAGTCTCGAATCGCTCATAACCCAGCGGTGTTTCGTGCAGCTTGTTTCTGGGTTATAAGGTAGAGACTTTCTGGCGAATACGACATGTCTTATCGTGAAGCCAACGAATGTCTTATCGTGAAGCCAACGAGTAAGAATCGCAGGACACTTGAGCCCGTTAAAATCCGACCGAGCGACATTCGATGTGAAGAGCGACTCGGCGGGCTGCTAAAAAGCTACAGTCGAGTCGCGGCATAACGTTTTCAACGACGTTTATCAAACCATTGCAAACCATCGATGCTCCGAAAGGCTGCGCCGATACAGAGATCACCTTGCCATTTGTTGCCAAACCGTCCGTTCGAATGCCTAGTATCTAGCGTGAACGACGCATTAGTCGTGTTGATTAGAATCAAGCTTGGAATCTGATGTTTCCAAATGTCTTGTAGATCGAAAGTGCCTTGGCTCTTTGAAGCCGCAGGACAGCATGATCGCA
>CAIYZV010000025.1 GCA_903930765.1 uncultured Pirellula sp.
GATCGCTACAGGGAGGATCGCAACCGGCATGACCGCGATGGGTCGATCCCCAATACTGCGACTTGTTTGATGATCACTTCGATGACCACTTCGTCTGTGCATGTTGTTCTGTTGGTCCTGCATCGCCCAATTCTCCTTGTCATCTGACTGGCTGTCATTCGCGTGGCTCACACCCCCGTGGATCGTCAGTTTCCCGGGATCCGTGTGCCAGTCGGTGGTGCCGTTCCATGGTTCTAATTTAGTGCGTTTTGTAGCATCTCGTCCACTGCGGTTCGTCGTACCGCCTCGCGTTCCAAAGCAATCTTGCGAAACAAACCGCGAAGTCCGGGGGTTTGTTCATCTCCATCGCAGATCAGTTGATGGAGGGATCCTAAATGATCTGCTAGTTGGAGGGCGAGTTCGATTTCCGGATCAGCCCACCAATCCCACAATCGCGTCACTAATTGGTCGACCACCAAGCTAGCCAATAATCCAACTCCGAAAGTAGCCCAACTCGACGCTGCCCCTGCGCTTAAAATACCACCGGAGACTCCGAGCCTGATGGCTACCTGCGCTAATACTTCTCCAGCCAGCAGCGATACCAATTGCGTGTTTACATTAGCATACAGATCGCTCCCTGCTTTCTCGGATGCGTTTGCGAGCGCTTCGTCGAACTTGGTTGATAGCGTCTCTTGATCAACTCCATGCAAGCTCTCGAAGCCGGGCAGATCCTCGATATCGGCTCTCATATCAACCAGCATTTCGTTTTCGATGTCTCGAACTCGAAGGATGTAATCACGGATCGTCTGTTCGATCGCCCGTTCCAAGTCCCGCGACGATAAAACTTTGGATTCGAACTCCTGCTTCAAGAATGCTTCGTGCTCACCTCCACGACGCAGCGGGATGGCATCCAAAACCATTTTCCATTTGCTGGTCCCGCCAAGGCACACCGAAGTGAATGGGAGTATCCCATCGTGGGCTTTGGCAAAGAGTGGATCGATGCTGGGGAAGTCGTTCAGTGCCAGTTCTTCGGTCCGCTCCTTGGCTCGCTGCAAGTGGACTGCCAACCGCTGCTTGGCCTGTGCAATCCTTTCCTCGCGACTCGGAGGAGGCGGTTCCACCGCAACCATCGAAACCGTTTCCTGAGTGGAGGCGTTCTTTGCTTCGTTCCAAAAATAACCAAGTGAGCCAACGAAGCAGATCGTGGCAAGTAGCAGCCACCCGAGGTTGCGTTTCCAGTTTCCGGCAAGTTTCATAACCCGATTCCAGTTGCTTGCTGCATGCCCGTAGGTTGCATATCCGTGTAATGCATTATGAACGTTACGAACCCTAAAAACAGACCTGAGTTCCTGGCGTTCCCTTGTTTCAATCCAGTTTGGTTCACCATCTGCGAATCGTTTTCTCGATCGAGATTATTGGTTCGCATGGGTCCAAGAACACCTATCCGCGACCTTTCCAAGTATCGACCTAGCACATGGATGTGCTATCGGATTATTTACCGAAGCCACCATGGTTCCAAATTTTATTCAGAAGCCGATCGGCGCCGTAACTTTATTGGGAACCGCCATCGGGGCTCCCTATGCGATTTTTGAGACCGACGCGGGGACTTCCGCACGGGTGGTGGTTCAGCAATGGATGAACCCCGCCACGGCCCCCGCAGCTCCCTCTTGGGCTGGGGATCCCAATCAAATGCCCGCCGTTCCGGTGGCAGCCCAAGTCAATACCTTTCCGATGACAGGCGCTTGGACAGTTCCAGCGAGCACGCCTATTGCCGGTGGGGCTGTTCCTCCCGTTGCGAATGCCTACCCGGGCTCGAGTTACCCCGGAACCCTTTACCCTGGAACCATCTATCCAGGGGCCGCGCCGAGTCCGTTCGGAGCTGTGGTTTCCCCGGTTGCGACTTCTTCACCGGTAACAAATACGGTTCCTGCTATTCCCTCGGCAGCGGGAAACGGCCAAGTTTTCTTTTCTGGAAGTGCTCCGTCACAGTATGCCGCAAGTCCACAATACGGTGCTAGTCCACAATACGGTGTTAACGCACCAGTGGGAAATCCTGCTCTTGGTCCTGCTGCAGGTGCTGGCCCAGGTCCAAGCTTGAGCGGGGGCGAAATCCATGATTTACGAGAAGTCGTACGGTTTGATATTACTCCTGCCCAAGTGACCCAGCGTTTTTCGCGGGTTACCACCGTGTTGTCGAATGTGCAGATGGATGGACTGCGAGTACCCGTTGTCACTGGAACGTTGCCGACCGATATCGCTGGCACCCTCACGTACTATTTCGATGCCAACAAAACGGTCCAACGCATCCAGCTTCACGGGACCACTGGTGACCCTTCGTTGATCGCAAACCTTATGGTTGAGTACTACCGATTGAAACCGGAACAGAGCCTCGGTGGGCAGCTTTTTACGACGCGATGGAACAACCGAGTGACCAGCGTCATGCATGTCACACCGGCACCGGTCATTTACGCAGGAGCTAACAACGCGAGGTTCGCGGTTTTTCTGGAGCTGAATCAGCCTTCGAGCCAATACGCGCTGAGCGAAGAGGCATCGCAAACGCTTGGGCAGACGCAAGCGACCCAGCGTTGGTGATTTTGGGTTGGGTATCCTGGGATTGCATTCTTTTGCCGAAGGACTGGGATTTGGACAGTTCTGAGACAACCTTTTCCTGAGAATGCCTCTTTTTTGTCCAGACGATTCTCATTCCTGTGAGGCTATCTACCATGGTATTGGTCTTTGCGGTTCGCCCCATTGGCCCAATTACTCCATCGGTCGTCCTGGAACATCTGACGTTTCATGAAATCACGCAACCATCGCAGGCTCGCGTTTACGCTCGTTGAACTGCTCGTCGTCATCGCCATTATCGGGATCTTGGTTGGCCTGCTGTTGCCGGCTGTACAAGCGGCTCGCGAGGCGGCCCGCCGGATGTCCTGCAGCAATAACATTCGGCAGCTGGGATTGGCGATGCACAACTATGAAGCGGCGGTCAAGCGGATCCCGCCGAGCGCTTGTATAAACCCCAGGGTTACGACGAATGCATCGTGGAGTATTCACGGACGGCTTTTCCCATACCTTGAACAAAACGTGCTTGCCAATCAAATCGACCTGAGCAGGAACTGGTCGAATTACCCGGTCCTGAGCCGGTATCGAGTCCCAACCTATGTATGCCCTTCGGATCCCCGATCGGACATCACTCGCGACACCAGTGCGACAGGTAGCTCCGTTCAGTTCTTCCTTTATCCCACCAATTACGCGTTCAACTTGGGCTCATGGTTCATCTATGATCCTGTCAGCAATCGCGGTGGGGACGGGGTAACTCATCCGAACTCCGAACTGCGGTTTGCCCATGTCGTGGATGGGCTGAGCAAGACGCTATGGGCGGCCGAAGTGCATTCATGGCAAGCGTACACGCGCAATGGCGGCCCCCCGACGACCTCAATGCCTCAATCCATTCAAGAAGTCGCCGTTATCGCAAATAGCGGCTTGAAGGACCGCATCCTTCCGGACCGAACTGGGACTGGCCGTACCGAATGGACCAATGGACACTCGCACCACAGCGGCTTTACGGTAACCCTGGGACCTAATACCGTGGTTCCGTTCACTTTCAACGGGGTTGTGTACAACATCGACTACAACTCCCAGCAAGAGGGGTCCAGTACCACTCGACCCAGTTATGGAGTGTTGACGTCGCGCAGTTGGCACGGCGGCTTAGTCCACGTCTGCTTGATGGATGCTTCGGTTCAGCCGATCAACAACAACATCGACCTTCGCATCTGGCGAGCCCTCGGAACGCGAGCCGAAGCAGACTCATCGGAGCTCGAGCAATAATCCAATGTCGATTTAGCTACTGGCTGCTGGGCGATTTCCTGTCGACGTCTTCAAAAGGGATTCCAGCAACGGCATGTCGCGGCAGATCGCAGTGACACCCAGAAATTTCTCGACGTTGGCAGCCAGCTTGGAACCTTCCAATCCTTCGGGAGCATGAAGATAAAACAATCGCTCTGCGAGTGAAAACTCTTCCGTTGGCGATTTCGCAACCTCGATCGCTCGCAGGTTTGGCTCTATGGTTGGTTGAGATAGGAAGAAACAGTGGACGGTTTCTGGCGCCGTCGGGGCCTTGAACGGATTGCCAGCGATCGCGGATTCCAGCGACGTAGGACTTAGTAGGTGGACGTATGGTTTGAGAACGTGGCGCGCTTCCAGCCTTCGAGCGATCTTTTGTGCCATCGAAGAGATCGAACGCGTCGATGATTCGAAGACGATGTTGCCGGATTGGTGGAGGATTCGCACGTTTTCAAAATCCAGCGAACGCATATCGCGTTGCAAATCCGAAAACGAGAGCGGGGTTTTGCCGCCGACGTGAACACTTCTCAGCAGAGCGATCCAGGTTTGCATAGTTATTTGGGGCCTAACCGGTTACCGTGAAATCAAAGGTACCTGGCTAGCTTCCTGGATTGGCTGATTTCTTTGGATCGCCAACGATCGCGATTCGCAATTCACGCAGTTGCTTTTCGCTGACATAGGATGGCGCTCCCATCATGAGGTCTTCCGCTTTTTGATTCATCGGGAAGAGGATGACCTCGCGGATGTTCGGTTCGTCTGCCAACAGCATCACGATTCGGTCTACCCCTGGCGCGGATCCGCCGTGGGGAGGTGCACCGTACTTGAATGCGTTGATCATTCCACGGAATTTCTCGTCCACGACGCTTTGGTCGTAACCCGCAATCTCGAATGCTTTGTACATGATCTCGGGTTTGTGATTTCGAATCGCTCCGGACGAGAGTTCGATGCCATTGCAAACGATGTCGTACTGGTAAGCGAGGATGTCGAGCGGGTCCTTCGACTCGAGAGCTTCCATTTCTCCTTGAGGCATCGAGAACGGGTTGTGGCTGAAGATGACGCGTTGGTCGAGTTCGTCCCATTCGTACATCGGGAAATCGACGATCCAGCAAAACTTGAAGGTGTTTTGTTCGATAAGATCGAGTTCGGTGCCAACGCGAGTTCGCGCGAGGCCTGCGAGTTTTGCTGCGTTGCCAGGCTTGTCGCAAGCGAAAAAGACTCCGTCGTTTGGGCCGAGACCCATTTTCTCGACGAGTTGGGCCACCCGTTCTGGGCCTAGGTTCTTCGCGATACCACCACCTTCACCACCTTTGAAGTTGATGTAGGCCAATCCTGCAAAGCCCTCATCGCGAGCCCATTGGTTGGTCTGGTCAAAGAAACTTCGGGGACGCGGTCCTGCGTTAGGAGCAGGGATCGCCCGCACCACGGACCCGGCATCGATGCTCTTTGCAAAGACCGCGAAAGGGCCATCCTTGAAGATCTCGGTCACATCGGAGATCACGATCGGATTTCGGAGGTCGGGTTTATCGGACCCGTACTTGAGCATCGACTCTTTGTAAGCAATCCTCGGAAATGGTGGCTTCGTGACACTGCGGCCTTTGGAAAACTCATCGAACACGCCGTAGAGGACAGGTTCGATCGCGGCGAACACGTCCTCCTGGGTGACGAAGCTCATCTCGAAGTCGAGCTGATAGAACTCGCCTGGCGAGCGATCGGCGCGAGCATCCTCGTCTCGAAAGCACGGTGCAATTTGGAAATACCGATCGAATCCGGCAACCATCAAAAGCTGCTTGAACATCTGCGGTGCCTGGGGCAACGCATAAAACTTTCCGTGGTGAATCCGCGAGGGTACCAAAAAGTCGCGAGCCCCTTCTGGGCTTGATGCGGTCAAAATCGGGGTTTGGAACTCGGTGAATCCTTGGTCGATCATACGTCGCCGTAGGCTCGAGATGACTTGGCTCCGTAGAACGATGTTGGCGTGCAGTTTTTCACGCCGCAGATCCAGGAATCGATTCTTCAATCGGATTTCCTCCGGATACTCTGCGTTGCCGAAAATCGGGAACGGCAATTCGGCGGCCTCCGAAAGGAGCACGACGCTTGCCGCTTTAACCTCGATCTCACCGGTAGGAAGATCCGGATTCACCTTGTCAGCACCGCGCGAAAGGACTTTCCCTTCGATCCGGATCACCGATTCGAGCTTGAGCGATTCGGTCAATGCGAACGCATCGCTATCTCGATCCACGACCACTTGAGTGACTCCATGGTGGTCTCTCAAGTCGACGAACAGCAGATTGCCGTGATCCCGTTTGCGAAACACCCAACCCGACAACCGAACCGTTTGCCCGACATGGCTGGAACGGAGCTCGGAACAAAAGTGTGTACGGTAAACGTGCATGCTTAGGAAACTTTCGCGGCAGCTCGAGCAGCTTGTTCTCGTTTGGACAACCAGAGAAGAATCGGGGCTGCGACGAAGATAGAACTGTAGGTACCGACGAGGATCCCGATCAGCAAGCAGAATGCGAACCCGTGAATCCCTTCACCGCCCCAGATGTACATGAGCAAAATGGCGACGATGGTCGTCGACGAGGTCAACAGGGTGCGGCTCAAGGTCTGAGTCACGCTCGCGTTGATCATCTTCTCGGTCAAGTTCGGACTCTTGCCTTTCACTTCGCGGATTCGGTCGAACACCACGATCGTGTCGTTCAGCGAGTAGCCGATGATGGTCAAAATTGCCGCAACGATCGTCAGGGAGATTTTGAAATCGTCGAGGAGCAAGAACCCGAAGGGCTTGAACAACCAGTGGCTGATCGCGATGCACGCAATGGTGATGAGAACGTCGTGGATCAAGGCGATAACAGCGGCGATGCCGTAGGAGACTCTGTTGAATCGGAACCAAATGTACATGGTGATGAAGACTAAACTCAACAGCAGACCTGCGATGGCGCGTTGTTGCATTTCGCCAGCGACCCGTCCTTCGATTTTGCTGAACGACTGGAATACAGGTTTGGTTCGGACTTGTTCAGCCATCTTGCTGAGAATCGCGGAGGTGGTTGGTTCGTCGAATGGGAGCTTCGCGTTCCAGCGGGTGTAGCCAACATCGGAACCTCGGTTCCAGTTGGTTGCATCGGTAGGTTCCAGCTCGATTTGAGCCTCGACCAACGTCTTGCCAGAATCGAGTGCCGCCTTGACCAACCCTTCAGCGACCTGGGATGAGTTCAGCTTTGCGGCTCCCTCTCCTTTCGTCGCGCGGAAGGTAAGTTCTGCGTTGGTGTAGATCGTCGGAGTCGTCGGTGCGACTTCTGCGGCGCCGATGCTCGGCGGAATCGAAGTTGCTTCAGCAACAGGTGCGGAAGCCGGGTCCGTTGCCGCAGCGGGTGTTGGCTGCTCGGGAGTTGCCGTTGGAGTTTGGGTGTCCGCAGGGGCAGCAGCAGGGTCCTGATAGGAGACCATTTGGACCTTGCGGTTCCGCAGCCAGTTGGACTGGCTCGTCCCCAGGATCTTTGCATCCATGTCGTAGGTCACTAGGGAAACACCCGATGCGCCCGAGAAGTTCTTCAAAAGACGATCCTTGACATCCGCCTCATCTTTGAGGGATACGTCGAGCTTGTAGACGGAGTTCTTGTCGAACTCCTTCATTTCTACGTTGGTCAAGGTCGTTTGGATCGGCAGGCCGTTCTTGTCTTCGCTGAACGCCTTGGTAGCGATCTCTCGAACCTTGTCTGGCTCGAGCCCCTTGTCCAGGACGAAGACGACCGAGGTCCCACCATTGAAATCGATATCGAGGATCTCGCGACCTCGGAGGAACGTGGCGATCAATCCGATCAAAATCAACAAACCGGAAAGGGTGTAGCAAACATTGCGATACTTGAGGAAGTCGATGTCGCCGAGGCCGAACAAAGCACGCTTGCCAGCGTTCACATAGTCGGACATGCCCAACCAAGCGAATCCCCATCTTTCTGCGACTTCGAACATCTTGTGGGCAAAAAAGACGGCGGTGAACATACTGATCGCCAAACCGATGATCAGAGTGATCGCAAAGCCTTTGATCTGCTCGGTACCGACATAGTAGAGGACCACCGCGCTGATGAGAGTGGTGAGGTTCGAGTCGAAAATGGTCGTCCACGCGCGATCGAACCCGTTGCGGATCGCCATACGAGGCGTCGCTTTCTTTTCGGTCTCTTCGCGAATACGCTCAAACACGAGGACGTTCGCGTCGACGCTCATACCGACCGACAGCACCAAACCTGCCAAACCGGCCAGGGTGAGAGGTTGTCGGAACAGCATCATGCACGCGAGGATCATCAACAAGTTCAAAACGAGAGCAATGGTCGCAATCACACCGGAGAATCGGTAGTAAGCGATCACGCAGAGAATGGTCATGACCAACGAGGCCAAGCTGGCAAACCTGCCCTTGTCGATCGCGTCTTTACCCATGCTGGCACCGACAATGTTTTCGCTGATCGGTTCCTTGCTGATGGCGCCTGGCAAGGAGCCTGAGTTCAAGATCTGGACGAGGAACTCAACGTCCTTGAGGGTAAACGCACCTTGGATAACGCCTTCGCCGCGGATCGGGCTGTTCAAGTTTGGAGCCGATAGTACGGCGCCATCGAGGAGGATCGCCATACGCCGCTTGAAACCGGTGTTGGGCATCGGTTGGTTCGCACCGGTCAGTTGCAGCATCTTTTCGGCACCGCCAGCGGTCATGGTGAATGCGACTTCGTAGTTTCCATTCTTTCCGAACTCGACTTTGGCACGGGACAAATCGGAACCGTTGACCACCGTGTACGGCTTGCCACCCTTTTGCAGGGACAAAAGCATATCGACCTCTTTGATCCCTTGGCCTTCAAGCCATCGTTCAAAGTCGCCAGGGCGACCACTGATCACTGGATTCAAGATCGTTCCTTTGCGGGCGTCCCGAATGGTGTCACCGGGTTCATAACCCTCGATCTGCCGTGCACCGTTCTGCTCGGCGCCGCGGCCCACTCGTCGCCAGATACCTGAAACTTCCTCTTTGCCAGTTTCTTTGTTGACCAAACTGATATCGGTGCGCATCCGTATGTCAGCGTTCGGATCTTCCGCTTGGGTTCGGGCTGCTTTGATCAAGTCGTCATGGTCGTTTTGGTTGGCCACAATTCGGAACTGCAGGATCCCCGCATTGGTGATCTTGCGCTTGACTTCCTCGATCTCCGACGCTTCCACGTCGGCAATCACAATCTCGATCTTATCGTCGCCGGCTGGTCGAACCACCGACTCGTTCATGCCGGACGGGTTAATACGGTTTAGCAGGGGAGCCACGAAGTCTTTCGCCGTGACTCGCGTTCCGGAGTTACCCACCGTGGTTTGGTCGATCTGATAGATCAAATTGGTTCCACCCTTGATGTCCGGACCCAATTTGAGCGTGCCCGTCGCCAGCACGATACCCGTCGCGATCATCGCGAGCAGGATCCAGCTGAATGCGCCCGCATAGGTGGGCATTTTCAAACCCGTTGAAAGGAATTTGCCCAATACAAACGGCACGATCACCGCGAGCAAAAACAATCCAACGGATAGCAGTCCCGACGAATCGGTAACCGTCGAGGTCCCTGACCCAAGCGCAGGGGCCTGAGACGATTGTGCGAGCACAAAGCTAAGTAGGCTTTCCAACATTGATCTCTCAGTCCTTCTTTACGACTCGAATCGTATCGCGATTCACGGTCAATTTTGCATTTGTGTTTTCGTCAACGCGAATGGTAACCGTCCCTGAATCGCTGCTGATGTTTGAGATAACCCCATGAACACCAAACGATGTGACCACGCGGTCATTCTTTTTCAAGTTCGCCAACATCTGCTCCTGCTCACGCTTTGCTTTCTTCGAGGAACGCTGTCCAGGAAGAAAGATCAACAGATAGAACGCCACCATGAACAGGAGAAGAAACGAAATTGGACTTGAAAAAAACTCCAACCAAAATTCCTGCGATAAGATCGAAAGCTCTCGCTTCGATGTCCGTTGCACAACACGACCTTCCGAGTCCGCCGCGACCAAAGGTGCGGAATCGACCGAAGTCGCCGCCGCTGATGCCTCGTTCGACGACTCCTGAGCGTGGCTATGGAATGCCATCAAACCCAGCAACAGGTAGCCTATCCAACCGCTTACTTTCGGAATGCCCATCGGGCTTGCTGATGCTCCAGACGAAATACGAAAACCCACGAAATCACAAGAATCGAGCAGTGTACGGCGAGTGAAAATTCGTCACAAGTCCAACAGGGCGGGGAAAACCCTCGATGGGTGGCAGGACAGAGCCCCCAAAGATCACAATTTATCCAGCCGGTAAAGACTCAAGAGTCGATATAGCTTTTGCCGACAAAGGACGATAAAGTCCACGCCGACGACCTGTCTCGCCATGCCCAAGGTTCCCTTGGGTCCAACTAAGGCGAGCCGATTCCCAAGGATGGGATCCTGCAGAAAGGAATCATTCCAATGCCAGACGCGCGTACCATGCACAGCCCCTATCCCTCCGGACAAGGCGCCGCATCCGTTCCCGTGCTATTCACCCTTCCCAACGTACAGCCAGTGATTGCGGCTGCCAGCGTCAAACCGGAAGGAGTAGCCAGGGCTGCGAGTACCGCCGCCGAATTGGAGAGGACAAACTTGGAGGGGACAAACAGCGTCCCCAACACGTCGTTAAACACCCACGCAGGATCGGCCGCAGGATCCGTAAATCCATCGATATCAGGTACTTACGCAAAGAAGTCCCCTGGTGCTGGATCCAAAATTGGGCACATTACCAACGCCTTGATCGGGGTTCTCCTGTTGGCGGTGGTTTCCTTGACCATCCGCAATTTTGCCCCAACCAAGTCCGTTTCAGCGAACAACCAGGAGCCTGGCAACTCCACGGCAAGTCTCACTAATTCTTCGCCCGCGACTTCTCCCTCGGACGCCCAATCGGCCGCTATTTCCGCGTCTGTCTCCACGGGGACGCACACCAATACCGCTCCGGTTTTGATTGCTTCGAAGTCTGGCGATATTCGACATTCTGATGCTGCGATTCCTGGAAGTGGCGGTATGGATGCCCCGGCCGATTCCATTTCAAGCGTCTCGGAAAAAAATGGGAGATCCTCAGCCACCCGGGAGGCTTCCGCGGAGAGCTCGGAAGAAACGCCAGAAAGTGGCGAGGAAAATCTGGCGGGAACCACCACGAGCGGCCCCTCGGTCCCACGGCTATTGCAATCCAAAGAACCAAAGCCGGCCTTGGGAGGGGGTGCCACGCTCCAGTACCCGCAACCAGCCAATGACGGCGCCGCGGTGGCCACGGGCCCCTATGGCACCAATGCAGCAACTATCCCCGCAGCAAATACCCCCGAACTGAGCAGTACGAGTTCCAGCAACGTCGCAACGAGCACCCCAGACTGGAAGGAATCTGCCGCGACAGGTTCACCGCAGCCCAGGGGTAGCGTATCGCTGACCAGCGGTCCCAACCGTTATGCTGGGAACTCGTCGACGGGGATCCCCAACGCGGTTGACTCCGACACCCCGAGCTTAAACACGCGCGACATGATCAATCTCCGAAATGGCCAACGATCTGCAAAAGGGATCGTAGGAGGAACGACGACGGTCCGAAATCCGGCTGCTCGGGGTCAAGAAGCGATGAACCCGACTCAATCGATGTTGATGTCTGGGGAAACATATCCGCCGATCCGAAAACAATACGAGCCGATCAACATTCCCTCCAATGGGACACAAGCTCCAGCGGCATACCAGCCAGTGTATCAGCAGGCTCTGCAGCCAAACACTGCGCCGCAAAACACTGCGCAGCCAAACACTGCGGCGCAACCGGGTGGCTTAACCAATGGTCAGGGAATCGCGACGAGTGGCAATGTGATCACTCAACCTAGAGTTCCATATTCGGGTAGTGCACTCTCCGCTGGAAGCCCAACCACTGCGGCTCCGAACAATACAACTCAACAGCGTCCATTGCAGCCATACACGCCGCTAACACCAACGCTTCCGATGCCTGATGGTTCTGGGTTGGCTCCAACAGCTCCGAATCGTTAATCGATACGTGTTGCGTCGGATCGATCCGGTCCACGGAACCAGAAGAACTCAACAATCGACTTATTCGCAACTTTCCAGAACGAGCGAACGGAAACTGTCATGAGCAACGTCAATCAAGCCTTCCTTCGCGCTTACTTGAAGCATCGTGCTGCGGACGGAATTGGCGCCGATGAACCTCAGCCTCATTCGCCCGCACAACCTGCGATGGCACCTTCGTTCTCGGCATCTCAAAGAACATTCAGCAACACGCAGGCTCCGAAAGCGACGCCGATCCATTTGGGTGAGAATCATCGCGGCCGTCTTGACCCTTCCCAGCCGGCACTCACGGGTTCGCATCTTGCGACCCCATACCAGAAGTCCTCTGCGGTACCCCAACCATCGGCCAATCATGCCGCCGGCACGAACCATCCATCCGCTGCACACCATGCAGTACCGATGTCCAGACTGGCACCCACAACGGCTCCGTTGCCGGCGGTGGTCCCCGTTGCATCGCCATCGGTTGCGGAACCTACGTCACTTCGACCCAATGTTTGGTCTCCATTGGGTGTGGAACGAGGTATGAAATCGACGGCTACAAGCACATCATCGCCCGCCGTAACGCGTAACGCCGTTTCTGCCGTTCCCTTAGAAGCAACACTGCAGCGTCCCAAGCAGCCAACGATGCAACCGGCAGCCGACGAAACACCTAGTCCGAGTCTAGAAACGTTGACAAAGGCGTGGTCCAAGCAGCGTGCTCCTGCATTGAAGGATCTCAAGTCTCGCTCGCCCGCACCAGACGACCTTTCTGCTCCACCGCGACAAACATTACCACAGCAACAAACCGCACCGGTGGTTTCTCCGGCGGAAACCGATGTTCCCCATGGGCCTGTTCCACCTGTTTTCCGAACGCTCGATGGCAAGCGACTCCGCCTCGATTCATCGGTGGTGCGTGCTAACAATACATCGACTCCGCCTGCATCGCCGGTTGTCGAGCTGAACGATCCATCGCCAACATCGGTGGATGATTTCGGTACCGCTGACGTACGCAATCACCGAGAGGTCACTCCGGCTCATCCTTCGCAACAAACGCGTATAGACGCACCAATTGCCCGCGGCTCGAGCGTGCCGCACTGGATGGTTCCAGA
>CAIYZV010000026.1 GCA_903930765.1 uncultured Pirellula sp.
GCAACGTCGAAGCGTGGAGATTGCCAGCGCCCGCCCCAGGTGTATCCCATGCAATGCCGATCCAGGAAATGCTGCGCGTGGGAGTGTCGGAAAACGACGGTACCCAGGAATGCTATCTTCTTACGAGGCCCATCGGCTGGTTCAGCCCCAAAGCCCGATGATGTGAACGCGGATGGAATCGCTGCGGTGGTTGCTGCCAGTGCAGCGGATTGACTGAGGAATTGACGGCGAGGCAACATGGTGGGCACTCCTTGGGGAATGGGTCAAATCGGAAGGTGAGTCGTCAGGAAGGCTACTGCGAAGGGTTCGGGGACCGTCCTTGCCGAGCATCGGGTTCTCGAGGCCAAAAGTAGTAGAGGCACGCAAGGGGCAGGATCGGAAGGACGCTCAGGATAAAGATACCCAGGTCATAACTTCCTGTTCGTTGTTCTAGCCAGCCGAACCATGGCTGTGCATACGACGAAGCCAACCAGCCACCGGTCGCGGCAATCGATGTTACTTTGCCTTGGTGGCGTGGCGATACGTCTTGGGCAAAGGAATAATAAATCGGAAAAATCCCCAATGCACCGGCTCCGGAGATCAGCAGTACTCCGAGCATCGTGAGCCGCAACGGATCGAGCGATAGAAATTGCGTGAATAACCCCACTGTTGATGAGGGAGATGAGGGTGACTCAACGGGAGTGCTGGCGCCTACCGTCGATGTCGACTCAGGCAATTGACCATTCAAAAAGGGGACGGCGATCAGTGTGGCAAAGAGAATCACGCACAGCGTCAACGACAACAAACGGGACCCGACGATCGACCAGCCGCGACCAGCCATCCCGGAAGCGATCACACCGGACGCAAAACATCCGATATCTGTAAAAATGTACCAGATCGAATTGAAGACCAAGGTTTGTTTTTCATTGAAGCCGTAATTCTCCTGCATGATCAACGGCAACCAAGCTCGCATGACTTGCCACATGGTGTTGATGCACATCACCATCAGCAAAACGATCGCGAACCGGCGAGTGAATACGTCATGCCACCAACGATGTTCGACGCCGTAATTACCAGGAGTAGCACCGAACTGGATGGCGTTTCCGGGAGGCGTGTACGGGTTGAAGGGAGCACGCGTATTCGAAGATGTATTCTCGGGGAGCGGAGCGTCATTCTTGGGTGGGTTTTCGAACGAATTGGGTTGGGGATCGACTGCGATCAAGTCGCTATCTCGGACAACGTATAGCCAAAGGAAAACCCACAAGGCACCCACGACCGCGATGCCTTGGAATCCGATTCGCCAGCTTCCCGGCTCACTGGTGAGGATGCTGAGCATGATGATCGGGGTCAAGATAGCACCGATCGATGTGCCACTTTGAAGCACGCTATTCCCCATCGCTCTCCCCTGTTGGCTGAGGAGGGCTTGGGTTGTCTTTAACCCGCAGGGCCAATGCGCCGATTCGAAAAAGCCCAGCATCAGTCGGCACCAGTAGAGTTCGTCGTAGTTGTTGGCCCAGCCGGTGAGAAAGCCCATGGCGGACCAGCCGAGAAGTCCGATCGGGTAAACCCATCGGACCGAAAAACGATCGACGATGAATCCCCAAAAAAGGGAACCGAACGCAAAGCTGTAACCGAAGATAGCTTCGACGCGTCCGTATTGGACATTCTCGAGTTGGAACTCGCTCTTGATCCGCGCCGAGGCAACCGCCAGCGTTTGGCGATCCATGTAATTGACCGCGGATGCTAATAGCAACAGCAAGCAGACGATCACTATGCGTTTGGATCTCGGATTGGTCCAGTCGATCGATCGTATGGAAAACACGCGTTGAAGCCCTCTGTTACCAGTACCGTTCGACGACGTAGTGACCCGCTTCGTTCCGCTTGTGCTTGCGCATCCCCCGGGCATTCAAGATAGCCTCGACATCGTCGAGCATCAGCGGATTGCCGCACATCATGACGGCACTGCTTTGCGGTGATAATGGGAGGCCGGCGATTTCCTCGAGGGCACCCGATTCGATCGCGGTTGTGATGCGACCGTGGAAACCATGTTCTGGACGATCTCGCGAAACAACAGGGACGAGCCGCAAACGACCGTCGCTCGATCGAACCAAAGACTCGAGTTCATCGGTATACGCTAGATCCGTCAAGTGACGAACACCATGCACCAGAACGATGTCTCGATAGGAGTTCCATATTCTGGCATCGCGAAGCATGGCAATGTAAGGTGCCAATCCGGTACCAGTTGCCAGTAGCCAGATCGCATCCGCCGCCGGCGCATGCTCCAGCGTGAACCCACCGGTGGCTTTCGAAGAAATGTCGATGGTGTCCCCGAGGTTCATCTCCCATAGCCGGGGTGTCAGTTCTCCGTCGTTTACTCGAACGATGAAAAAATCGAGTTGGTCGCCATGCGGGGATGCGACGGAATAAGGTCGATGCAAATGTTTGTCGGCAAGCGGAACTCCGACTTGCAAGAATTGGCCGCATTCAAAGGGAGCTACACCGGGACAGTCTATGGTCAAGGTAAACAGGCCTTCGTGCCAGATCTGTTTGCGCACGATGTGACCATTGATCCATTGGATAGCCATGTCGAGACAGGTCCAGTCGTCGCGAGAGGGAAAGGGAAAGAGGTAAAATAAAGAAGTAGGTGAGGGAGCTACTCGAAGAAGTGCAACAGTAAACTTCAGGCAGGATTGTATATCCTAGCAGATCGCAGACCGCCCCTGGCGTTGGTGAGAATGATTTCATCGAGGACCAAAAAGAGACGGGATTCAACATCGAAGAACCCCGAACGAAGAACCCAGAACGAAGAACCCCGGTACGCTCAGGTAAAGACGCCCAGATCAAGACTCAGGCAGTCGATCGCCGACACTAGTCCGTTGTCTTCTGTTTCCCGCAGCTATTTCTTTAGCCGCATCACCGCGCCGGAGAGTTGGTCTGCGTAGGGAGTGGAACCATCCACGCTCGGCGGATCGGCTTGGGTTTCTCTCCCGACACGGTTCGGCGTGTACCAAAGGACCGCAGTCTCATCTTCGATACGATAGCCGAAGGGTTTAGGACCGACGGTGGGCCAATCCTTGCTGTCAAAGCTGATCTGGCTCAGCGCTTCGAGAGAGTCAGGAAACGCGCCGTGTTCCTGCTCGTTAGCTTTCCGTTGGTAACGTCGAATGGCGAGCCCATGCAACAGAAAATTGCGCTGGACTTTTTCTTCTGCAAAGCTGGATACGATGGCCGCGATTGCTGGAGCTGCCACACCCGTCACGATCCACCCAGGTGCGCCCAATACACCCGCGTTGCGGATGTTGCGCATCAATTGCTCCTCGGATTTCTCAGCTTCGAGAATGGCTTCGTCGAGCGACTTCGTATCGAGCTTCGCCAAGCTTTGAATATGCTCGATGTAGTGCGCAATGTCGTTATACCGCGCTCGTCTCGATCCAGTCACCATCGACCGGCTAAATCCATTGGATCCGTTCCCTATGTCATCTAAAACGTACTCGTCGAGGTTCATGAACATCGGTAGAGCCCCCGCCATTTCGGATTGGAAGGTCTCCTGCAAAGAATCGAACGCGAGCGATTCTTCAGTCAATAGCTTTGAGAGCGATTCAATGGCAGAGTCGTCGAGGAAGCCTTGTTCGATTCCTTTATGGATCGCAGCGTACGCCATCCTGCGAATCGCGGAACAAACCAATTGCGACACCAAAAACGGTTCGTGGCGATGAACCTCGACCACATCGAAGTAGGTTTTTACCGCAGTGGTCAATCCGATCGAGTCGCAGTCGGCAATGGCGACGTCGCACTCGACATCCAGGAGTCGGGCGATACCCCGCAGCAACTGCATGTGCGCCAGTGTTGTTTGGAACGAATTGAATTGGATGCGGTATCGCACCGGGATGCGATTACGGCTCAACGTTCGGATTTTCTCTCTCAAGACCACGGTGTCTTTAAGAAGTCTCCGCGCGGCAGCCTCGGCCGGCCAGCCGTCTGGCGTCCACTCCGACTCCTCGGGGGTTTTAGGATCGAATTGCGGGACACCTTGGGCGAGCGTCACAAAGTCGGACGATGCAACGAATTGGCCTACCTCCATCCATGCCCCCGCGTCAGTCGGATCGGTTCGTTCTTGATACCACGTGTCCAAAGACTCGTTGTCGACTGGAAGTCCAGCTTGACGCATCCGTTCGATCTCTTTTTCGACGAAGGGGCGTTTGCTGTCAAAACTTGACAACCAGACTCGGTACGCCAGCCACGGAAAGAAAATGAGTGCGGCGACCGCGATGAGGATCCATGTGACTAGCGTGATTCGATTGCTCATGACCGGAGTTGTCCTAATTGCCCGCCTCTTTGGTTCGCCCAACTCTTTGTAGTTATTCGCGTTTGTAGTTATTCGCGGGGGGGACTTTGGTTTTTAATTGGGTGCGTCATCCATCCTTCGAGTCCCTGGATACGGGGAACGCATGGGACAGGGACAAAACACTACCGAGAAGATGCTCCGAACACCGACAAAAATCTATCGTGCGTTAAAATAGTAACGGAAAAACTGAGGACGGGAGAGGGAATCCTCGGGGTGCCTTCGATTGACGCATTTGGGATGAATCGATACTCTCCAATCACGCAAAACTTGCGAAAATGCGTAAAATGCTTGCATATTGATGCGCGGGGGGTCCCCTCCGATCCCCCCTCCTATACCAACGGCTACCGAAAACATGGAACTGCTCGAGAAAATTTGGGAAGGCACCACCACCGCAGTCAACGGCGTACTCAGCGGTCTGGATCGAGGTCTGACCACGCTGTTTGGATCCGCAAACTCTCGCCAGTTAAAGCGTTACGGCGAATTGGCCAAGCACATTGGGGAGTTGGAACCCCGGTACATGGCCATGAGCGACGTGGAGCTCAAGGAGCAAACGTTCAAGTTCCGGAAGCGGCTTGCGGATGGCCAAACCATTGACGATGTCTTGGTCGAGGCGTTTGCGACCTGCCGCGAGGCAGGACGGCGTTTTATGCGCATGCGGCACTACGATGTCCAATTGCTCGGGGGAATGGTTCTCAACGGCGGAAATATTGCGGAAATGATCACCGGGGAAGGAAAAACCTTGGTGGCGACCCTCCCTGCGTACCTGAACGCCCTCGAAGGGCGTGGGGTTCACGTAGTCACTGTGAACGATTACTTGGCTCGACGCGATATGGAGTGGATGGCTCCGCTCTACATGGGGCTCGGCCTCACGGTCGCGAACATCCAAAGCGGGATGGAGAATAGCGAGCGACAAAAGTCGTACTCTGCGGACATTACGTACGCGACCAACAACGAGTTGGGCTTTGACTATTTGCGTGACAACATGCGGATGGCGGCGCGGGGTGACCTTCGCTTCCCCAGCCACATGCAGCAGGTCCAAGGCCCCTTGCACTACGCGATCATCGACGAAGTCGACAACATCTTGATCGACGAAGCGAGAACGCCGTTGATCATCTCTGGTCCGGCCATGCGAGACTCGGTCAAGTACATGGATGCGGACCGCGTCGCGATGGGACTTAAACGGGAAGAGCACTTTGTGGTCAACGAAAAGGATCACACGGTGAACTTGACCGATGCCGGGATTCGCGAAGCCGAACGCTTGGCAGGTGTCGAAAGCTTCTACACCGTCGGCAACATGGAATGGCCTCACTTGCTGGATAACGCGCTCAAGGCCCATCATCTCTACAAGCGGGATGTCAATTACGTCAGCAAGGATGGTCAGATCATCATCGTCGACGAGTTCACCGGACGACTGATGGAGGGTCGCCAGTGGAGCGATGGTCTTCATCAAGCGGTGGAAGCCAAAGAGCGGGTTCAGATCAAAGAAGAAACGCAGACGCTCGCGACGATCACGCTGCAGAATTTCTTCAAGCTGTACAAGAAGCTTTCTGGGATGACCGGTACGGCGATGACCGAAGCTCAAGAGTTCAGCAAGATTTATAACTTGGGTGTTGTTGCTGTTCCGTCCAATCGCGGTTTGAAGCGCATTGAATTCGCGGACGCGATCTATCTGAGCGAAAAAGAAAAATACAACGCCGTCGCCGACGAGATCGATCGCGTGAACAAGCACGACACGATCGAGTTCAAGGATCGCAAACGTGGGTTTTTGGTCGGGAACATCCAATCGGAATCGGACCAAATTGTCGAGTTGAAGAAGGCGGATTCGAAGGAACTCGTCGAAATCCCGACGGAAGAGATTGAAACCATCGAACGAGCTGGACGACCGATTCTGGTCGGTACCGTTTCCATTGAAAAGAGCGAACAACTCTCCCATCTGCTCGAGCAGCGCGGTGTTAATCACCAGGTTCTCAACGCCAAAGCCCACAAGCGGGAAGCGGATATCATCGCTCAAGCGGGACGGCTCGGGGCTGTCACCATCGCGACCAACATGGCTGGCCGCGGTACCGACATCATCCTCGGTGGTAACCCCGAAACGATGGCTTGGGCACAACTGCAGCACAAGTATGCGACACGGCTCGACGTTCCCAAAGAAGAATGGGACGCGCTCGTCAAAGAGATCGATGAGACCGAAAAGATGCGCGAGCAAGGGCTCGTCGTTCGGGACTTTGGTGGTCTGTATGTGATCGGAACGGAACGCCACGAGTCGCGACGTATCGACTTGCAATTGCGAGGCCGATGCGGTCGGCAAGGGGACCCGGGATCGAGCCGATTTTACTTGTCGCTCGAAGACGATTTGATGCGGATCTTTGCCGGCGATTGGGTCCGCGCGATGATGCAACGGATGGGGATGGGGAATGGGGACGCGATCGAAAGCCCCTACGTTTCCAAACGGATCTCCGGTGCTCAGAAAAAGGTCGAAGAGCGAAACTTTGAAGCTCGCAAAAACCTCCTCGAGTACGACGAGGTTATGGATCATCAACGCAAACGGGTTTACACCTATCGCCAACAAATCCTCGAGGGGACCAGTTGCCGCGAGTTGGTGATGCAGCAACTCCGACAACAGATCGAGAGCAACGTCGAACAGTTCTGCGATCCGATGTTCGGTGCTGAGTCGTACGCGCGTTGGGCCAGCCCTCGTTTAGGAGTGCAACTCGAGCCCAAGGATTTCCGTGCGGTGGAGCCATCGGTGGCGGTAGCTTATGCGAAAGATCAAGCGGAGCGAGCGACCGAAACGCAGATCCTCGACGCGATCGACGAAAACCTACCTAGCGAAGAAGAACAGTCGGAATGGAATTGGGATGCGATGGCCAAGTGGTTGAATACCCGATTCAACACGCACTACACCGTCGGCATGCTCAAGAAAATGGATCGCGATCGGATGGACGAAGAGTTCATCAAGAAGTCGACCGAGTACATCGAAGGAATCGATCTGAGCGAAGGGGATGTGTTCCTTTCCGAAGATTACGGCATGAAGATGCTCGTCGCCTGGATGCAGAACAAATTTGGATTGAATGTGAAGCTCGAGGATCTCAAGGGACTCGAAGTCGACGCGATGAAGAAGCGGATGTTGCAGATCGCTGAAAGTGCGTACATCGAGCGAGAAGTTCAGTACCCCTTGCTCGTCGGTTTTCATCGGTTCCGTCACCAGGAATCCCCTGAATCGTTTACGATCGACGGCGCCGCGTTGGCGGATTGGTCCACCAATCGATTCGGAGACGCGAACGTCCTCGAGAAGCTGCAAGCCGCCGGTGATAAAACGTACGAAGCATTGACCGACATCAGCCGAGCTAGCGTCGATCGCGCCCAATCGGTCTGGACGAAGGTCGGTGAAAAGGTCGACTCGATCTTTGGCAAGAATCAATCGAGGAAGCTCGGTGATTGTTTGGCAACCAATAACGGGGAGTTCCAATCGCTCATCGAATGGATGCAACGTGACCTCGGTTGGTCGGGAGACCCAGAGGAAGTTGTGAAGTGGACTCGGGACGAGTTCAAGGCGAAGATCAGCCAGGCGTTTGACGATCGCTACTATCCGGAGATCCGTCGTATGGAACGTACCGTTCTGTTGACCACGCTCGATTCTGCGTGGAAGGATCACTTGCTGGCCATGGACCACGTCCGTTCCAGTGTTGGCTTCCGAAGCATGGGCCAAATGGATCCGAAGGTGGAGTACAAGCGGGAAGGGATGCGGCTGTTCGAACAGATGTGGCACTCGCTCGGCGAACGCATCACCGACGTTATTTTTCGGATGGAAGCGATGGACGACGAGTTGGTGGCCAGTTCGTGGGTGGAAACCAGCGCGCGTCACGATGCCTTTGACGTCACCAAGACACTGTTGGCGGAGAAACAAGCAGACCTCGAGGCGGCCGATCGCGCAGGTGCTTCGGAACCCGAAGAGCCTGTCACGATCCGCAATCGAAGCGAGAAAGCCGGCCGCAATGATCCGTGTCCATGCGGATCGGGCAAGAAGTTCAAGAACTGCTGCATGCGAAAGCAAGTCTGAGATCGAATGAATCATCGCGCTGCCATCGGGCACTTCCTGCTGATCCTCCTCGCCGGATTGTCGTCGATGCAGCGCTGTTACGGGGCCGAGCCCCCCAACATTCTGATGATTGTTTCGGACGATCAAGCGTGGACCGACTATGGCTTTATGGGACACCCCCATATCCAGACCCCGCACATCGATCGGCTCGCCCGCGAGAGCATCACGTTCCGACGGGGATATGTCCCATCGAGTCTCTGCTGCCCGAGCCTTGCGACGATCCTGACCGGCCGATATCCGCACCAGCACAAAATCACCTCGAACGATCCGCCGCTGGTATCTGGTCTTTCGGGCAAGTCGTTTTATGAGTCGGATGCGTTCCGAGCAGGTCGACAACGGATGAACGAGCACATGCGGGCGGTGCCAACGTTGCCACGCCTGCTCTCGGAACACGGCTACGTTTCCTTGCAAACAGGGAAATGGTGGCAAGGTCATTACAGTGAAGGTGGATTCACGCACGGAATGACCCGAGGTCAACGCCATGGAGACGATGGCTTGAAGATCGGACGCGAGACATTGAAACCGATCGAGGACTTTATCGATGAAGCGACGAGCGATAAGAAACCTTGGATGGTTTGGTACGCACCTCTGCTACCCCATGATCCGCACACGCCACCAAAAGAGTATCTCGATCGCATGCGGCCATTGGCGCCAACCGAACATGTCGCCAAGTATTGGGCGATGGTGGAGTGGTTCGATGCGACCGTCGGGCAGTTGCTCGAAGGTCTGGATCGGCGAGGGTTATCCCAAAACACCATCGTGGTCTATGTGACCGACAACGGTTGGATCCAAGATCCCAACAGCACACGGTATGCACCCAAATCCAAACAATCGCCGTACGATGGCGGCGTGCGGACACCGATCATGATTCGTTGGCCGGGGCATTGGGCATCTCGCGAAAGCCCGGATCTAGCCCATAGCATTGATTTGGTACCGACCCTGCTGACCGCCATCGGGGCCAAAATCCCGGAGGGGCTGCAAGGCATCGATCTGTCCGACGAAGTCCAGACTCGCGAGCGATCGGCGATCTATGGTGAGTGCTTCACACACAATGCCAACGATCTCGACGATCCACGGGAAAATCTCCGTTGGCGATGGATTGTGCGAGGGGAGTGGAAGTTGATCGTTCCTAATGAATCGATCGAAAAGGGAAGCAGTGAGGAGTTATATCATCTGTCCAGCGACCCACTCGAGAATCATAATCTACGTGAGGAGCAATCGGCGATCGCTCGCGATTTGCTTCGCGAACTGGATCAATGGTGGAAGTAATATCCATCGGACTCGAGCGCACTTGCCACCTCGACCCGGTGTCGATCTAAAGTCTCTTTCCGCCCCACGCGTCTAGCTGTCCCCTTTGCCCCAATTGGATTCACGATGTTCGTCATCGCGCTGAAAATGTTGTTTTATGATCGGGCAAAGTACCTGGGGTTAGTTCTCGGAGTGGCGTTCTCAACCCTGTTGATCAATCAGCAAGTCGGTATTTTTCTCGGGTTGATCGCGAGGGCGGGTGCGATCGTTTCTGACGTGCCGGAAGCGAACATTTGGGTGATGGATCGCGGGGTGAAGAATCTCGATACGATATTTCCGTTGCGAGACACTGAGTTGGGGCGTGTGCGAGGTGTGCCTGGTGTCGAGTGGGCGGTACCGTTGTTCAAGGCCAATGCGACGGTTCGGACAGCCAAGGGAGATTTGGAATCTTCGATTCTTATCGGCGTCGATGACAGTTCGCTGATCGGTGTTCCGCCCAGGGTCGTCATGGGGGACATCGAGGATTTGCGCCACCCCGATGCAGTGGCGGTGAGCCAGGATGGGTTTACCAAGGTCTGGAGGAATGAACCGCTAGCGCTCAACAAGACGGTCGAGCTCAACGACCGACGTGCCGTCGTCGTCGCGATCGTGAAAGACTCCCCGAAATTCACGTCAGCCATCACATTTTTTACTCGCTACTCCCATGCGCTTCAGTACACCAACAACGGACGCAATCAAATGTCCTTCGTGGTGGCCCGATCTGTGCCGGATCGAACACCGGAGGATGTCGCTGAAACCATTAAAGAACGTACCGGGTTGCAGGCTTTAAGCTCGGAAGAGTTCCGAAACAAAGCGATTCAGTATGTGATTGATAACACGGGGATACCAGTCAGCTTCGGGACGGTCGTAGGATTGGGAGTTATCGTCGGTGTCTGCGTGGCAGGATTGATGTTCAATTTGTTCGTGCTGGAGAACCTCAAGCAGTTTGCGGTCCTCAAGGCCATCGGCACGAAGAACTCGCGACTGATCGGAATGGTCTTCTTGCAGGCGATGGTCGTGGGCTTTGTCGGCTACAGTGTGGGATTATTCGGAGCCGCCTGTTTCTTTGAATTCGCGGGCAAAAATAATCCAAACTTCACCGGTTTCTATCTGCCATTTCGAGTCGCAATCGCTTCGGGCGCTGTGGCGGCAATCATTATTCTGATAGCCGCATTGATCGCGCTGCGGCGTTTGCTGTTCGTCGACCCAGCGATTGTGTTCCGAGGATAACACTGTGTTTCGAGGGTAACACTGTACTCCTAGGTTAACCCGTGCGGTATGCAGTCCGATCATGAATAGCCACCCATCGAATAGCTCGGCAATGAACACCAACCCTGTGCAGTTTGATCCCTCAAGGGTTTCTATCTCCTGCCGAGGGATCGTCAAGGAGTTCGGGGAGGGGCAGGCGAAGGTGACGGTGCTCCATGGGGTCGATATCGATTTTCCGAAAGGGGCGACGAGTTTCTTGGTAGGCCCGAGCGGATGCGGCAAGACGACTTTGATTTCCGTGATCGCGGGTTTGTTGACGGCGACGGGGGGACGCGTCAGCATTTTGGGGGAAGAGCTTACCACGATGCGGGGTGCTAAACTTGTCGAGTTTCGGGCCAAGCATCTCGGGTTTATTTTCCAGCAGTTCAACTTGATCCCGGCCCTTACGGCGGCTGAGAATGCTGCGGTCTCGTTGGTGGTGCGAGGTTGGACGCTGGCCAGCGCGAAACGGGAAAGCAACCGTTTGCTCGATCGATTGGGAATGGGGCCGAATCGAAACAAGTATCCGAATCAACTATCGGGTGGGCAGCAACAGCGGATTGCGATCGCGCGTTCCTTGGTCCATGATCCAGACATTGTCATCTGCGATGAACCGACAGCATCGCTCGATGCGGAGACAGGACGCGATGTGATGGTTTTGCTCAAGGAGGTAGCGTCC